>DASWYL010000083.1:0-12946 GCA_036404995.1 Sphingobium sp. | reverse complement strand
GACCGCGACATTGGTGGTGAATGGCTGCTGCGCGTTGCCGGGCGAGGCATAATCATAGGGGAAATAGTTGATCATCTCCTCGGCACGGACGGCGGCTGGCTGCGGCAAGGAATTGCGGTTGAGCGAGGCGCGGACGAAAGAATAGGACGCGGTGTCGACATCGATGGAGAAGGTCGAGACCGGCTCTTCCTTGACCGCCTTGAACGGATTTTCCGCGACGGACGTGAACTTGTCGCGACCGACATCCCGGTAAGCGGGCTGCGGCCAGGGCTCCGGGCGGGGTACATAGGACTGCGCCACCATCGCACGCGACATGATCCCGGGAGGCGGCGGGGGTGGCGGAGCGGAGGGCGCAATGCGACCGGCCTTGCGACTGTCGATCACGACGAGCGGCGAACTCGACACATAGTCGCCCCGTTCAATCCGCGAGCCGGTGACGACGATGGAAGCAGCCTCATCCGCTTCACTGACCGCACCATCCGTCGAGGGCGAGTTTGCGGCTTGCTGTCCGCCATTCTGGGCGCAGGCAGCGAGCAACGCCATGGCAAGGCTGGTTGCGATCGCATTGTTCAATCGAGACATGGGCATTCTCCCTGAAAACAGCGGCGCAAGATCGTCCGCATGTTCCTTCGACGCGCGGGGCCGGGAGATCCTTGGGTAATGACGAAATTATTTTTGGAGAGGCGCTCAAGCCCCTTCGCCAGAGGCACCGCCCAGCAACCGGCGCACCTCGTGCATGCGCCAGGAGACGGTGGACTCGGCGATGCCCAGGATCGCCGCAGCCTCGGCATGACTGAGCTGCTGCCCAGCAACGAGGACCACCGCCTCACGATAGGCAGCCGGAAGCTTCGCAATCGCGTTCCTGAGCCACATCGCGTCGTGCAGGTCGCGCCCATCGGGGCCGCGCGCAAGGCCGGCGAGGACCGCGAGCCGCTCCGTCAGCGCACCGAATGACCGGCGCCGGCGGCGCAGATCGCGGCATGCATTGAACACGATACCGCAGAGCCAGGTCGTGAATTTCGCCTCGCCCCGGAAGCTGCCAATCTTCTCGGCCAAGGTGCAGCAGACATCCTGAGCGACGTCATCGGCGTCGGCGCGTGAACCGGAGAGCTGCCAGGCGAGCCGGTGGATGCGATCATAATGCCGCTCGAGCAGCACGCGAAATGCCTCGCGATCGCCCGATGCCGCAGCAGAGGCGAGATCGGCATCGGGAAAATCGGCCCGATCAGCCATGCGTGCCTTCAGGCCGGTTCCTGGACGTGATCTCCCGCACGGGACTTATGTGCCTCAAGTCGCGTCGCGACGCCATGGCGTGAAGCACACGACCCAGCGGCCGCACGTGCCGGGAGCAAGCCGAAAGCGCTGGCGAGCTGCGCGTTGCTCGCCTAAGACACCGCGGGGAGTTCGTGAAAATTTTCAGGAGAGGAATTACAATGCGTCGCACCATCGTCATCGCCGCGCTCGCCGCAGCACTCGCTGCCCCCGCCATCGCCCAGGGCGACTTCGATCTCATGGGCTTTGCCGACTCCAACAAGGATGGCAAGGTCTCGTCCGAGGAGTTCGCGGCGTTCCAAGAGCAGGGCTGGGGCTTCATTTCGCAGGGCGCAGACAGCATCAAGGCCGCCGACATCCAACCGATGATGAAGGCCGCCTTCGAGGGCATCGCGCCCGACGCCAGCGGTAACATCACACACGCGGCATACACCGCCGCGACGCCGGCCAAGTTCAAGGCCGCCGACAAGAATGGCGACGGCTCGCTGAGCAAGGAAGAGCTGCTCGCACTGTTCCCGGCGCCGCCAGCCGCCTGATCATCTGAAGGCTATGCCGCGCTGCGAGCCCTGAGCTCCAGCGCGGCGGCGATGAGATCGCGCGTATAGTCGCTCTGCGGCGCGGCGAAGATTGTTTCGGCCGTCCCTTGCTCGACGATCTTGCCATCCTTCATGACCAGCAGCTCATGCGCCAGCGCCCGGACCACCTTCAGGTCGTGGCTGATGAAGAGATAGGTGAGGCCGTGGCTCGCCTGCAGGGCGCGCAGCAGGTCGACGATCTGCGCCTGCACGCTCATGTCGAGCGCCGAGGTCGGCTCGTCGAGCACGATGAGATCCGGCTTCAGGATGATCGCACGCGCTATGGCGATGCGCTGGCGCTGGCCGCCCGAGAATTCGTGCGGGTAACGGTCCATGATGTCGGCGCCGAGGCCGACTTCCTCCAGCACCTGCCTGACCGCCTCGTGCCGGGCGGTCCGATCCAGCTCGGGCTGGTGGATCGGCAGGCCCTCGCCCACGATCTGGCCGACGGTCATCTTGGGGCTTAGCGAGGCGAACGGATCCTGGAACACGATCTGCATGCGGCTGCGCAGTGGCCGCATGGCCTTCCAGTTGCGCTCGTGGATCGGGATGCCGTCGAAACGGATCGCGCCCTGGCTGCGGCCAATGCGCAACAACGCCATGCCAAGCGTGGATTTTCCCGAGCCACTCTCGCCGACCACGCCGAGCGTATGGCCGCGCGGAATGGAAAGCGTCACGCCATCGACGGCCTTCACATGGCTCTTGGTGCGCCCGAACCAATCCTTGATTGGGAACCAGACTTTCAACTCATCGGCTTCGACGAGCGCTGACGATTGGCCTTCGATCCGGAGCGGTGCCCCGCGCGGCGTCGCGTTGAGCAGCTTCTGCGTATAAGCGTGCCGGGGATTGTCGAAAACATGCGCCGTCTCCCCCGCCTCGACTATCTCGCCATTGGTCATCACGCAGACCCTCTCCGCCATCTTGCGCACCACCCCGAGATCGTGGGTGATCAGCAACATGGCCATGCCGAGCCGCTGCTGAAGATCCTTAAGCAGGTCGAGAACCTGCACCTGCACGGTCACGTCGAGCGCGGTGGTCGGCTCGTCGGCGATGAGCAGGTCTGGCTCGTTGGCAAGAGCCATGGCGATCATGACGCGCTGGCGCTGGCCGCCGGAGAGTTCATGGGGATAGGCTTTAAGACGCTTCTCGGCATCGCGCAGACCGACCAGCTTGAGAAGCTCCACGGTTTTGGCGGCGGCATCAACCTGACTGATCGACGGATCATGCAGCCTGATGGCTTCGACAATCTGACGGTCGATGCGATGCAGCGGATTGAGCGCCGTCAACGGCTCCTGAGGGATAAGCGCGATGCGGGCGCCGCGAACGCGCTGGAGCGTCCTTTCATCTGCACCGACCAGTTCCTGCCCGTCCAGCTTGATCGAGCCGCCCGGATGGAAGGCGACAGGATAGGGCAGAAGCTGAAGCACTGACATGGCGACGGACGACTTGCCCGATCCGGACTCGCCGACCAGCGCCAGCGTCTGGCCCTCTTTGAGTATGAAGGAGACGCCCTTCACCGCTTCGACGATCCGCCCCTCCGAGCGGAAGGAGACGGCAAGATCCTTGACGTCGAGCAGAGGTCCGCCGCTCATGTCGACTTCCGCGGATCGAAAGCATCGCGCGCTGCCTCGCCGATGAAGATCAGGAGCGAGAGCATCACCGCCATGACGGCAAAGCCGGCGATACCGAGCCAGGGCGCGACGAGATTGTTCTTCGCCTGGTTGAGCAGCTCGCCGATCGACGCTGAGCCGCGCGGCAGGCCGAAGCCGAGGAAATCGAGCGCGGTCAGCATCGTGATCGAGGCCGAGAGGATGAACGGCAGAAATGTCATAGTCGCGACCATGGCGTTGGGGAGGATGTGCCGGAACATGATCGCGCGATTGCCGAGGCCTAGCGCCCGGGCCGCGCGGACATAGTCGAGGTTGCGGGCCCGCAGGAACTCGGCACGGACGACGTGGACGAGGCTCATCCAGGTGACGAGCAGCAGCACGCCCATCAGCGTGAAGAAACCCGGCTGGAGCAGGCTCGACATGATGATGAGCAGATAGAGGATCGGCAGGCTGTGCAGGATCTCGATGACGCGCTGCATGAGCAGGTCGGTCCAGCCGCCGAAATAGCCTTGGACGGCGCCGGCGGTAACGCCGATCACTGAGGAGAGAATTGTCAGCAGCAGGCCGAACGTGACCGACAGCCGGAAGCCGTAGATGAGCCGGGCGAGCACGTCGCGGCCCTGGTCGTCGGTTCCGAGCCAGTGGCGCGCGGACGGCGGCGCGGGCGCGGCGGTGGGCAAGTCATAGTCGATTGTACGATAGGCATAGGGAATGACAGGCCAGATCGCCCAGCCATGGCCCTTGTCGATCATGGCCTGCACGGCAGGATCGCGGTAATTGGCTTCGCTTTCCAGCGCGCCACCAAATGCCGTCTCCGAGTAGCTTACGAAAACCGGCGTGTAGAGACTTCCGCGGAAACCCATAACGATGGGTTTGTCGTTGGCAATCAGCTCGGCGAACAGCGAGAGGCCGAACAGGGCCAGGAATATCCACAGACTGACATAGCCCCGCCGGTGCGCCTTGAAGTTCGCCCATCGGCGCCGGGTGAGCGGGCTTAGCCAGCGGCGCGGCCCGCCCGGCGGCGTCGCGCGCATCTGGGCGGCAGCCTGGCTCGGGCGGAAGCGGCTCATATGTCCCGCCTCTCGAAATCGATGCGTGGGTCGACCAGCACATAGCAGATGTCACCGAGCAAGTTGGTGAGGAGCCCAAGCAGTGAGAAGAAGAAGAGCGATCCCAGCATCAACGGAAAGTCCCGATTGATCGTCGCCTCGAAACCCAGCAGCCCCAGCCCGTCCAGCGAGAAGATGACCTCGATGAGCAGCGAGGAGGAGAAGAGCACCGAGACGAACGCGGCCGGGAAGCCGGCGATCACGATGAGCATCGCGTTGCGGAAGACATGGCCGTAGAGCACGCCACGCTCGGAGAGGCCCTTGGCGCGCGCGGTCAGCACATATTGCTTGTTGATCTCGTCGAGCACCGAATTCTTGGTGAGCATGGTGAGATTTGCAAAAGCGCCGATCACCATCGCCGTCACCGGCAATGCGATATGCCAGAAGTAGTCGCCGATCTTGCCGAGCAGCGTGAGTTCGTCCCAATTGTCGGAGATGAGTCCGCGCGAGGGGAAGATGTTCCAGACATTGCCCCCCGCGAACAGCACCATGAGCAGCACCGCGAAGAGGAAGCCGGGAATGGCATAGCCGAGTGTCACGGCGAAACTCGTCCAGCCGTCGAAGACGGTCCCGGCGCGGACAGCCTTGCGGATGCCAAGGGGGATGGCGATCAGATAGGTCAACAGCGTCGTCCAGAGGCCGAGCGAGATCGACACCGGCATCTTCTCGGCGATGAGTGTCAGGACCGGCTTGTCCTTGAAGAAGCTCGTACCGAAATCGAAGCGCGCAAAGTCCCACAGCATCTTGAAATAGCGGGTCAGTACAGGCTTATCGAAGCCATATTGCTTCTCCAGATCCTTGACCTGGGCGGGATCGAGCTCGCCGGTGGGGACGAGCCCGCCGGCCGCCGCATCCGCGCCGCCGCCGGCGCTACCGGAAATGGTCGCGGTCGCGTCCAGCGCCGTGCCCGCCATGCGCGCCTGGATCTGGTCTATCGGGCCGCCGGGGACGAACTGGATGATGATGAAGCTGATCGTGACGATGCCGATCAGCGTCGGCACCATGAAGAGCAGGCGGCGCGCGACATAGGCCCAGAGGCCGCTCATTGGACGATCCGCCGATGCCGCAGCCGGGCTTCGCGGGTCTTGTCGACCCACCAGGTGTCGAGCGTCATGACGTTGAAATTATAAGTCGGCTCTTTCGCGGGGCGACCGAAGCGATCCCAATAGCTCACCGGCAGATAGCCGAGCGGCGCCGGATAGAGATGCTGCATGGGAATGACATAATAGCCCCATTGCACGGCCCGATCGAGCGCGCGCATGGCGTTGACGACGCTGTCGCGATCCTTGGCGTTGACCACCGCCATGACCATCGCGTCGATCGCGGGATGCTTCGCACCCGGGAAGTTCAGCTGCTGCGGGGTGTCTGCGGCCTTGCTGCTCCACATCTGGATGATGCCGACGCCGGGGGTCGAACTGGTCGCAAGCTGCCGGGCAGGCGCGAGAATGTCGTAATCATAAGTGCGCATCATCGACCGCATCTGCGCCGTGTCGACGTTGCGGAAGCGAATTTCGATGCCCAGGCGCCGGGCATTCTCGATGAAGAGGGAGAGCTGGCGGTCTATCAGTGCGGAATAGGCGAGTAGGCGTAGCACGACGGGTTTGCCGGTCTTGGGATCGGTCAGCCTGCCGCCCGCCGTCTTGAACCCCCCCTCGCGCAGCAACCGGGCCGCCTTGAGCAGGTTCGCGCGGCGATTGGTCCAATTGCCGCCCTTGGGCAAAGACAATGGCTGCGTGAACAGCTCCGGCGGCAGGTCGGCGCGATAAGGCTCAAGCAGCTTCAACTCGCCGGGCGTGGGTAGGCCATGCGCCTCAAAATCGCCATTGGGAAAGATGCTGGTGAGGCGCCCGTGACGGTTGCCGAGCAGCACGCGGTTTACCCACTCGAAATCATAGCACAGGAGGAGCGCCTGCCGGAGCCGGCGATTGTCCAACGGCGCGCGGCGCGCGTTCAGCATCACCCCCAGAAACCAGGCCGGCTGCATATACCGCACCTGAGTGCGCTTTATCTCGCCCGCGCGGAACGGCGGGAGCCTGTTCTCGCTCACCCAGTTGCTTGCGTTGCTTTCTGCCTTGGCATCCTCGTTGCCGGCAAGGAATGCCTCGTTGGCCACGAGCTGGTCGCGATAGAAATCCTGGCGGATGACGTCGAAGTTGAAGCGGCCTTTGTTCACGGGGAGGTCGGCAGCCCAATAGGTCCTGTTCCGGACGAACTCGATCCAGCGGCCCGGGCTGATCCGGCCGAATTGATAGGGCCCGCTGTTGACGGGCGGCTCGAGCGTGGTCGCGAGCAGGTCGTGCTTCTCGTAATAATGCTTGGGCAGGATCTGCATGCCGGTCAGCACGGTCGGCAGGATCGGATTGTTCTTCTGGGTCAGGTACACCTTGACCGTCCGCGGACCGGTCCGCGCGAAATGATCGACCGCCTGGTCGATACGCCGTTGGATCACACCAATGGTCGTTTTGGCCTTCTGGATGGTGAACATCACGTCGTCGGCGGTCAGGTGAGCACCATCATTCCAGCGTGCCTTGGGATTGATGTGGAACTCGAACCAGCTCAGATCCTTGGCAAAGCAGACCCGGTCGGCGATCAGGCCGTAATAGGAGGCCGGTTCATCCGAGCTCTGTCGCATCAGCGTGTCATGGAAATAGAGGAGCGAAAGCGGGAAAACGCCGAGCAGCGAAAACTGGCTGACCGTGTCGAAACTCGCCTGCTCCATCGCATAGCGATAGGTACCGCCCTTGGGCGCGGCCGGATTGACATAGTCGAAATGCTTGAAGTCCGGGCCATATTTGAGCTTGCCCCAGACGGCATAGCCATAAGAGCAAGTGACGCCGTTCGCATCGACGGTGGTGGGCGTGTAAGGCGAGACGCCGTCATCTATCGCGCGCTTCGGCGTGGATATGATCGGCGATTTGGCGACAGGCACACCCGCTGGCCGATCGGCCGTCCTTCCCAGAGTGGCCAGCAAGCCGATTGCCGCAAGCCCAGCGAGCGCGGAGCGAAGCAGGCCGCTGCGCCGCGACCGTGCATGGTCCGAGCGTTGGCCCGCCATCCCCACAACTCTCCTCCCCACGCCGGATAGGCTTTGCGCCTTTGGTCCGGGGTCTGTTCCTCAGCGAAGCGCTAGCACGGCAGTCGAGGCAGGCTCAAAGCCATTTTGCCCGCTCAGGCGAGTGGCCAGGCAAGCGTGACCCGCAGGCCACCACAGGCTCGATTTTCGAACTGGACCGTACCGCCGTCGCGCGCGGCGAGCGCCCGGACGATGGCAAGGCCAAGACCTGCTCCACCGGACTCGCGATTGCGTGAAGGGTCTGCCCGCACGAAAGGCTCGCCAAGCCGCGCCAGCATCCCGGGCGCAATCCCGGGCCCGTCGTCGCAAACGACGAGTAACGCCTGACCGCTCCGGCTCATCAGCGCCACCTTTACGTGGGCGGCGTAGCGCTCGCCATTGTCGACGAGATTGGCAACGATGCGGCGGACCGCGAGCGGCCGGGCACGTACGGTAACCGGTTCTTCCGGCACGTCGAGGATGAGCTTCGCCGGATCGGCTTCGCGCACTTCGATCGCATCGCGCACCAGCGCCGCGATGTCGACCGGCTCGGCGGGCTCCGCCGCCTTGGCTACATCTCCCCGGGCGAGCAGCAGCGTATCGTCGAGCAGTGCCGCCATTTCATCGAGATCCCGCACCGCCCGCTCGCGATGATCGGCATCGTCAATATATTCGGCGCGAAGCCGCAGCCGCGTCAGATAGGTGCGCATGTCATGTGCGATCGCCGCCAGGGTGTGGGTCCGCTCGCCGATGAGGCCGGAAATGCGCCCCCTCATTTCGTTGAACGCGCGAGCGAGGTCGCGGACCTCGGACGCGCCTTCGACCGGCAACGCGGGGTGGTCACCGTCTCCGCGATAAGCGCGCACGGCGCGGGCCAGATGCGTGACCGGCTTCATGGTCTGCCGCATCGCCACCATCAGGATGACAAGCAGCAGCAGGCCGGCGACCGCGCCGAGCAATGAGCGCCGGCCGAGGAAAGCCTGGATATTGTCGGAGGGGCGGCTCGTGAGCACGAGGGCGGAGCCATCGTCCAGGCTGATCGAGAGCGAGACCGGCGCGAACAGCCGGGCCGGACGCGTATCCGACGTGAGTGCGCCGAGCCATGCGCGCCGAGCGTCGACGGCCACGGCATGGCCCGGGAGTGCCTTCGCATAATAGCGGCCAAGATTGACGAGGTCGTCGGTCGTCTCATGCGGCGAAGGCGTGACGCCGTCCGGCGAGATGCGCGCCGTATACAGCCCCTCGTCGAACAGGGCAGCAAGTCGCGCCCGCTCGGAAACAGGAGCGCGCTCGATCGAGGCAATCATGACGGAAATTTCCCTGGGCTCGGGCAAGCCATAAGGCCGGACGTCGCTGCCGTGGCTCGGCAGGCGCGTCACGAGCACGATCAGTAATTGGAGCGCGACGAAGCCTCCGAGCAGGATGGCGACGGCCCGGACGGAAAGATTCGGCCGGATCCTCACGCCCGCATGACCACAGGCGTGAACTGGTAGCCGCCACCGCGCACCGTCTTGATGAACGCCTCGCCGCCCGGGCGCGTCTCCAGCTTGCGGCGCAGGCGCGAGAGCTGAACATCGATGGCGCGATCGAAGGCGCCAGCCGAGCGCCCGCGCGTCCAGTCGAGCAGCTGGTCGCGATTGAGCACGCGCTGGGGGTGTGTAACGAAGCAGAGCAACAGGTCGAATTCGCCGCCAGTGAGATCAAGCATCTTGCCTTGGGCATCGGTGAGCGAGCGCGAGCCGGCATCGATCGTCCAGCCGCCGAAATCGTAGCGCTCCCCCGGCTCGACCGCCACGACGCGCTGGCTGTCGCGGGTGCGGCGCAGGATGGCGCGGGCGCGGGCAACGAGTTCGCGCGGATTGAACGGCTTGGGCAGATAATCGTCGGCGCCGATTTCGAGTCCAACGATCCGGTCGATATCGTCGCCCTTGGCGGTGACCATGAGCACCGGAATATCGCCCCGTGTGCGCAAGCGGCGGCAAAGCGACAGGCCATCCTCGCCCGGCATCATGATATCGAGAATGACAAGATCGATGCGCTGGCGCCCGGCATGTTGATCGAACTCGACGACGCAGCTGCACGCCACGACCTCGAAGCCCTCGCGCTTCAGGAGGTCGCCGACCATCGCGCGAATCTCGCGATCATCCTCCACCACGGCAATGCAGCTCTTTTCCATACCCGCCATTCCTGCGCAGACGGCGCTGCGACGCAAGGCCCGCAACCTGCCGCGTTACATTTTGTAACCCTTCGTCACGTGCCGGACGCACCGGAATTACTAAACTGCCCGATAAGCGCATCAGGGGACATCAAAGAGACCCGGAGGAGTAGACCTATGATGAAATCCGTTTCCGGCCTGGCAGCACTTTCGCTGGCCCTGATTGCCACCGCGCTTCCCGCCCCGGCACTTGCTCGTGCCCACGGCCATATCGTGCGCGCACAGGGGCCCAGCGGCGGCACGGCCGTCCAGTGGCGCGGTGTCCAGCGCCAGGCGGGCGAGACCAAGGTCCGCAGCGGTCTGCAGACCAGCAACGGGCGCGGCTATCGCGGCGCGCGCGACACCAATTACGGCCCCGGCCATGTCGACAGCACCCGCAGCGTACAGGCCAACAGCGGCCGCGGCTACACGACTGACCGCGACGCGAGCTGGGGCGATGGCCAATATACGGGCTCCAAGGAGACCACGCTGAACAATGGCAAGAGCTTCGGCCGCGAGACTACCGCTACCGCCAATGGCAACGGTTCCGCCGATCATGCCACCACCTTCACCGGTCCCGATGGTAACGGCAAGACCGTCACCGGCACCGTGACGCGCCGCTAAGTCGTCGTTGTGGACGGCCGGGCTTTACGCCAAGCGGTGGGAACGGCCGTCCACCCCCTTCATGTGCTAGAGTTGAGATGATGACCAGAACGACATTCATTCTGACCTTGCTCGCTGGTTCTGCCATACTGGCGGCGCCTCTCGCGGCTCAGCGCTTCGCCCGGGGCCAGCAGGCTCATCGCGACCCGATCGCCGCCTTCCGCGAGGCCGACACCAATGGCGATGGTGCCGTCAGCCGCGCCGAATATGCGGCCGCCCGACTGGCCCGCTTCGAAAAGCTGGATCGCAACGGCGACGGCGCGATCAGCCGCGACGATTTCGGCCGCCTGATCCGGCTCGCCCCGCGCCTGGCCCGACGTATCGACACGCTGCTCGCCGCCGCCGATACCAATTATGATGGCCGCGTCACCCGCGCCGAATATGCCGCCGCGCCGATGCCCTTGTTCGACCGGCTCGATGTCAACCATGACGGCAGGATCGACGGGCAGGAGCTGGCTGCGGCGCGCGCTCATGTCGAGGAAATCCGCGAGGAGTTGGAAACCTATCGGGATCTTCGATAGGCGCGCGCTCAGGCCTTAGCCGTCTCGCCCTTCAATCGCGCCGTCTCCGCCGCAGTCGATTTGACGCCGGTGTTGCGCGTGGCGAGGCCGCCGACCGCGCCGCCCTTGATGAAGGGCTCGGGATCACCCTCGCGCAGCTTCAGGCCGAAAATCGGCGAGAGGCCGGGATGACGGCCAAGGCCACCGTAAAGATCGAAGCCGCGCTCGATCCAGTCGCGCAGCGGATCGTCATCGGTCAGCACGGGCGTATCGGCGACCGAAGCGGTGAAGAGGAACACCGCGAGCAGGCGGTAGTCAGCATAATTGGGCGTGTCGCCACCGAACCATTTATTCTCTGCCAGCACGTTGCGCATCAGCTGCAGCGTCGGCGGCACCTTGGGCAGGCGGTCCTCACGGCCGACGATGATATCCTCGATCTTGCGGCCGAACATGCGCTCCCGCGAGCTGGTCACATACTCATGGTCCTGCGGCAGCGAGCGGTCGCGATACTGCTTGATGAAGCAGGTCATCCACGGGCTGATCGCCGCGCCCCAGAGCCAGGCTTCCATGCCCTGGGTCAGCGCCTTGACGCTGGGATGCGGAATGAGCGTCGGCCGCTCGGGATAGGTCTCGTCGAGATATTCAGCGATCAGCCAGCTATCGAGCACCCATTTGCCATCATCGACAATGGCGGGCAGGCGTTCGGTGACTCCACCCGTGCGCTCGGGGATACCGGTGAAGCCGCCGGGGACGATATCGAGATCGAAGCCCTTGTGCGCGACTGCATATTTGGTCGCCCAGACAAAGGGGCTGATCGTCGCGCCATGTGCCAGCTGCAGGTCGTACAGCGTGATCTTGTTGTCCTTGGCCATGGCGACCTCTCCTTTGCTTGCTAACGGGTCCGATGCGTTCAATAAGCCCCCGCCGACGCCGCGCCAAGGCGCGAAATGAAATGCGAACCGGCCGGTCTTTTTCCCCGACAAGCCTGTCGCTAGAACGAACGACCTATGGGGAGAGGAAGCACATGATCCGCATCAAGCCGCCCGTTCTGGTTGCGATGTCGCTCGCACTGATGCTGGCAGCTTGCGATGCAAAGCCGCGCTACGGCGAGATCGATCAGGCGCGGCTCGACCAGGCGGACACTGACGACGACAACTGGCTCAGCTACGGCCATGGCTATAGCGAGCAGCGCTATTCGCGGCTCGATCAGGTCAACGACGGCAATGTGAAGCAGCTCACCCTCGCTTGGTCCGCGACGCTGGACACGACGCGGGGGCAGGAGGCGACCCCGATCGTGGTCGACGGGATCATGTATACCTCGACCGCATGGTCCAAGGTCTTGGCGCTCGACGCGGCCACGGGAAAAATACTCTGGCAGTTCGATCCCGTGAACAAGGGCGCCAAGGGCGCGCATGCGTGCTGCGATGTCGTCAATCGCGGTGTGGCGGTGTGGAAGGGGCGCGTCTTCGTCGGCACGATCGACGGAAGGCTGATCGCGCTCGACGCCAAGACCGGCGCCAAGCTCTGGGACGTCGTCACCGTCGACCAGAAGAAGCCCTACACGATCACGATGGCGCCCCGCGTAGTGCGCGACAAGATTTTCATCGGCAATTCTGGCGCTGAACTCGGCGTTCGCGGCTATCTCTCCGCCTATGACACCAACACCGGCAAGCTGGTCTGGCGCTTCTACACCGTGCCTGGCGATCCGGCGAAAGGCCCGGATGGCGCGGCATCGGACGAAGCGATCGAGAAGATCGCCCGGCCGACCTGGTTCGGCACCAATTACTGGAAGCTCGGCGGTGGCGGCACCGTCTGGGACAGCGTCGTCTATGACAAGGACCTGAACCAGCTCCTGGTCGGCGTCGGCAACGGATCGCCGTGGAACCATCACTGGCGCAGCGAAGGCAGGGGCGACAACCTGTTCCTCTCCTCCATCGTCGCGCTCGACCCCGACACCGGCAAGTATAAGTG
>DASWYL010000082.1:0-18759 GCA_036404995.1 Sphingobium sp. | reverse complement strand
GTCTTCCTGTTCCTCGCCGCGCTCTACGAGAGCTGGTCGATCCCGGTCGCCGTGCTGCTGATCGTGCCGCTGGGCCTCGTCGGCGCAGTCGTCGCGGTCACGCTGCGCGGCCTGATCAACGACATCTACCTGCAGATCGGCTTGCTCACGACCATGGGCCTTGCCGCCAAGAATGCGATCCTGATGATCGAGTTCGCAGAGCAGGCGGAGAAACGGGGCGTGCGCATCATCGAGGCCGCGCTGGAAGCGGCACGCTTGCGCCTGCGTCCGATCCTCATGACCAGCTTCTCGTTCATCTGCGGTGTCATGCCGCTCGCGCTCGCGACCGGCGCGGGCAAGAACAGCCGCATCGCCATCGGCACGGCGGTCGTCGGCGGAATGCTCACGGCGACCTTGCTCGCCATCTTCTACATCCCGCTCTTCTTCGTGATCGTCCGGCGCACGACCCGCGACGTGCTCAAGCTCATGCACACCAAACTAGCCGAGCGCCGCGCCCGCCGGAGTGGCGCGCTGTGAGGGGCCGGACGACCGTCCTGATCGCCGCACTGCTGGCGAGCGGCTGTTCGATGGCGCCCAGATATCAGCGGCCGCAGGGCGCTGCACCGGCCAGCTTCCCGACCGGCGACGCCTATGACGCGCCTGCCAACGAGACGCTGCCGGCGATCGACCGTGCGGCCATTTTCAGTGACGCGCGCCTGCTGGCGCTGATGGACCGGGCGCTTGCCAATAATCGCGACCTGCGCGTGGCCGCGGCCAACATCCTGCGCGCCCGCGCCCAGTTCAGCGCGCAACGCGCGGCGCTCTTTCCCGAGCTCGACGCGAACGGACAGGTCCAGCGTGTCGAGAACGCCGCGACGAACGCGACCACCTTCTCCGGCAATCTCGCGATCCCGGCCTGGGAGATCGACCTGTTCGGCCGCATCCAGTCGCTCAGCACGTCGGCACAGGAGCGCTATTTCGCAAGCGAAGCGACGGCCCGCGCCACCCGGCTGGCCCTGCTCGGCGATGTCGCCAATGCCTGGCTCACCTATGCCGCCGACAGGAGCCTGCTCACGCTCGCCCAGAACACGGCAGAAAGCGCGCGCAAGACGCTGGGCCTGGTCGATGCGCGGCTCAAGGGCGGCATTGCGACCCGCGCTGACTATGCCCAGGCGCAAACAATCCTCGCCAACGCCGAGTCCGATCTCGCCCGCCAGACGACATTGGTCGCGCAGGACCTCAATCTCCTGACGTTGCTCGTCGGCGCGCCGATCGAGGCGCAATATCTGCCCGACAGCATCGAACAGGCCGGCAACACCATCGGCGATCCGCCAACCGCGACCAGCACCGAGGTGCTGCTGCGCAGGCCGGACGTGCGCGCGGCCGAATATAATCTCCGCGCCGCCAATGCCGATATCGGTGCGGCACGCGCGGCGCTCTTCCCGCGCATCACCTTGTCCGGCCTGATCGGGCTCGCCGCAGGTTCGTTCGAAGGCCTGTTCGGCGACGCCGGCCGCTCCGCGCTCCAGGGGACGGGTGCGGCGAGCTATCCGATCTTCCGTGCCGGTGCAGGCCGGGCCAATCTGGCCGCCAGCAAGGCGTCGCGTGACGCGGCGCTCGCCACTTACGAGAAATCGATCCAGACCGCCTTCCGCGAAGTCTCCGACGCTCTCGCCCGGCGCGGCACGATCGAGGATCAGCTCGGCGCCGATACCCGCCGTGCCACGGCAGCCGGCGACGCATTCAGCATCTCAGACGCGCGCTATCGCGGCGGGATCGACAGCTTCCTCGTCAACCTGGATTCCCAGCGCACGCTCTATGCGGCTCAAAAGACTCTCGTCGCCACCCGGCTCGAAGCCGCCCGCAACCGCGTCACGCTCTACCGTACGCTTGGCGGCGATGCGCTAGCGCAGGCGCCCGACGAGCCTAAGCCATAACGCGCCGCCTGCTCGCCTCGGGATGAGGTCTATTCCGCCGCCAGCCGTGCCGCGGTTTCCCTGATCAAGGCGATCATATTGGGCAAACCCTGCGTCCGGTTCGAAGAAAGCTGCCGCTTCAGGTCAAACGGCTCCAGCGCCGCCTCGATGTCGAGCGCCGCGACCTCGGCCGGCATGCGATCCTGAACGGTCAGCAGCACGAGTGCGATGATCCCCTTGGTGATCGCGGCGTTGCTGTCAGCGAGGAAATGCAGCGCGCCATTGTCGGTCCGCGTCGGATAAACCCAGACCTTGGCCGAGCAGCCGCGCACCAGTGTGGCGTCGGTCTTGAGAACCTCGGGCATGGGCTCAAGCGCACGGCCCAGGTCGATGAGCAGCCGGTAGCGCTCATCGGCCTCAAGCAGATCGTAATCGTCCTGGATAGACTGGAGCGTCGCGGTCATGGCGCCCCATATAGGGGGAGGGTGGAAAGAGGCAACGACGTCACGCCGCGGTTTTTTGCCTGCTTCTTTCACTGCTCCGTTCGGTTCGAGCGAAGTCGAGAACCGTGCGCGCCAGACGTATCTCGACTTTGCTCGACACGAACGGGATGCCGCTCTTTAAAGATCCACGCCCGAGGCGATGGCTTCGAGCTTGCGGATACGCTCCTTGAGATCCGCCAGATCGATGCGGGCGCCCGCTGAAAGCGGTACCGGATCGCTGACCGCCCCATGGCGGGATGTGAGTTCCATCTCGGCATGCTTCAGCTTCAACCAGCCGTTCCAGATCCTCAAGCCGACATAGGCGGCGATGAGGCCCCAGCCGGTCAGCACTGCCGCTGCCGTTGCGTAGGTGATGATGTCGATCTGCGTAGTCATGGCCGATCCTTCCCTGGGCGGCCCCGCATGAGGGGGCGGGCCGCGCTCAATCCATCTGTTTCAGTTTCTCGAATTCACGGTCGAGCGAGCTCGACTGGTCGGTGACGAGCCGCTCCAGCACGGCGACGCGCTCCTTGAGGCCGCGCACTTCCTCGCGTAGGCGCCCAGCTTCCGGATCTTGCTGCGGCTGCATCTGCGCGATGGTCCGCATGATGCGCTCATGCTTGCGCCCGCCACCCGCAAAGATCGCTTTCAGCACACCGGCTATCGACGCGATCAAGACGATCATCACGACCATCTCAAAACCGTTCATTGTTCAGTCCTCCCATTCAGCGCGCATTGCGCGCCCACCCTTGCTTCAGTTCGCGCGCAGATCGCGCAGCTTCTCAATCTCGTCTGCGAGGCCCAGCCCCTTGTCGGTCACTATGCGCTCCAGCACCCGCACCCGCTCTTCGAGCCGCTCGTTATGCGCCGCGTATTGGGCGGCGCGCTCTGCGGTCTGTGACCCGAGCAGCTCAAGCTCCTTCTCGCGCAGCCGCAGCTTCTCCTTGTGGTAGGAGAGGATGAAAGAGCCGATGACCGGAATGCCGACCACGATTCCGATGATCGCAAGGACGAAGATAAAGGGATTGTTCATGGCTCTGCCGCTCCTCTCAGTCCGTCCGCATGTCGCGGACGGCGGGCTGGTCGCGCAGCTTCTCGATCTCCATGGAGACGTTGAGGCCCTGGTCGGTGACGATCCGCTCGAGGACACGCACCCGCTCTTCGAGCTGGCGCGTCTCGGCGCTATGGCGCGAGGCCATCTCGGCCTCCTGCCCGCGCATGCTGTCGATCTGCTTTTCCTTGATCCGCATGCTGTGCTTGAACACGCCCGCAATGATCGCCGCGATGGGGATCAGCACCCAGATCGTATGTTGGTCGAAGATCATCAGTTGCTCCTCATCCTGGCCGGCCCGGGCGTGTCGTTCAGCCGGTCGATCTCATCGGAAAGATCCAGGCCGCGATCGGTCATGATGCGCTCCAGCACGCGAATCCGCTGTTCCATCTCAGCGCCATTCGCGGCGTAGCGCGCCGCCTTCTCGGCGGCCTGGGTGGCGGCGAGCTCGATCTGCTTCTCGCGCAGCCGGATCAGCTTGTTCACCGTCACCGAAGCGATCGCGACGATCGGGATGCACACGCCGATCAGCGGTATGAAAAGCGCATAGTCCATATCGGTCGTCCTCCCTTCCGCCTTGTCTCAGTTGCTCGGGCCGCGCAGGCTCTCGATCTCGTTGGTCAGCCGGAGCGACCCGTCGGTGACGATGCGCTCGACATTGCCGAGGCGGTCCTTGATCGAGCCGAGTTCGGCGCGCAGCTGGGCATTTTCCTGGCTCAGCAGCCGGATACGCTCGATCGTTTCCTCATTCTTCATGGGATAGATCGGCTTGCCCCAGCTGCTCTCCAGCGGATAGCCGTTGCGGACGCGCAGCCAGGTGGTGAACACCCAGCCGACGATGCCGGCGAAGCCAAGCAGCATGGCGAAGGTGACCAGCATCGGTGCATTGTCCACGAGGGTGGTGACGGCAGGGTTCATCGTTCAAGCTCCTCGGTCGGCAAGTCTGTCGATGGCGCGAGCCGTCCGCTCGGCCGGATCGGTGACGATGCGCTCCATCGTCGCGAGGCGCTCTTCCAGCCGGGCAAGCCGATCGGTCAGAGCCGCATTCTCGTTGGCCAGAAGCGCCATTTTCCGCTCTGCGGCCAGATCGCTCTTCTCGCTCTGACCTTTCCACTCATTCTCGACAGGATAGCCGTGACGCGCCCTGATCCAGGTCGTCATCACCCAGCCCGCCGTCGAGATGGCGATCAGCGCCAGCACGAAAACCGGTCCACCCCAATTCATGTTCGTCTCCCCGGATCTGCTCTCGGTGGCTCAGCGCAGCTTCTCGATCTCGCGCGCGACGCGCTCGGCCGGGTCGGTGGCGATGCGTTCCAGCACCGCGATCCGCTCTTCCAGGCGCGAGACCTGGCCGGTCAGGCGCTCATTCTCGCTGGTCAGCAGCTGGACCTTGCGCGACTCTTCCAGCTCGTCGCCGGCGAACATCTCGCCGCGCCGCGCCGCGCGCCGGGCCATCCGCCGGCCGACCCGGTCATGGATCGGGTAGCCATGCTTGGCCTTCACCCACATCGACAGCGTGCCGCCCAGCATCGAGATTGCGATGATGCACAGGACGAAAATCTGACCACCGTTCATCTCAAGTCTCCCCGTTTCGGCCTGCGCTCAGCGCAGCCGCTCGATCTCGTCCGCCAGGCTCTGGTTGCGGCTGGTGTAGAAGGTCTCGATATCGGCCAGCCTGCGGTCGATCTCCCGGAACTTGCTCTTCACTTCGCGAGTCGAACGCGTCGGATTGGTGCGTACGCGCTGCCAGAACTTCGCATCCTGCTCATCGACATAAAGGTCGGTCGGCTCGGGCTGTGCCAGCCAGGCGATCACGAAATAGCCCGGGATGATGAGCGAACCTGCGCCCATGATGGTGAGCAGCACGGTGGCGACACGGACCCACATCACGTCGATGCCGGTATAGGCAGCGAAGCCGGAGCAGACGCCGAGCCACTTGGCGTTTCTCTTGTCGAGATAATATTTGGTGCGACGGGCCGTCATTGCTCAGTTCCTCCCTTCGAGCCGCCCTTCGAGGCGATAGTCGTCACTCGCGCTCAGGCGCGGCGCGCGGAAATCAGGATTGTCGGCGGCGATGATCCGCTCGACGGTGCCCAGGCGATCCTCAAGCCGGCGCGCGGTCTCGTACATCTGGTCGAGCAGCTGCTCGTCCTCGTTGGTCATCGTGCTCGTCTTTTTCCACTGCGTGACATAGTGAAAGATGATCCACGGCAGGCCGATGAACAGGATGCCGCAGATGACAATCGGGATCATTGCTTCGCCCATGGCTTAGCCCTCGCTCTTCTTGGCCTGCGCTGCCTTGAGCGCTTCCAGCTCGGCCTCGACCTTGTCGTCGGCCTGCAGGTCGGCAATTTCCTCCTCCAGCGTCTTGGGCGCGCCAAGGCCCATGGCATCGGCGCGGCCTTCGGCGAAGTCGACATGGCGCTCGAGCTGGTCGAAGCGCGAGAACGCGTCCTGCACCTTTTCACCGGCGTACATCTCGCGAACGCGAAGGCGGTTCTGGGCGCTTTCCATGCGGGTCATCAGGGTGGACTGGCGCGCGCGCGCTTCGCGCAGCTTGGTCTGCAGCTTGGCGATGTCCGCCTCGGACGCGCGGAGCGCATCGTCGAGCACGGTGATCTGAGCCTTCAGCTGCTCGGCCATGTCGCCGGCCTTCTGCTTCTCGATGATCGCAGCCTTGGCAAGATCCTCGCGGCCCTTCGAGAGCGCGAGCTGCGCCTTTTCGACCCAGCCTTCCTGAAGCCCGTCGAGCTTCACGATATGCCGGCGCATTTCCTTCTGGTCCGCGATGGTGCGAGCCGCCGAAGCGCGAACCTCCACCAGCGTCTCCTCCATTTCCAGGATGATCATGCGGATCATCTTGGACGGGTCCTCAGCCCGATCGAGAAGGTCGGTAACATTGGCCGCGATGATGTCGCGCGTGCGTGAAAAGATACCCATGGGATAAATGCTCCGTGGAGAAGGGGTTGCCGGGGCGGGTTGAGGGGCTGTCCCGCCCCGGCGGTGCGTGCCATCCGCTCCTCGAGGGAAAGGAGCGGTATGGCGGGTCTCGTTCATGCAATCAGGTCCTGGGCCGCCTGGACATTGTAAGCCGGGCCGACCGAGCCGATCACCATGGCGGTGCTCAGCAGGAGGGCGAAGAAGCTGGCCATCAGTTTGGCGCCGAAGAGATTGTTGTTCATGGTCATGTCCCTGTTCCTTTAATTCTCTGAATGTCGTGCCACCGTTTGGCGGTTTGTCCCATGCTCTGCACGGGGCGTGCCAATTCCGGAAAAGGGCAGAAAATCGCCAAATATTTCTGTGTTAGGTCAACAAAACACATATTAGCCATTGCCGAGAAGTGGGAAATTCCACTAAACATTGGCCATGGAGAAGGTGACGCACTTTGTCGGGCAGTCTATCGCCTTCCTCGACGCGGTCGAACAGGCCGGCCGCGCCGCCGAACTTATACGCCCCGTGCTGGTCATTGGCGAGCGCGGCACCGGCAAGGAACTGATCGCCGAGCGCATCCACCGCCTGTCCCCGCGCTGGGACGGTCCCCTCATCGTCATGAATTGTGCTGCGCTGCCCGAAACCCTCATCGAAGCCGAGCTTTTCGGGCATGAGGCGGGGGCTTTCACGGGCGCCACGCGCGCCCGCGCGGGCCGTTTCGAGGAGGCGGACGGCGGCACGCTGTTTCTCGACGAGTTGGGGACGCTTTCCATGGCAGCGCAGGAGCGATTGCTGCGTGCGGTCGAATATGGCGAAGTGACCAGAATCGGCAATTCCCGGCCGTTGAACGTCGATGTCCGCATCGTCGCCGCGACCAACGAACATCTGCCCGATGCTGTTGAGGCCGGGCGCTTCCGCGCCGACCTTCTCGACCGCCTCTGTTTCGAGGTCATCACCCTGCCGCCGCTGCGCAGCCGCGAGGGCGATGTCGAGGTGCTCGCCGAGCATTTCGGCCGGCGCATGGCGACGGAAATGCGGTGGCCCGGTTGGCCCGGCTTCTCACGCGAGGCGATGCTGCTGCTCTGCAACCATCCCTGGCCCGGAAACGTGCGCGAACTGCGCAACGTCATCGAGCGCGCCGTTTATCGCTGGCACGATCCCGAGCAACCGATCGACGCGATCCAGTTCGACCCCTTCGCCTCGCCGTGGAAGCCCGAGCCGATGCCGACGCACAAGTCGGCACGCCCGATCGCAGCGGCGGCCGCCGCGCATGTCGATGCGGCCAATGACGAAGTGCCTGTGAGCAGCACGTCGCGGGAAGCCCTGATCGAGGCGATGCTCGACGAAATCGAGGACTTCCGCGGTGCGGTCGACGCGCATGAGCGCGCCATCCTGAACCGCGCGCTGGAGCGCAACCGCTTCAACCAGCGCGCCACCGCCAAGGCGCTTGGCCTCAGCTACGACCAGTTACGTCACTGCCTCAAGAAACACGGCCTGCTGCAGGCCACCGGCTGACCCGAAGGGCCAGCCGGCGCCGAACGGTCTCAGCCGCCGTTGAAGTTGACCATGCAGTAGAGCATCGCGAGCGACAGCAGCGTGTTGGTGCGCGAAGCCATCATGGCGACGCTGGCAGCCTTGGCCTTTGCCGCATCCTCTGCCGGCACGATGCCGAGCGCCTTCTTCTGGTTGGGCCAGATCACGAACCACACATTGGCGGCCATGATGAGCGCGAGCCACATGCCGAGGCCGATCAGGCGGTAGGCCGGATCGAACGTCAGGGCTTCAACCAGATAGCCGGACAGATGCGCAACGATGAGGCCCGTCAGGACCGTCAGCGCTGCGGCCCAGCGGAAATAGAAGAGCGCCGAGGGCGCGATATATTTGGAAACGCCCGGTTTCAGCTCCGCCGGCACCGACGGCATGGTCGGAATCTGCACGAAATTGAAATAATAGAGCAGGCCGATCCAGGTAATGCCGAAGAAGAGATGCAGCCAGCGCAACGCCGCCTGCACAGGCTCTGCATTGGGCCCGATGCCGTAGATCACTGCGATCGCCAGCAGCAGGCCGACCAGCAGGACGAGATGAAGATTACCGAAGAATTTTGCCATCACACGCTCCCCTCATGCGGGGCTTGTGGATCAACCGCCCATCCTTGCCCCCAAGACCGGTAACCCTAGGAAAATCACGCCGCTCTGTCACATCGAAATTTGCTTGCATGTTGAACGCGAGAACTTGTTTGTCGCCCCGTGCGTTCTTGTCCATGGGGCATGAGCAACCTTTGCCCCCAGCGGACGCCCGATCCGCAGCCGGACTCCGGCAACCAACATAATGGAGAAGCCCTCATGGCCTTTGTTCTGCCAGCCCTGCCCTATGAGAAAACCGCCTTCGGCGAGGCGATGTCCGCCGAGACCTTCGACTATCATCACGGCAAGCATCACAATGCCTATGTCGTGAAGGCCAACGAGCTCGTCGCGGCCGATCCCGCGCTGCAGGGAAAGTCGCTTCTCGAGCTCATCAATTCCTCCAAGGGCGGGCTCTTCAATCAGGTCGGCCAGATCTGGAACCACAGCTTCTTCTGGCAGGGGCTCAGCCCGGAAACGCAGGAGCCGACCGGCAAGCTCGCCGACCTGATCAACGAAGGCTTCGGCTCGGTCGACGCGCTGGTCGAGAAGCTGAAGGCGGAAGCGGTCGGCCATTTCGCCAGCGGCTGGGCCGCGCTCAATCTCAAGGACGGCAAGCTCGAAGTCACGAGCTACCATGACGCCGACACGCCGGTCGCCCATGGCGCAACGCCCCTCTTCATCTTCGATGTGTGGGAGCATGCTTATTATATCGACTATCGCAATGCGCGCCCGAGCTACGCGGACACGATCCTCAAGAAGCACATCAACTGGGCGTTCGTGGCCGAGAATCTCGACGGCAACGGGGCCGAGCGGGCGAACCAGCCGGGGTAAGCGCAAGTAGACCGTTTCTGGGATGCCCGCCTTCGTGAGAAGGCGGGCTCTCGCTTTTCTGCGTCAGTTCTGCCAATCGAGAAGTATGACACGAGGGGAATATTGGCTGGCGACCGTCTGGGCCTTCTCCGGCGTGTGGACGCTCCTCTCATTTACCTTATACGGCATACCCAATCTCATATCGGTGTTGTTGATCCTCACAATGATCGGCTTCCCGATCGCGATGTTGCTCGCGTTGATGCCGACAACATTCCTCTATTTGACGCTCGCGGCTCCTGCCTATCTCTTGCTTCGGAGGGATAGTCGCTTAGCCGGCTTTCTGCTCGGCATCGTTCCATTCGGACTTGTGGGCTTTTTGGTCCCCAGTCTGGCGAACCAGTCGTTGGCGCATGATCTAAAACAAATCTCTGCGAAAGACCATGGCAGCCCGATCCGCTTGGCTCCCGACCAGAAAGTCGCCCTCCTTGTCGATGCGACCAATTCGTCGACTAGATTCACCGGCGACTGCGCCGAGCTTTGTCAGCGCCTGTTGTTCAGCGGCACTGCAAACGAGGTTCTCGCCGGACCCGCTTCCGCGCTTCAAACCGGTCGTGGCTTGAGGCGATACTGGATCGAGAAAGCACATGGAGTCTGCAGAGCGCTCAGCTTGGCCCCGGTTTACGCGGATGACGCGGACGTGGGTCAAGAGGCCCCTTATCCACGTCCCCTGCTGTATGCCAAACTGTCCGAGATCTATGCGAAAGGCCAATGCCTCTATGCGGAACCCACCAAATTGGAGCGTGCAGACGTGGTTTTTGTCGATGGAATCAGCCAACATGATACCGCAGGCCATCGCGTGGGAGCATATGATCTCGGTTTTCCTCGTCCCGCGATCCAGCAATATAAGGCGATCTACATAAGGTCAGAAGGCAAGCTAAAGGAAGTCATGCGCCGGCCTTATGCCGTCGGCCAATATCTGACCTTGCCGCTCATGCTGGAGCCACCATCCGAGTTCGACACGTATCAAGAGGGCAGATGGCGGCGGGAAAAACGGCTTACGGTCGGCAAGCAGTTTGCATATCCCGGGTCCCAAGCCTTTTTGGTCAATGATTTACGCGTCGAGGGATTGGCACAGCACTGAGCAGCGTTCTGCTGACATCATCAACTCAGCCGCTCGATCGTTTCGCGATCCAGGCCGCCGGGGATGATCATGACCGGGCAGGGCAGCGAGCCGGCATCCTGCCCCGCGAAATGCGTGACCAGCAGGCCAGGCGCGCCCTTGGGTGCGGCACCCAGCACAAGCGCGGCGATGCCCGGCTCCTCGGCCAGCACGCCCTTGACCGCCGCCACCGGGTCGCCGGTCTTGACCGTGATTGCCGGCTGTACGCCTGCCTCGGCCATCAGCGTCCCCGCCGCGCCCATCACCAGCGCTTCGGCGCGGGCACGGGCCTCGGCTTCCATGGTCGCCTGCACAGCGCCCCACTGGACGAATTCGGGCTTGGGCACGAGCGCGAGGATGTGGACGCCGCCATTGGTCTTGGCCGCGCGGCGGGCCGCGAAGAGCAGTGCGGACTCGGCTTCCTTGCTTTCGTCGACGACGACCAGATAGGTGCGCTTCATCGCCCCGCTCCCCTCTTCTGTCTTTCCGATGTGGTGATGGAATTTCGCGGTTTATGCAAGCGACGGCCTTGACCCGGAAAGGCAAAGAGTGAAGGTGGCGGCGACTGGTTGCAACCCGCTCGAAGACAGGAAAGCCGCTCGGATCATGGCGATCAATATCCAGATGCCCGCTCTCTCGCCGACCATGGAGGAGGGAACGCTCTCCAAATGGCTGGTCAAGGAAGGCGATACGGTCAAGTCCGGCGACGTGATGGCCGAGATTGAGACCGACAAGGCGACGATGGAATTCGAAGCCGTCGACGAGGGCGTCATCGGCAAGATCGTCGTCGCCGAGGGCACGGACAATGTGAAGGTCGGCACGGTGATCGCGGTGCTCGTCGAGGACGGCGAGTCGGTCCCGGCGTCGGCACCCGCTGCGGCATCGACTCCCAAGCCTGAGCCCGAAGTCGCGAAGGCTGCGGCAGCGCCTGCACCCGCTGCGGCGCCCGCTCCGGCCGCCGCGCCTGCCAGCACCGGCGATCGCGTGAAGGCCAGCCCGCTCGCCAAGCGCATCGCGGCACAGGCCGGCGTCGATCTCGGCAGCGTCAAGGGCACCGGCCCCGGCGGCCGCATCGTCAAGGCCGACGTCGAAGGCAAATCGGGCGCGCCCGCAGCAGCTCCGGCCGCTGCACCGGTTGCCACCGCACCCGTGGCGCATGCGCCGGTCGCTGCGCAGGACTATGGCATCCCGCACGAGGCCGAGAAGCTCTCCAACATCCGCAAGACGATTGCGCGCCGTCTCACGGAATCGAAGCAGACGATCCCGCACATCTACCTGACGGTGGACATCCGCCTCGACGCGCTCCTCAAGCTGCGCGGCGAGCTCAACAAGGCGCTGGAGCGGCAGGGCGTAAAGCTCTCGGTCAACGACCTGCTCATCAAGGCCCTGGCAAAAGCGCTGCTCGCCTGCCCGAAGTGCAACGTGCAGTTCGCGGGCGATACCTTGCTCAAGTTCAGCCGCGCCGACATCTCGGTCGCGGTCTCGATCCCTGCCGGGCTCATCACGCCGATCATCGTCGACGCCGGAAACAAGTCGATCAGCGCCATCTCCACCGAGATGAAGGACCTCGCCGCCCGCGCCAAGGACGGCAAGCTGCAGCCCCATGAGTTCCAGGGCGGCACCGCGAGCCTCTCCAACATGGGCATGATGGGCATCAAGCAGTTCGAGGCGGTGATCAATCCGCCCCAGGCGATGATCATGGCGATCGGTGCCGGCGAGCAGCGGCCCTATGTGGTCGACGGCGCGCTCGCCATAGCGACCGTCATGTCGGCGACCGGCAGCTTCGACCACCGCGCCATCGACGGCGCGGACGGCGCGGAACTGATGAAGGTCTTCAAGGAGCTGGTGGAGGCTCCGCTGGCATTGCTGGCGTGAAGCGCAACGAGATCCTTTGGGGCGCGATCCTCATTTGGATTTTCTTCGTGGGCTTGGGAATTGGCGCCGTCGCTTACGGGAACTGGGCAGCACGGACAAATCCATTTCTAACGTCAATGGCACTCACGATTGACGGTGTGGGCTTCGTTGTTTTCCTAATAGGACTTCCGATAGCGATCGGCTTGTGGCTGACCGCACCTGCCGTCCATGCCATCACGTCGAGCCGATGGAATTCACCCGCAGCAATTTGGGGCACAGTTTCAGCGGCTGCCTTTATCGCTGGCGCGCTCGTCGCCTACGCCTTTTCGAACGTTCTAGTTGCGTTGGCCGAGGATCCGTTCGTGCACCTCATGGCCGCCATCGCGTCATTCCTTTCGTTGGGCGTCCTGCTGACGATCATTTGGTTTCTCAACCGACAGTCCCCGAAGGACGCCAATGCCTGACCCGGCGGCAACCCCACCCACCCGCTGTCCCGCCGTGCGCGTGGTCGCCATGCCGGCTGACTCCAATGCCTATGGCGACATTTTCGGCGGCTGGCTGCTGAGCCTCATGGACAATGCCGCCGGGCTGGTCGCCGCGCGCCGCGCGCTCGGGCGCGCGGTCACCGTGGCGATGGACGGCATGCAGTTTCTCGAGCCGGTCAAGATCGGCGACGAGGTTTCGGTCTATGGCGAGATCGTCCGCGTCGGCCGCACCAGCATGACCATTGCCGTCGAAGCCTGGCGCCGCCCGCGCCACCAGGACAAGGCGGCGAAGGTCACCGAGGCCCATTTCACCTTCGTTGCCGTCGACGAGAGCGGGCGCCCGCGCGCCGTGCCGCCACTGGCAACCCCCGCCGACCCATCCTAAATCAGACCAGAGCAGCCAGGAGCCATTCCGTGTCCGAATCCTATGACCTCATCGTTCTCGGTTCCGGCCCTGGCGGCTATGTCGCGGCGATCCGCGCGGCGCAGCTTGGCCTGAAGACCGCGATCGTCGAGCGCGAGCTGCTGGGCGGCATCTGCCTCAACTGGGGCTGTATCCCGACCAAGGCGCTGCTGCGCTCGGCCGAGATCTTCCATTATATGCAGCATGCCAAGAATTACGGCCTCGTCGCGGAGAAGATCAGCGCCGACCTGAACGCGGTCGTGCAGCGCTCGCGCGGCGTCGCCAAGCAGCTCAATGCCGGCGTCACGCATCTCATGAAGAAGAACAAGATCACCGTGCACATGGGCACGGGCACGATCACCGCGCCGGGCAAGCTCAGCGTCACGGACAAGGACGGCAAGAAGACCGAGCTCGCCGCCAAGCATATCATCGTCGCGACCGGCGCCCGCGCCCGCGACCTGCCCTTCGCCCCGGCGGACGGCAAGCGTATCTGGACCTATCGCCATGCGATGACGCCCGCCGAGATGCCGACCAAGCTCCTTGTCATCGGATCGGGCGCGATCGGCATCGAATTTGCCAGCTTCTATCGCGACATGGGCGCCGACGTGACCGTGGTCGAGATGATGGACCGCATCGTGCCGGTCGAGGATGCCGACGTCTCCGCCTTCCTCGAGAAGCAGCTGGTCAAGCAGGGCATGAACATCCTGACGGGCGCCAAGCTGGACGATCTCAAGGCCACGGCAACGGGCGTCACCGCAAAGATCACCGCCAAGGACGGCAAGCCCGTCCCGAGCGACTATAGCCATTGCATCGTCGCGATCGGCATCGTGCCCAATACCAGTGACATCGGCCTCGAGACGCTCGGCGTCGAAACCGACCGCGGCCATATCAAGACGAACGGCCTGTGCGCCACCAATGTCGCCGGCATCTGGGCGATCGGCGACGTGACTGCCCCGCCGTGGCTCGCGCACAAGGCGAGCCATGAGGGCGTCATCGCCGCGGAAGCGATAGCGCAGGCGCTCGGCAACAAGGATGTGCACCCGCACGCGATGGATCCGCGCAACATCCCGGGCTGCACTTACTGTCACCCGCAGGTCGCATCCGTCGGCCTCACCGAAGCCAAGGCCAAGGAAGCGGGCTATACGGTCAAGGCGGGCACATTCCCGTTCATCGGCAATGGCAAGGCGATCGCGCTCGGCGAGGCGGAAGGCTTCGTGAAGACCGTGTTCGACGCCAAGACCGGCGAGTTGCTCGGTGCGCACATGGTTGGCGCGGAAGTGACCGAGCTCATCCAGGGTTATACCGTCGGCAAACAGGCCGAACTGGTCGAGACGGATTTCATGAATACCGTCTTCCCGCACCCGACGCTCAGCGAGATGATGCACGAGAGCGTCCTCGCCGCTTATGGGCGCCAGCTGCACATGTGACGCCCGCCGACTGTCACAGATTGCAAATCATGCAAGTCGAGTCGCAACGCAGGCTCTGACCTGTTTCCGTTGCGTCGCTAGGCTGTCCGGCTCGCAACAGCCTCCCATGTCCGGATTTTGCCCGGCGTTGCATCTTTGCCGCAGCGCGATATAAACCTTTGCGCACTGCCAAAAAACGGCAGGCCAAGGCCAATAAGACTGCTAAGGCGCGAAGATGGATCGGTCTGAAAGGGCCGAGCGACGTGGCATCTCGGGCACGGCGATGGGCGGAAGACGGGGACCGTCATAATTCCGCAATCTGCCAGCCCCAGTGGCCGCGCAGGAGCGGACGAGGGGCTGCAAGTCCTGCAAACAGGGCGGCCGGTGGCCGCAGCAGACAGCATCCATTCGTCAGCGATTCGATCAGATCCTTTGACCAAGGGGGCATACATGAACAAGTTCCGCATTCTTCTCGCGGCCAGCGCGGCAATATCGCCGTTCATCGCGAGCTCGGCCTTTGCCCAGTCGTCGGGCACGATTGACTTCGAAGAGCCGATCATCATCACCGGCTCGCGCCTCAACGGCATCGAGGGCATCCAGCTGCCCGACACCAGCAAGGCCAAGGGCGTGCTGACCCAGGAAGTGCTTTCGCGTGGCACGGTCGGCAACACGGTCCTCGACGCGATCAACATCATCCCCGGCGTCAGCTTCCAGAATAACGATCCCTATGGCTCGGCCGGCGGCACGCTGACCGTTCGCGGCTTCGGCGCGGACCGCGTCTCGCTGACCTTCGACGGCGTTCCCCTCAACGATACCGGCAACTATGCCATCTATTCCAACCAGCAGCTCGACCCCGAGCTGATCGAGCAGGTCAACGTCAACCTCGGTTCGACCGACGTCGACAGCCCGACCGCAGCGGCTTCGGGCGGCACGGTGAACTATCGCACCCGCCTGCCCTATGACAAATTCGGCCTGACCGCCGTCGTCGCCGCCGGCGACTACAAGTTCTACCGCATGTTCGGCTCGGTCGACTCGGGCGAGTTCGGCCCCTGGGGCACCAAGGCGTTCGTCTCCGCCAGCCGCACCGGCAACCGCAACGTGTATAACGACCTCGGCAAGATCGACAAAATCCAGGTCAATGGCCGCATCTACCAGGAGCTGGGCAGCAACGGCGACTTCATCTCGGTCGCGGCCCACTACAACCAGAATCGCAACAACTTCTTTGGCTCGCTGCCGCTGCGCATCGACACCGACCAGGGCCGCGTTGTGGGCCCGCTGGCCGCCAACCGCTATCCGCTGAACAACAAGGAGCGCTCCTATTCGGTTGCGGGCTGCACCACGCTCGATGTGACCGTGCGCCCCGGTCAGATTGATCCGGCAACCACCTGCGGCACGGCCTTCGACTTCCGCTACAATCCCTCCAACACCGGCAACCTGCGCATCAGCTCGCGCTTCCACCTTTCGGACAATGTCGTCCTGACGGTCGATCCGAGCTACCAGTATGTGAAGGCCAATGGCGGCGGCACTGCGACGGCCCGCGAGGCTTATTTCGACCTCGACCCTGCCACGACGCCATCCGTGCCCACGGCTAATCAGTGCGTTACCGTTGTCACCGGTACAGGCCTCGCCTGCCAGGCCGGCTATTTCGGCGGCAACCCCTATTTCGGTCGCGATCTCAACGGCGACGGCGATATCCTCGACCAGTTCACGGTGCTCGCCCCCAGCCAGACCCAGACCGACCGTTATGGCGTGATCAGCTCGCTGCGCTGGGAAATCAACGACCAGCACACCGTCCGCATCGCCTATACGCTGGATTATGGCCATCATCGCCAGACCGGCGAAGTCGGTTTCCTCAACCCCAACGGCCTTGCCCAGGATGCCTTCCCGGTTAACAACGGCACGTTCTCGAGGAACCTGAATGGCGTTGCCGCCATCCTTCAGAAGCGTGACCGCACCTCGATCGCGATCCTCAACCAGGTCGCCGGCGAGTATCGCGGCAAGTTCGGCGGCCTGACCGTGACGCTGGGCCTTCGCGCGCCCTTCTTCACGCGCGACCTGACCAACAACTGCTTCACCAGCAGCGCGGGCGGATTCGTCGAGTGCTGGGGGACGAACGGCCAGATCCCGGCAAACGCGGCAACCCTCCGTCCGACTTGGGCGGCGCCGCAGAATCGCGTGCTCAAATATGACAAGCTGCTGCCGAACATCGGCCTGGTCTACAAGTTCACGCCCGCCGCGTCGGTCTACTTCAACTATGCCAAGGGCCTCCAGGTCCCCGGCACCGACCCGCTTTACAACAGCTTCTTCTTCCCGGTGGGCACGGCCGGCTCCAAGCCCACGCCGGAAACGACGGACAGCTTCGAGTTCGGCGGCCGTTACACGACCCGCACCCTGCAGTTCCAGGGCACGGTCTGGTACACCAAGTATCAGAACCGCCTGGCTTCGGCCTATGATCCGGATCTCAACCAGACGGTCTACCGCAACCTGGGCCAGGTCGATAAGTGGGGCATCGACGGCAGTGTCTCGTGGCAGCCGATCAAGCAGCTGACGCTCTACACGTTCGGTTCGTATCTCAAGTCGAAGATCAAGGACGACATCCCGGCATTCGAGACGACCAGTGGCACGGTCTTCTACACGCCGACCGCCGGCAAGCGCGAATCGGGTGCGCCGGTGTTCCAGCTCGGCGGCCGCGCCCAGCTGAACCTCGAGAACGTCCAGATCGGCTTCGAGGGCAAGCGTACCGGCAAGCGCTACATCTACGACAACAACCTGCCGACCTTCCGTCGCAACACTGACGGCACGGACACGATGATCTACGGCGCCACGGCTCCTGGCTACACGCTGTTCAACCTCGACGTCCGCGCCTCGCTGAAGATCCTCGATGCGGATCTCGACAAGAGCTACGTCCAGTTCAACGTCTCGAACGTCTTCGACAAATTCTATGTCGGCGGCTTCGGCGGCGGCCTGACCCAGACGATCAACCGCAACAGCACGACCGGCGCCGTCACCGGCTACGGCAACCCGGGCTTCGTCCAGATCGGCTCGCCGCGCGCGATCTCGCTCTCGCTGCACCTGCAGATGTAAGAGACGGGTCTACCCGGATATCGAGAGGGGCGCGGGCAGCGATGCTCGCGCCCCTTTTCTTTTGATCCGCTTCGCGGATCACCGGCGCCAGCCGTGCCGTTTCGGTCTCACCGAAAGCGGATCAATAAAGACAGTCGTCGAGACCCTGGCCGCGCACGGCCCGCGCATTGCGGGCAATCGCATTGCCATGCCGGCGGGTGAAGCCGCTCGGCGCAACGACGGAGCGCTTCTTGGGCAACGGGAGGGCAGCCGCGAGGCGAGCCGCCTCGCCGGGTGAGAAGCGGTCAGCGCCATGACGGAAATAGCGCTGGGCACCGGCTTCCACGCCATAAGTACCGATCCCCGTCTCGGCGACGTTGAGATAGACTTCCATGATCCGGCGCTTGCCCCAGATCGTCTCGATCAGGACCGTGTACCAGGCTTCCAGTGCCTTGCGGACATAACCGCCGCCCTGCCAGAGGAAGACATTCTTGGCGGTCTGCTGGCTGATCGTCGAACCGCCGCGAATACGGCCGCCGCGCGCATTGCGCTTGTAGGCTTTCTCGATCGCCTCGACGTCGAAGCCATGATGCGTGCAGAATTTCGCGTCCTCGCCCGCAATGACCGCGCGCGGCATATCGGGATCGATGCGGGAAAGCGGCTCCCAGTCCTTGGTCATGCCATTCGGATCGAACAGCATCGTGAGCGTGAAGGGGACCGGCACGAAACGGTAGATGCACACCTGGAGCAGCGTCACTGCGATGAAGATCAGGACAGCCTTGACGATCCAGACGATGATGCGCCGCAGGGTGATCTTGCGGCGCGGGCGGCGGGAGGAAGGCGCAGTGATCGTCGCCATGCGGCTCAGTGTCCGGGAAACTCGGTTGCCTCGAAGCGGACAGGCTCGCCGACCGCCTCGTTGGCAAGCTGGTTCTCCCACATCACCCGGTGGCCGCGGATGATCGTGCCGACGGGGCGGCCAGTGAGGCTCATGCCCTCGAACGGCGACCAGCCACAGCGCGACGCGAGCCAGGCACTGTTGACGGTCCAGCGCGACTTGAGATCCACGACCGTGAAGTCAGCATCATAGCCCGGCA
>DASWYL010000081.1:0-47506 GCA_036404995.1 Sphingobium sp. | reverse complement strand
AGACCGGCTGGGAGCCACTGCTTAACAAGGCCGGCACGACCTTCAAGAAGCTGCCCGATTCCGACAAAGTGGGCATCGACGAGCAGAAGGCAATCGCGCTGATGGTTGCCAATCCCTCGGTCATCAAGCGGCCGGTGGTGGCGGGCGCGGGGGCGCTCCTCATAGGCTTCAAGCCGGAGCAGTGGACTGCCGCGCTCGGCTGAGATCGTTCCGTCATTCCCGCGAAGTCGAGAATCCAGCTTCAACCACGCGAGCGGCTTCGACTTTGGTGCGCCGCACTCTGGATTCCCGCCTTCGCGGGAATGATGAGGCGTGATTGGGAAAGGTTTGACACCCTCGCCAAGAAGTGAAATCGGGACCGGCGAGTCCAAGGAGACACCCCATGCCCGGCCTGCGCCCCGATATCGATCCTGACGGTCTACTCGAATTTTCGGTGGTCTTCACAGACCGTTCGCTCAACCATATGAGCCTCGCCTTCCAGCAGGTGATGCGCGATATCCACGCGACCCTGTGCGAGGTCTATCACGCGCAGCGCGCCGTGGTCGTGCCCGGCGGCGGCACCTATGCGATGGAGGCCGTGGCACGCCAGTTCGCGACGGACCAGAAGGTGCTCGTGATCCGCAATGGCTTCTTCTCATATCGCTGGACGCAGATATTCGAAGCCGGGTCGATTCCGAGCGACGAGATCGTGATGAAGGCTCGCCGCACCGGCAATGGCGGCGCCGACGCACCCTTCGCGCCCGCGCCGATCGACGAGGTCGTCGCCAGAATCCACGCAGAGAAGCCCGCCTTCGTCTTCGCGCCGCATGTCGAGACGGCATCCGGCATGATCCTGCCCGATGACTATATCCAGGCAGTCGCCGACGCGATCCATGAGGTCGGCGGCCTGTTCGTGCTGGACTGCATCGCCTCAGGCTGTGTCTGGGTCGACATGGAGAAGAGCGGCGTCGACGTGCTGATCTCCGCCCCGCAGAAGGGCTGGTCCGGCCCGCCGTGCGCAGGCCTCGTCATGATGAACGAAACGGCGCTGGAGAGGTGCCGCGCGACCAAGTCGACCAGCTTCGCTTGCGACCTCCTCAAGTGGAACACCATCATGGAAGCCTATCTGAACGGCGGCCACGCCTATCACGCCACCATGCCGACCGATTCCCTGCGCAGCTTCCACGCATCGATGCTTGAGACCAAGGCGCTCGGCTTCGAGCGCCTGGCCGCCGCGCAATGGGAACAGGGCAACGCCGTCCGCAAGATGCTCGCCGACAAAGGCATCAAGTCCGTCGCGGCGGAGGGCTTCCAGGCGCCCGGCGTGGTCGTGTCCTTCACCGACGATCCCGAGATCCAGGCCGGCAAGAAGTTCCTCGCGCTGGGCTACCAGATCGCGGCTGGCGTACCGCTGATGGTCGATGAGGGGCCGGACTATAAGAGCTTCCGACTGGGCCTGTTCGGGCTGGACAAGCTCAAGGATGTGGACGCAAGCCTCGTGCGGCTGGAGACGGCCTTCGACAAGGTGTTTTGACACCGGCCCATCCCTTCTGTGGACATGTGCACGACAGGCTCGACGATATGTACAGAAGTGAACAGAAATGTACCGCCTTGGTACTGCGGCTTGTCATCGTTTCGACATTTTTCATTAACATTCTATTGACTAGCGCCCTGGATTCCATCCAATTCCCATGAGTGCAAAATCTGCATTTCAAATTTTGCATGAGTGTATCGTGGGAGGTAAATATAATGAAATTGGTTCGTTTTCTGACGGCTGCTTCGGCGGCCGCTGTCGCTCTTTGCGCAGCTTCTGTTCAGGCGGCTCCGATCGTCTGGGCGCCGCAGGTGAGCGATACGGGTAGCGCGGGCGACTTCGACGTCGCGACGCAGACATTTGCCGGCATTGCCGCGAGCAACATCACCTTCTCGGGTGACGGCTATTTCCACAATCATGGCGGCGGCCAGGGCTTCTCGATCAGCGCCACCGTGAACGGCATTTCGCAGACGATCTTTTCGCTGCCGACCGGCCAGTCCATCGACAACTATCTGCTGAGCGGCCTGGGCACGATCAACTTCGCGGGTGGGACCGTGACGGCGATCACGATCCAGTCGACAAGCACTGTCGGCAACGCCTTTCACAGCTTCTACAACGAGAGCTTCTCGCTTGCAGGCAGCGTCTCAAGCGTCCCGGAGCCCGCCAGCTGGGCCCTGATGATCGGCGGCCTCGGCGTCGTCGGCGCATCGATGCGCCGCCGTGCCACGAAGGTCAGCTTCGCCTGATATCTTCATTATATCGCGGGATTGAGGGGAGCGGTCGCCAGACCAGCTCCCCTCTTCTTGTCCGCACGGCATTTTCAGCGGAATTGCCGGACTCTGCGGGTTGACGATTCGGTCTTTGGCAGCTAATGGCCCGGCCTTCGCGCGGGGCTTGGCTACGCAGACCTGCAGAGTCGCGCCGCGTCCCGAGCAACAGATTTTTGAAGAGTTGAGGACTTTAAATGGCAAATACGCCTCAGGCTAAGAAGCGCATCCGTCGCAACCAGCGCCGCGCCGAGATCAACGGCAGCCGCGTCAGCCGCATCCGTACCCTGGTCAAGAAGGTCGAGTCGGCACTGGAGTCGGGCGACAAGGCAGCTGCGCAGGTGGCTCTCACGGCCGCACAGCCCGAGCTGGCCCGTGGCGTCGCGCGCGGCGTGCTGCACAAGAACACTGCGTCGCGCAAGTTCAGCCGCCTGACCAAGGCCGTCGCTGCGCTTTAAGCTGAGTTCCGGTTGAAGCCGGGGAGAAAGACGGCGCCGGGGCAATCCCGGCGCCGCTTTTCGTGCCTCCGGATCGAGCCGATCAATCCCAAAGCATCGCCGCGCCGCGCACGCCGGAACTGTCGCCCCATTTCGCGCGCAGCACCTCGCCTTCCCAGCGATCGGTAAACGCATGGCGGCCGATCAGCGCGGGAAGCGGCGCATAGATCTCGTCGACGTTCGACATGCCGCCACCGAACACGAAGCAATCCGGATCGACGATGTTGACGACGAGCGCCAGGGCGCGCCCCAGCCGGTCGACATAGGCATCGAGCGCAGTGCGCGCGGCGGCGTCTCCGGCGCGCGCGGCCTCGACGATCCGGGGGGCGGACAAGATTTGCCCCGCGTGCTCGGTGAAGGCGCGCTGGAAGCCGCTTCCAGAAATCCAGCTCTCGAGACAGTTTTTTTGGCCGCACCAGCAGTCGGGTCCGGGATATTCAAGGGCCGTCGGCCACGGCAGCGGCACATGGCCAAGCTCGGCTGCGACGCCGCCCACGCCCTCGACCAGCCTGCCGTCGATGACCAGCCCTCCGCCACAGCCCGTGCCGAGAATGACAGCAAAGACGGTGTCCCTGCCCGCCGCCGCGCCGTCGAGTGCCTCGGACAGTGCCAGGCAATTGGCGTCGTTCGCCATGCGAATGGGCCTGCCGAGCGCCGTCTCGATATCGTCCCTGAACGGCCGGCTGTTGAGCCAGGTCGAATTGGCATTGCGGATGAGGCCGGTGCGCGGGCTGGGCGAGCCCGGTATGCCGATCCCCACGGTGCCCTGCGTGCCCAGCGCGCTTTCGGCCGCTTCGACCAGCGCCCGGACGGCCAGGACCGCCGCCTCATAGTTGCCGGGATTAGCGACGCGCTCGCGCAGCAGGAATGCCCCTTCCCCGTCGAGCGCCGCAATCTCGATCTTGGTGCCGCCGAAGTCGATGCCGAGCCGAATCCTTGTCATCCGACCATCTTAGCGCCGCCCGAGGCAGCAGGCCACGGATGTTGGCAATCACGCTCCGGCGTCTGCACAGCCAAGACGCAGCCCTTCGTCGCCGCGGGAACCCGGCCCGCCGAGCGGGGCTGGACAATGAAGCGTGCGATCCTATCTTTGTTGGCGGGTTGGGGTGTCGCAGGACTCCCACATTATCGGATGCAAAGGATTTTCGGGCCGACATGGTCATGGGTACGCATATTCCGCGCCGCGGTCTCCTCCAGATGGGCGGCGTGGCGATTGCCTCGGCTCTAGTGGCGCCGCGCGCCGCAGCAGCGGCCGTCCAGGGACCGCCAGCACAGTGGGTCCCGCTCGTGGAACGGGCAATGGGCGCCTTCGAGCGCCATTCCGAAAGAATCACGCAGCGCGACCGCTTCGCCGTGGTCGACTTCAGCTTGCCGTCCTCGACGCCGCGCATGTTGTTGATCGACCGGACTCGCGGCCTGCACCAGCTCATGCGCGTGGCGCACGGACGCGGTTCCGATCCCGCGCATAGCGGCTGGTTGAAGGCTTTCAGCAACGCGCCAGGCTCCTATGCAAGCTCGCGCGGCGTCTATGTGACGGGACCGACCTATGTCGGAAAGCACGGTCACTCGCGGCGCCTGATCGGCCTCGACGACAGCAACAACAATGCCGAGGCGCGCGCGATCGTCATCCATGGCGCCTGGTATTGCAACGACGACATCCTGCGCAGCAACGGCAAGCTCGGGCGCAGCGAGGGCTGCTTCGCCGTGAGTGAGGGCGAGATCGAGCCGCTGCTCGACTGGCTTGGCCCTGACCGGCTGCTCTACGCCGACAAGCTCTGAACCGGGCCGCCTAGAAGACCGAGCATTCCGTCTCGGGGCGCAGAGCGGCGAGTTGGACGCGCGCACCGTCCGCTGCCGACGCAAATGCCTTGTCGAGCCGGTAGGGATCCTCAAGATAGATGGGCGCGCCGTCTGGTCCGACCCGCACAGTCAGATAGACGAGATAGACCGGCACCGGTCGGGGCAACTCGACCCTGACGGTCTGCAAGGTGGCAACGGTGGCGGCGATCCGGGCCGAATCCCAGGCCGTCCCTTCGAGAAGCCGGGCCGCAAGGTCGAATGGCTTTTCGGTGCGAATGCAACCATGGCTGAACGTACGCACCTGGCGATCGAACAGCGCCTTGGACGGGGTGTCATGCATATAGACGGCATAGCTGTTGGGCATGTCGAGCTTGATTTGACCGAGCGAATTCTGCGGACCTGGCCCTTGGCTGACCCGCAGGCTCGCGCCGCTTCCGGTCCAGTCATAGCCCCGCGCGCGCGCCACATCAGGCCGCGTGCGAACGAGCTTGCCGACGCTTTCGGCAATGATCGACTGCGGCACTTGCCAGACGGGATTGATGATCACGCCCGTCACCGTCGCGGCAAATTGTGGCGTGGGCGTCGACCGCTTGCCGATGATCACACGATGGGTCGACACCGCCGTGCCGCGATCGATCAGCCAGGCGGTGTATTCGGGCAGGTTGACCATGATGTAACGCTCACCGAGATTGCGCGGCAGCCAGCGCCAGCGTTCCAGCGTGGCGATGATCGCCCGCCGATGCTCCATATCCCCCGGCGAAAGCGACTGTAGCGCGCCCTGAAGGGTCCGATACTCGACTTCGGAAGGTGCGAGCGAGTCGAGCGTCCCGGCGACGTTACCGCTCGCCAGGGCTCGGTCCAGCAACTCGAGGCTGGCCTTGGGCGTCAATCCCATGCCAGCGAAGGACGAGGGACGCCGCGCACCGGGCAGCGAACGACCGTTGGCGAGGTCCGCTGCCATGAGCGTGAAGCTGCGGGTGGCGGCTGCACTGACCGCAGCGGGGTCCCTTGCCGAAACGGCTGAGGCAAGCGCCGGCAAGGCATAGTCGTTTGCGTCGAGCCCATGGGCACCGATCTTCCGCCCATAATCGAGCAGTGCGGCCGCCTGCCCTTCCGTCCAGGGCCGGTCCGGTGCCTGGGCGATCGCGGGCAGCGTAAAAAGCGCCACCAGCGCCAGTAACAGCAGTCTCATCGTCCCGTCCCCGCGTGATTGGCAGCAGCGACTCCGGAAGAGTCAACGCAACCCTTGCAACGGGACAGCGGCGGCCGCCATGATTTCGATCAAGGCCCCCCCCGAAATGGAGACGCCGCCTAGAGGCTGGCGCCGGAGGAAATGTCGGGCTTGTTCTTCAGGTCCGGCGTATCGGCCACACCGCCTTCGAGCACGAAGCGGCGATCACAATAGCCGCAATCGACATAGCCATGCTCGTCGATCTCGAGGAAGACGCGCGGATGGCCCAGCGCGGCGGGAATACCGTGCCCCGAACCGTCGCAGGCGACTCGGCGGGCATGGACGCGGATGATCTCGGGCGGTGCTTGCATGAATTCAGCGGTTAGCATCGGCGCGATGGCCGGGCAATATGGCGCGAGGTCTCGCGTTGAGTCATATCAACGGCGAGGACCACCCTTCGGGCTAGGGACGCACCCATGGACAACGAACAGGAGGTGGCAAGGCGCTTTGCTTTCTGGGCCGCGATTGCCTGCGCGCTTTTCGGGAGCGCCTATGTTGTCCTGCAGCTCTTCGAATGGCTGGGCATGCTCGGTTCGGCGGGCGGGCCGGAGAGCGCCAGCTCCGTCACCGGTCTCGCGCTGCTGCTGACGCCGTCGCTGCTCCTGGGTTCTGCATTCCTCGCCCTGATGTCGGCACTGCACCACACCGCTCCCGCGGGCCGCCGGGCACTCAGCCAGGCCGCGCTCGGTTTTGCCACCGTCTATGCGACGCTCATCTCGCTGGTCTATTTCACCCAGCTGACATTCGTCGCGCCGCGGATGGCGGCTCATGATGTCGCCGGCATCGAGCCCTTTCTGTTCGTGCCCTATCGGACCTTTCTCTTTGCAGTCGATCTGCTCGGTTACAGCATGATGAGCCTCGCGACGTTGCTGGGCGCCTTCGCCCTGCCGCCAGGGCGATTCGCGCGCGCGGCGCGTGTGGCCATGATCGCCAACGGTCTCGTCCTGCCTTTCCTGGCAGTCCAGATGTACTGGCCCGCATTGATCTGGGGCGGCGCACTCTGGGGACTCACATTCCCGGCGGCAATGATCTCGATCGCGCTGCTGATGCGGAGGCCGCACGCCGCGCACTGAGGCGGGGTGCGGCCGGGCCGGATCAGTCGAACAGCTCTTCCAGGAAGGACTTTCGACGCTTGGGATAGCCATGGCCATGATGCTGCGCACGGTCGGGCCGGTAGCTCTGTTGAGGAGGCGACGGGGGCGACGCCTCGCGGGAAGAACGCTCGATGATCTTGTCGAGTTCGCCGCGATCGAGCCAGACGCCGCGGCATTGCGGGCAATAGTCGATCTCGACGCCCTGCCGGTCGCTCATCACGAGCGGGACGTTGCAGACGGGACAGGGCATGGAAGGGGCAGACATTCGAAGGACCTCCAGAAATGCCGATGGGCGGTCGTTTCAAGTGCTGGAGGTGCGGCGACATAGAGATGTGACAGACCGGCACCGAGCGCACTCGATGCGGTCCGACATCGCGATCGATCGGCTTCGATCGCCAGAGGGGCCCGGCCCGCGCCTTGAAGTTAGGCACGTGGCCGGCCGCGTCAAGTCCCCATAACCAAACGAAAAGGGGCCGCCCCTTCGGGCAGCCCCCCTCCCACATTATTCGGTGTGAAACGCTTAGCGCTTCGAGAACTGGAAGCTGCGGCGAGCCTTGGCGCGGCCGTACTTCTTGCGCTCAACCGTACGGCTGTCGCGGGTCAGGAAGCCCTCGGCCTTGACCGCGCCGCGCAGCGCCGGCTCGTACTTGGTCAGCGCCTGGCTGATGCCATGCTTGACCGCGCCGGCCTGGCCCGAGAGGCCGCCGCCCTTGACGGTGCAGACGACGTCATACTGGCCGGTCCGCTCGGTGACGGTGAAGGGCTGGTTGATGACGAGACGCAGCGTCGGACGCGCGAAATAGACTTCCTGGTCGCGGCCATTGACCGTGATCTTGCCGGTGCCGGGCTTCACCCAGACGCGCGCGACGGCGTCCTTGCGGCGGCCGGTCGCATAGGCGCGACCCTGCTTGTCGAGCTCCTGCTGGCGCAGCGGCGCGGGCGCCTGCACGTTGACGGGAGCCGCAGCCTCGACGCCTTCACCAAGCGTCTGCAGGTCGGAGAGCGAATTGACGGTGTCGGACATTATTCACCCACCTTGTTCTTGCGGTTGCGCGACGCGAGATCGAGCACTTCGGGGTTCTGGGCTTCGTGCGGATGCGCCGTGCCGGCGAAGATGCGCAGGTTGCGCATCTGCTGGCGGCCAAGCGGACCGCGCGGGATCATGCGCTCGACGGCCTTCTCAAGCACGCGCTCCGGGAAGCGGCCTTCCAGAACCTTCTGGGGCGTCGTTTCCTTGATGCCGCCGGCATAGCCGGTATGCTTGTAATAGACCTTGTCGGTCAGCTTCTTGCCGGTGAACTTCACCTTCTCGGCGTTGATCACGATGACATTGTCACCGCAGTCGACATGGGGGGTGAAGCTGGGCTTGTGCTTGCCGCGCAGGATATTGGCGATGATCGTGGCGGCGCGGCCCACGACGAGGCCCTCCGCGTCGATCAGCAGCCACTTCTTGTCGACGGTCGCCGGGGTCGCCGGCTTGGTCACCTTGGTGAGCGTCTTGATGGCCATGGGCCTCTGTTGACCTCCGAAATGGAAAAACGAAAACGGCGCCCATGCAGGCACCGCCGATGCGGGGCCAATGACGATTCCCGGCGCTCAAGTCAAGCAAAAGCGCGCCTTTGCTGACGGGTATCAGGATACCCTATGGCGTATCGCGACTCGCCGCCTCCACCCAATCGGCATATTCGGGGCTGGTGACCGCGTCCCAGCTGCTGATCGCGGGCAGGTCATAGTCATGCGCCTCGGTCAGGGCTGCCATCAGCGCCGCGCGGCGCGCCAGACTCGTCTTGAACAGCACCGGCACTTCCTCCGACCGCTCCGTTTCGCCTTGCCAGACATAGATGGAAAGGCATTGCGACTGGATGTTCGCGCAGGCAGCGAGGCGCCGGTCGATCATCTGCGCCGCCGAGACCTCCGCCAAAGCGCGATCGCCGAACGTGGCATAGACGATCGCGATGTGTTTCAAGTCGCACTGCCCACACGGTGCGCGGCCATCACCGCGGCCCCGAGCAGCGCGGCGCCGACGAGCTGGTGGCAGACCGCCAGCGGCAGGGCCACGCCAGTGATCACGGTGGCGATGCCGAGCATGATCTGCAGCAGGGTGATGGCGATCACCGTGGTGGCGAGTTGGGTGGCGCCCATCCGGTTGAGCTGGCGTGCCAGCAGGAACAGCGCCACCGCCGCCGCCCAGGCCCACCAGCGATGCAGGAAATGGACGAGGAACGGATCGCTGGTGATCGTCCGCCAGACACTGCCCCACCAGCTGATGCCCTCCGGCACGAAATGGTCGTTCATGAGTGGCCAGGTGTTGGCGACCTGCCCCGCGCGCAGACCGGCCGTGATCGCCCCCAGCAGGATCTGCGCGAAGAGCAGCGCCAGCGTCACGCCGCTCGCCAGGGTTAGCCGAGCCTTCCGGCCCCCAGACCGTTCCGCCAGCAGGTCGCAGGCCGTCCACACCACTGCGGCCATCAAGAGGAGCGCCATGCCGAGATGCGCCGCGAGCATCGCCGGCTCGACATTGACCCGGTCGGTCAGGCCGCTTTGCACCATGAGCCAGCCTATGCCCCCCTGCGCGCCGCCAAGGATCAAAAGCGCGACGAGCCGTCCTGCATAGCCGGCAGGAATCGCCTTGCGGATCCAGAACCAGACGAGCGGCAGCGCGAACGCCACGCCGATCACGCGCCCGAGCAGCCGGTGGACATATTCCCAGAAATAGATGTGCTTGAATGCCGCGAGCGTCATGCCCTGGTTCATCAGCACATATTGCGAGCTATGTTTGTAGGCGTCGAACTCCGCTTGCCAGTCGGAAGCGCTGAGCGGTGGAATTGCGCCCGTCACTGGTTTCCATTCCGTGATGGAGAGGCCCGATTCGGTCAGCCGCGTGATGCCGCCGACCGCCACCATGAGCAGGATGAGGCCCGCAATCGCGAAGAGCCAGTTTGCCAGAGCGCGCGGTCGGCCGGTGCGCGGAGCGATGACATCGCTCGTCCGGATCCCGCCTGCGAGGCCGCCTTCTGCCATTTTCGTCATGGTTGCCCCATGCCCCCGCCGGCATTGGGATGCAAGTGTGGCTGCCGCACTGCATGCAAACCAAATGTTGAGTGTGATGTTGTATCTTGACCTCAATGGGACTAGATGAAGGCCCTCCATGTCGACGTTCGCAAACTCTCGCTTCGGTCGTCTCGACCAGCTCGCCATCGGCCTTTCGGGTCTTTGCGCGATTCACTGCATGGCGACTGCCGTGGCGGTGGTGCTGCTCTCGTCCGTCGCGAGCTTCCTGGCGACGCCGATCATCCACGAGGCGGGCCTCACCATCGCAATGATTCTGGGTGCGATCGCGCTCGGCGACGGCGCGCTACGTCACGGCCTGCTGCTCCCGGTGGCGGTCGGCGGTGTCGGCCTCGGCGTCATGGCGGGCGCGATGACGCTCGATCACGGCATTCTGGAAACCGCCTACACGATCGCCGGCGTCTCGATCCTCGCCTTCGGCCACGAGCTCAATCGGCGTTCCTTCTGGTAATTCTGCCTTCCGGCAAGCGGACCGCTTTTCCTCACGCTTGACTGAAATCAATGCGGTCTTGCCGCCGCTGCGCCATGCCGTGATCCTCAATTCAGCAGGAGGACGGCCATGAGCGCGATCCAGACGATCGACGCCGCGGCGCAAGCGGCAAAGCGCATCATTCCGGGAACATCGATCTTCGACGGCGAGGCGGCTGCACGCGGCTATGCGCTCAACGCCATGTGCTACTCGTTCAACAATGCCGAGAACCGCGCGGCCTTTCTCGCCGATGAGGATGGCTACTGCGCCGAGTTCGGCCTGACCGCCGCGCAGCGCGAGGCGGTGCGCAACCGCAATGTGCTGCAGATGATCGATGCCGGCGGCAACGTCTATTATCTCGCCAAGCTGGCCGGCATCTTCGGACTCAACGTCCAGGACCTCGGCGCCCAGCAGACCGGCAAGACGGTCGAGGAATTCAAGCAGATGCTGCTCGATGCCGCCAAGCAAGATGGGGGGGCCTGAGCAATGGCGAATATCCTCGGCGGCCTGTTCACCAGCCATGTGCCCGGTATCGGCGGCGCCATTGCGCGCGGCGTGCAGAAGGACCCTTATTGGAGCCCATTCTTCGACGGCTTCGACCCCGTCCACGACTGGCTGAAGGACGCAAAGCCCGATGTCGCCATCGTCTTCTACAACGACCATGGCCTCAACTTCTTCCTCGACAAGATGCCGACCTTCGCGATTGGCGCCGCGGACGTCTATCGCAATGCCGACGAGGGCTGGGGCCTGCCCGTCCAGCGCGAGATCAAGGGCGATACGGCCCTGAGCTGGCACATCATCGAGAGCCTCGTCGCCGACGAGTTCGATGTCACGACCTGCCAGTCCATGCTGGTCGACCATGCCGTTGTCGTACCCTTCCAGCTTTGCTGGCCGGGCGGCGTCGAATGGCCCGTGCGCCTCGTGCCGATCGCGATCAATACAGTTCAGCACCCGCTGCCGAGCCCGAAGCGCTGCCTTGCGCTAGGTCGCGCGGTCGGCAAGGCGCTGCGGAGCTGGGGCGGCAACGAGCGCATCATGGTGATGGGCACCGGCGGCCTGTCACACCAGCTCGATGGCGAGCGCGCCGGCTTCATCAACCAGAAATACGACCGTTTCTGCCTCGAAAACCTTCCCGGCAATGTCGACGCGCTGACCACGATCAGCTCGATCGACATCATTGAGGAAGCGGGCAGCCAAGGCATCGAGATCCTGAACTGGATCGCCGCGCGTGGGGCGCTGGGCGAGACAGTCAGTACGCTGGCCAGCAACTATCACATTCCGATCTCGAACACGGCGGCAGCCACCATGCTGCTCGCTGCGGAAGAGGCGAAGGTGAAAGAGCCGGCCTGAGCGACGGCCGGTTCGCAACCCGGGTTGCGAGCCGGCTCAGTCCCTTATCAGCACCTGTGGCCCGATATCAGCGATGGTCTTGCAACCGGTGAGCGCCATGCCTGTGCGCAATTCCGCCGCCACGCGGGCCAGCATCGTCGCGACTCCCGCCTCGCCGCCCGCCGCCAGCGCATAAGCCCAAGCGCGTCCGGCGAGCACGCCCCTGGCGCCGAGGCCCAGCATCCGGATGATATCGAGACCGCCCTGCACGCCACCATCGGCGAGCACGGTCAGCCGATCGCCGACGGCCGACGCGATTGCCGGAAGCGCCTGCGCCGTGCCCAGCGCACCATCGAGCTGGCGCCCGCCATGATTTGAAACGACGATACCTTCCGCGCCAATGTCGGCAGCAATCTTCGCGTCCTCGGGATCGAGAATGCCCTTGATGACCATCGGCCCCGGCCAGTGCACGCGCAGGAACTCGAGATCCTTCCAACTCACGGAGGGATCGAAATTCTGGCCGCTCCAGCGCAGGAAATCCTTGAGACGGACGCTGCCCTTCATGAGCGGCGCGACATTGCCCAGCGCATGCGGCCGGCCGCGCAGGCCGACATTCACGGCCCAGCGCGGATGCGCGAAAATTGAGCGCCAGCGCACCCACTTGCCCCAAAGGTTTGCCGGGCCCGACAGGCCCGAGCGCTGGTCGCGATAGCGCGGCCCCGGCAGCGGCAGGTCGACGGTCATGACCAGCACTGGGCAGCCGGCCTCCTTGGCGCGAGCCAGCAGGTCGATCACGAAGCCGCGATCCTTGGCCATGTAGAGCTGGAACCAGAAGGGAATGCCGGTCGCCGAGACTTCGTCGATCGCGCAGACCGAGGCGGTAGACATGATGAAGGGCACGCCGTTCGAGCGCGCGGCGCGCACGGCCTGCACTTCGCCGCGCCGCGCCAGCATCCCGCCCATGCCGATCGGTGCGAGCATGAAGGGCATGGCCAGCTTCTGGCCGAACAATTCGGTCGATGTGTCGATCTCGCCAATACCGGTCAGCACGCGCTGGCGCAGGCTCACAGCCTCCAGCGCCGCACGATTGCGGGCAAGCGTCAACTCGTCGAAGCTGCCGCCCTGCACATAATCGAACAGGAAGCGCGGGATGCTGCGCCGCGCCGCCTTGTACAGGTCGGCATGGGTCGCCGGCCCATTCATGACGCGACCTTGTTCCTCTCCACAGCGATCACAAGCAATCGTCCTTGCTGCCCCACCCCGGCGCTGTTGTGCGGGGCGAGTGGGCATCCGTCAACGGGCCATCGATCGAGCGCCGTGCCTCACGTTCCTGCCGGGGATTGAACAGTGTTGCGGGATGGATAATAACTCGGACAAAATTGGAGGGAGTCTTGTCATGTCGCGTTTGTGCCGGGTCGCGCTTGCGACACTGATGCTGGCCGTTGCGAGCGCCCCCGCGATGGCAGAGCCAGCCAACATACGGAAAGCGGGGGATTATTCGTTGGGCTGCGACTCGCATGTCAACCCCGGGATCGCCCATGGCCAGTTGCTTGGCCCCTTGGAACTGACCAGCAAGGTCTTTGCGGGCACGGTGCGCCGCTATTGGGTCTATGTACCCGCAGGCTACAAGGCGGACGGCCCTGTGCCCAACCTGCTGGTCTTCCAGGACGGCCAGCGCGCGACCAATCCGGACGGGCCCCTGCGGGTGCCCACCGTGCTGGACAATCTCATCGCCCGCGGGGACATCCCGCCGACTCTCGGCGTCTTCGTGACGCCCGGACATCTGTCCGAACATTATCCCGACACACTCGGCACCGGGAATCCCGACCATCGCTGGCAGGAATATGACGAGCTGGACGACGACTATTCGCGCATGCTGCTGAATGAGCTGCTGCCCGAGGTCGCGCGGCGCTGGCGCTTCACCGAGGATCCCGCCCGGCGGGCCATCGGCGGCACGTCGAGCGGCGCCATCGCCGCTTTCACGGTTGCCTGGCGGCATCCCGAGGCGTTCCGCAATGTCCTCTCGATGATCGGCAGCTACACGTCGATCGCAGCACAGCATGGCGACCCGGCAGTCGCGCCCGTCCCGGCGGGCGATCTCTACCCGCGCCTCATCCGCCGCAGCCCGATTCGGCCGCTCCGCATCTTCCTGCAGGATGGCAGCGCGGATCTCGACAATGAGCATGGCAACTGGTTCCTCGCCAACCAGCAGATGCTCGCCGCGCTGAACTGGGCCAATGCCAATGCAGACGCGAAGAAGCTGGCGGGCCCGCGCTATGAGATCGCCCATGTCTGGGGCGATGGCGGCCATAGCGACCAGCATGGCGGATCGATCCTGCCGGACATGCTCCGCTGGGTCTGGAGCGCCCGATAGACCCGTTCAGTGAAAGTCCCGCGAGTTGGGCAGGAGCCGCACATTGCGTGGATGCTGATGCATGCGTGGCGCGGCGACGTGCCGAGGATTGGCGGGATTGAGGAAGACGTCGGCGCGGCTAAGCGTCGTCTTTGGTTCATGCACGTCCGAGAGGCGTGCGAGCCAGTCGCTGCGATCGGTAACACGGGCGCCCATGATGTGCACGACGCCCTCCCGGCTGCGCTGCAATTGGCCGTCCACGATCATCAGCCGCGCGCTCATCACCGGCAGGCGATAGCGCTCGAAGGTACGGGCCCAGAGCAGGATGTTGCAGATCGCGTCCTCATCCTCGAGCGTGATGAAGATGGCATTGCCCTTGCCCGGCCGCTGGCGGACGAGAACGATGCCCCCGACGCGGACATGGGCGCCATTCTTTACATGCTTGAGATCGATGCTGGGTCTAACGCCCTCCGCATCGAAAAAGGGCCGCAGCAGCTTCATCGGGTGAGCCTTCAGCGAAAGCCGTTGTGTCTGGTAATCGGCGGCAACATGCTCGCCAAGCGTCATCGCCTTGAGGTCGATCACCGGCTCCTCACCCAGTTCACGGGCGCGCGCGGCGGCGAAAAGCGGCAGCTCGTCGGTCGGCGTGCGGCGCACCTCCCACAGCGCCTGTCGCCGGTCCTGGCCCAATGAGCGGCAGGCATCGGCATCGGCGAGGAGATGAAGTGCGCGCGCAGGCAGGTCGGCGCGGCGGGCGAGTTGCTCGATGCTGGTGAAAGGGCCGCCCGATGCGCGCGCCGCCTCGATCCGCCTGCCCCAGTCTTCGCTGAAGCCGCCGATCTGGCGAAAGCCTAGGCGCAAAGCTAGCGCGCCATCGTCGCGCCGCTCCAGCCCATTATCCCAGGCGCTCGCATTCACATCGATTGGCCGGATCTCGACATCATGCTCGGCCGCATCGCGGACCAGTTGCGCCGGCGCATAGAAACCCATGGGCTGCGAATTCAGCAGTGCACAGGTGAACACGGCCGGGTGGTGGCATTTCATCCAGGCCGAGACATAGACGAGCCGCGCAAAGCTCTGCGCATGACTCTCCGGGAAACCGTATGAGCCGAAACCCTCGATCTGCTTGAAGCAGCGCTCGGCAAAGTCCTGCTGGTAGCCACGCTGCACCATGCCGCCGACCATCTTGTCGCGAAACTTGTCGATCGTGCCCAGGTTGCGAAAGGTGGCCATGGCGCGGCGCAGGCCATTCGCCTCCTCGTCGGTGAACGCTGCGGCGGTGATGGCCAGTTGCATGGCCTGTTCCTGGAACAGCGGCACGCCGAAGGTCTTGCCGAGCACGCCGACCAGCTCTCGAGGGTCGTGCGGCGGCGAGGGTGAGGGAAAATCGATCGCCTCTTCTCCGCAACGTCGCCGCAGATAGGGATGCACCATGTCGCCTTCGATAGGTCCGGGCCGGACGATCGCCACCTGGACGACAAGATCGTAAAACTGCCTGGGCTTCAGGCGTGGCAGCATGTTGATCTGCGCCCGGCTCTCGACCTGGAAAACGCCGATGCTGTCACCGGCGCAGAGCATGTCATAGACCGCATCGTCGTTCGACTCGATATCGGTATCGAGCTTGTGGTCGCCAAGGCCGTGCTGGCGCATCATTTCGAAGCCCTTGGCAAGGCAGGTCAGCATGCCGAGGGCCAGCACATCGACTTTCATGAGCCCGAGCGCGTCGATATCGTCCTTGTCCCACTCGATGAAGGTGCGGTCCTCCATCGCGGCATTGTGGATCGGCACCATCTCGTCAAGCCGCCCCTGGGTCAGCACGAAACCGCCGACATGCTGTGAGAGGTGGCGGGGCAAATCGAGGATGCGCTGCACGAAATGATTGAGCCGCGCGATCTCCGGACTGTCCGGATCGAAGCCACTCTCGACCACGCGCTTGCGCTCATAAGTCGAGGCATAGCTGCCCCAGACCGTGCTCGACATCCGGCTGGTGATATCCTCGCTGAGGCCGAGTGCCTTGCCAACCTCGCGCACCGCGCTGCGGGCGCGATAATGGATGACTGTCGCGGCGATGCCCGCGCGTTCGCGGCCATAGCGCTTGTATATATACTGGATCACTTCCTCGCGCCGCTCATGCTCGAAGTCGACATCGATATCCGGCGGCTCCTTGCGTTCCTTCGACAGGAAGCGCGTGAACAGCAGATTGTGATGGAGCGGATCGACCGAAGTCACGCCGAGCAGGAAGCAGACGATCGAATTGGCCGCACTGCCGCGTCCCTGGCACAGGATCGGCGGATCGCAGCTGCGCGCATAATTGACGATGTCGTGCACGGTCAGGAAATAATGCGGGTAGTTGCACGCCCGGATGAGCTCGAATTCCTTGGCAATGAGCCCTTTCACCTTTTCGGGCAGCACCTCGCCATAGCGTGCATAAGCGGCCTCCATGACGAGATGCTCGAGCCAGTCCTGCGCTTCCCAGCCATAAGGGACGGGCTCATGGGGATATTCATAGCGAAGCTGCTCCAGCCGAAATCCGATGCGATCAAACAATGCGCGGACCTGCAGCATCGCGTCCGGGCAGGCTGCAAAAAGGCGCAGCATTTCCTCAGGCGGCTTCAAATGCCGCTCGGCATGCGCCAGGAGATCGCGGCCCGCCTCCTGCACCGTCTTGTGCAGGCGGATCGCAGTCATCACGTCCTGCAGGGGACGATCTTCTGGCGCAGCATAAAGCGCATCGTTGAGCGCGATGAGCGGCACCTCGGCCTCGCGCGCCAATTGCTGCGCCCTCGCCAATGTCCGCGCATCGCGGCCCGTGCGGTTCATGACCGCACCGAGCCATACCCGGCCGGGTGCGTGAAAGGAAAGACGCTGCAGCAAATTCAATGCTGCACCCGGAAGCGCGATCAGCAACAGGTCGTCGATATGCTCGATGAGGTCGCGGAGATAGAGTTCGCATTCGCCCTTGCTCGCGCGCAAATTGCCCCGGCTGAGCAGGCGTGTCAGCCGGCCCCAGCCATGGCGCGTCGCGGGGTAGGCGATGATGTCGGGCGTATCGTCCGCGAAACAGAGCCGCGCGCCGGTGACCAGCTGGAAGCCGTCCGGTAACAGGCCTTGCTCGCGCAACTCGTCGATCGCGATCTTGGCGCGCACCACGCCGGAGACAGTGTTGCGGTCGGCAATGCCAATGCCATGGTGACCAAGGAGGACCGCCTGCCTGACCATGTCCTTCGGTGCACTGGCGCCGTGGAGGAAACTATAGGCCGTCGTGCAGGCGAGTTCGGCATAGAAAGGCTGCGTCTCCTCGCTCATGCGAACAGGCCATGGACATACCAGGCGGGCATATCCGTCTCCCGCTCATAGAGGCCATGGCGAAACAGCCAGAAGCGGCGGCCCTCGTCATCCTCGACGCGATAATAGTCGCGCGTGAGGCCGGGATTGGCATCATGCCCGCCGGACCGCCGCCACCATTCGGGCGCGATCCGCTCGGGCCCTTCCTGCGCAACGATGCGATGCGCTGTCCCTCTCCACCGGAACTGACGCGGCGGCCCGTCCGGCACTTGCGCGAGCACATCGATTCGTTCGGGCGGATCGAACAGCGTAAGCGGGCGAAGCGGCGGCTCGCCCGGCAGCGGCGCTTCCCATGCTACAGCATTTTCCGCCGCCGCTACGAACCCGGTCACGCGCTCAGGGACATGGCTGCCTTGCGGCGCCAGGCGGCAGAAACGCTGCCCCCCCAGCCGCGCGCCAAGCCGGTCGAGCAAGGCGGCCAGTTCCTGGCTGCCATCGGGACCCGCCATGAGTCCGGCCTGCTCGGCGGCCAGCGATTCGGTCACGGGCACGGCGAGGCGCACGTGATCGAAGCCGAAGCCCGGATCGAGCGGATCGGACAGCGCCTCGACCCGCTCCTGCACGAGCCGCAAGACAGTCGCCGCATCGCGCACCGGCGCGCCGGTCTCGACGGCAAGGTCGCGCACCGCGCCATCGCTGCGGAACAGGCGCAGCGCGAAACGCCGCCCGCCTTCATGCCGTTCGAGCAAGGTCTCGCAGACCGTTTCCAGCAATTCGCCGAGCACGATCATCACCGTCTCCACCCGCGCCACAGGTTCGGCAAAGCGCCGCTCGGCGAAAATGGGTGGCAAGGCGCGGCGCGGTACGATGCGGCTGTCGCGCCGGCCGAGCAGCCGGTCCAGTGCGTCGACCAGCCTTGCGCCGAAGCGCGCGGCGAGCGGTGCCGCAGGCAGCCCGGCAAGATCGCCGATGCAGGTGAAGCCGGCGCGGCGCAGCGCAAGCAGCACATCCGGTCCGGTGCGCAGAGCCAGTAGCGGCAGGCTGTAAAGGGCCGTCTCCTCCTTGCCGAAGCGCGCCAGCGCCAACGCCGCTTCCGGCGTATCGGCCCGGGCATGAGCGACACGCAGGCCCTGCCGGGTCATGAAGCGCGATGCTTCGCGGGCAAGCAGCGCCTCCCCGCCGAAGAGATGCGCGCAGCCTTCGATATCAAGCACCAGTCCCTCGGGCGGATCAATCTCGACCATTGGCGTGTAGCGCTGCGCCCTGTCGGCGAGGCGCGCCATCAGCCTTGCCTCACCCTCCGGATCATGCGGCACATCGACAAGCTGGGGCACGCGCGCGCGCGCATCTGCCAGCGGCATGCCCGGCTCCAGCCCCAGCGCCAGTGCGCGTTCGTCCAGCGCGTGCAGCCGAAAGGCGCCGCGCTGCTTCACGGTGAAGACATGGGGTGCGTCAGCCGGCGAGGCGCCAGCGCTCGCCTTCATCCGCAAGCGGAACAGGTCCGCCGCCAGAAAGGGGAAGACGAGCGCCAGGAAGCGCCGCCGGCCTGAAAAGACCTGCGTCACGATCCCACTCCAGGGTCCAGTCGAAACCCGCCGGCCCGCCGCGCTGGCGCAGCAGGCTGACGGCGAGCATGGGATGGCCGGGGGCATCCGCCTCCAACCGAAGCGAGGGCGCCGGTCCGACGTCCCAGCGTGTACGCGCCGCACTCGGCGCCGGACTGGCTGTGCCGGTTCGCAGCAGAAGCAGGGTCACGCCCGACGATTCGGCGGCGAGCGTCATGCGGCGGCTGGCGGTCAGGTCGAGCAGCGGCGCGCGGCCCGCCATTTCGAGCAGCACGAGACCCAGGCCGCCCCGGCAGCGCAGCGCATCCACGCTCGCGCGCAGCAGCGCCTTCGCATCGGGCACCACGCCGAGCACAAGACGGCCCGGATCGAGTCCGAGATCGGCAAGGCCAGGACCGCTCAATGCGCCCTTCCGCTGCACCTTCTCCTCGCGCAGCCAGAGCAGGGTCCGCGGCCCGTCCTGCATCAGCCGCTGCGCCAGCATCAGGGCAAAGCCCATGGCGCTGGCACTGCCTTCCTCGCCCCGCCCGAAAACCTCATGGCAGGCGCCCCGGGCCAGTCCACCGCCCAGCACCCGGTCGACCGCCTCCGCGCCCAGAGGGCAGAGCGGCCCCGTCTCCGCCACGCGCGGCGCCGACAAGGCAAGGGCCCGCTTGAGCGCGGGGGAAAGACGACTCGACTCAGGCATGTTCCCTTTATGTTCTCACATAGGCCGGGAGAGTCAATCCATTCGCACAAGGCGGTTCCAGTGATGCCGGCCACCGGTTATCACCCGGGCATGACCGAGCCCTTCGATCCCGGAACGCTGTCCTTCTATGCCCGCGAGGCCGTCGACTATGCGACCAGAAGGCCACTTGCCGGCGACCACCAGCTCCAGCCGTTTCTTGCGCGCCTGCCGGCCGGCGCGCGCATCCTCGAGCTGGGCGCCGGCGCAGGACGGGACGCCGAACGCACGATCGCACAGGGTTTCGACCTCGATCCAACCGACGCCGTGCCCGAACTCGCTGCCGAGGCCGAGGCGCGCATTGGCCGCCCGGTCCGCATCATGCGCTTCGACGAACTGGAAGCCCAGGCCGCCTATGACGCCGTCTGGGCCAATGCCAGCCTCCATCACGCGCCGGCAACCGCACTCCCGGCGATCCTCGCGCGCGTCCACCGCGCTCTCAAGCCCGGCGGCTGGCATTTCGCCAACTACAAGGCCGCCAACGGCGATCATGCGGGCGGCGGCCGCGATTTCCTGGGCCGCTATTACAATTATCCGAGCCAGGCCCAGCTCACCGCCGCCTATGACGCCGCCGGCCCATGGGCCGAACTGGACGTCGAACCCTATGAAGACGGCACATATGGCGGTGGCCTCATCCCCTGGCTTGCCGTGACAGCCCGCAAGCCAGACTAGCGGTTATCCAGCTGCGATCGCACTGACTCCCGACCCAGCCGGGATATCCGATAGGGGCTGGAGTCATGCGACTCGATCAGCCGCTTCCTGCGCAACTTGCCGAAGGTCGCGAGATCGCAATCGCTGAGAATGAAGCCATCGCGCGTCACGCACTCGACCATGTGGATATGCCCCCGCGCGTCGCGATAATGTTTGATCAGCCCGCCCTTGGCGAGCTCATGGAGCACGCGCTGCTCCGTCCGTGAAATGTTCATCGGGAAAACCTGCTGCTGAAACGACGACAGGCCCGGAGCAAAGGCTCCGGGTGCGTTCAGCGTCCGCCGTCAGGCGGCGACGCTGCGTGTTTCAGGCAAGTTCCTGCATAGGCACGGTCGGAAAATAGGCGCGCGGCACCAGCTCCGTCAATTCCTCGCTTTATCGTCATCCCCGCGAAAGCGGGGATCCAGGCCGCAAACAGACTGCGATCCCCCCTCGATTCCCGCCTTCGGAGGAATGACGACATCAGACGGAAGATCGTCTGGCCTCAATCCGGCCGCCTGTCCCAGACCGCGATCATGCCCGCATCGCCATCGACGCGCACCCAGTCGCCGGTCCGGATCACGTCGATCGGATCGACATCGCAATCCGTGACGGTGGGGATGCGCATCACGACTGCACCCAGAGCGATCTTGGTCGTCATCACCGTGAAGACCATCGCGCGCGGCGCCGTCCCGCGCAGTCGCGCCAGATGAAAGGCATTGGACCAGCCGGACGAACCCTTGGCGCCGGGGAACACCAGGATCTTGCCCGCGAAGCTGACGCCCTTGAGCGCATGCCGGCTCTCGATGACGGTGCCGGTCGCCGAATCGATGCCGCCCCAGCCGGAAATCGTCTCGCGCGTCACCAGTGCCTCGCCTTCGGCAACACCGCCGACGACCTTGCGCCCGCGGATGACGAGGCGAGGTTTTGCGAGGGTATCGGTCATGCCAGCCGCCCCCGCCACTTGCCGGTGCAGGCCGCGTCGATGCACTCGGCCGTCGTGCCGTACCAGCCCTCGATGCCCATCATCGCGGGCAGGTAATGGACCTGCTTGGCGCTATCGAGCGCGGCGACCTTCGTCCCCTTGGGCACCGCCTGGCTGATCGCCGAACAGGTATCGGTCATGAGATAGGCCCCGGCATCGCGCAGAATCTTCGTATAACCGCTCGCATCGGCGCCCGCCTTCACCGCGCGGCTGGTGAACACCCAGAGCGCCGAATTCACATGCACCTTGCGTCCCTCGATCAGCGCCGCGATCTCGGCCACCTGCTCGATCGAGGCATGGGGACAACCGAGCATGACATAGTCGACATCGGTGCTCGACCCGACGCTGTTGAGGCTCTCGTAAATGCGCCGCCGCGCCGCCGCGTCATAGACGAAGCGCTCGCCTTTGGGCGCGCCGCCGAACGCCGCTTCGACGCTCGGCGCCTCGGGTGTGATGCCGACCATGTGGTACATCTCGACACCGCCCGCCGAGGCCGCTGCCGCCCCGAAATGCTTGTGTCGGATGAGGTTGGCGTCGCTGATCGCGCCGGTGATGACGGGGATCGTATCCTGCACCGCGTCGCCGACAAAATAGCCCAGCATGCCCCATTCGAAGATGCTGTCGACCGGGACTTCGACCGAGACCGAATGATGGCCGAGCCGGAACGCGTCGCGATGGAAGCCCCAGTCGGGAATGCGCCTGGCCAGCATCGCTGCGCTCGTGGATTCCCGCCCCTCGCAATTGGTGCGCGCCCCGACCACGCTGTTTGCGAACACCACCGCGCTCGATTCCATCCAGGCGCAATGCTCGCCCATCACCGGCATGTTGCCGGCCAGATAGGGCGTGCAGGTCTTGAGCAGCTGGATGCCATGTGCCTCCACCTCGGCGCCATCGGCCACGAAATTGGCGTGGGCCGCTTCGCTCATGCCCTGCTCGCGCCATAGCTCGGGGTCCATGCCGCCCTGCAGGTGGCAGGAGAAGGCATTCATGCGCGGTACGTCGACCGCCTCGTCCGAATCGAGATCGTAGCGCGAGAAGACGGCGCGATAGTCGCCGCCGTCGGCTGCATAATAGTCCTTCACCCATTGCGGCGAGGAGCCCGGCACGCCCGCGACATTGTTGGTCTCGACGAAGCGCTCGGCGCCCAGCGCATCGGCATAGCGCACCAGCAGGTCCATGGCCTTGGCGACGGCCGCGCCGGACTCGCCGTCCAGCATCGCTTCTTCTTCAGCGGTCAGCGCGACCATGTCTGAATGTCCTATTTCCCGGCCATCGCCTTGAACGCCTCTTCGCGCTTCTTGGCAAAGCGCGGGCTGGTCGAGCTGATGAAGCCGCGTAGCTGGATATTGCCCTCGTGGCAGGCATATTCGAACAGCTCATATTTCTCGTTGCGCGTCCAGGGGAAGGACATCTTGAACGGCGCGGTGAGATCCTCGGGATCCGAGATCATCGCCTCATACTGGATGGTGTCCGGCCCGGTCGGGGTCAGCCGCTCAACGATATGGAGCGCCTTGCTGGTCGGAACCGGCTGGTTAGTCGGGCCGACGATCACCATCGGCGCCTCGCCGTTGAAGTTCGTGGTCTCGATGACAAGCGTATTGCCCTCGAAATGGCCCCGCGAACTGCCGAGCCAGGTTTCCATATTGCCCGGCAGTTTCGGCCGCCCGTCGAGCGGGATGATCCGTGTCTCGTGGACCAGCTCGAGCTGGATCACGACATAGCCCGGCGACTGGAAGATGCGCACGCCGTTATTATACGGGAAAGGCACCATCGAGGCCGGCATGCCGCGCGTGATGCAGCGATCGAGTGAATTGAAATCCGCCAACGTATCGAAGGTGCTGGACGACCAGCTGCTCTTCATGGCCGCTGCGCGTTTCTTGCCGAGCTCCGTCATCGGCGGCACGCGACCATTGGCCGGCTCGACGATCAGCGAGGTCTGCCGCAGCGGCCGACCCCGCTCGAACCAGTTGCCGGAACCCAGCTTGTTCGCCTTGTTCTCGCGCTCGGGTTCGCGCGCGAGCTTGTCGGCATCCTCGAGCGCGGCTGCATATTCCTCGTCGGTGAGCGTTGCGCGCGTGCCGAAGCTCGGCGGGCGCTGCATCGGCGTACGCCCGACCTGGTCGAGCGGCCATGTGCCGCGCAGGTCCGGGTCGCCCCAGGGCGTCTTCGGCGCGGTCCAGCCTTTTGGCGTCGCTTTCGGAGATTGCGCGACAGCCGGGCAAGCAGCCGTCACAAGCAGGGCGGCTGCGATCGCTCCGATCAGCCGGCCCCGCTTCATGGCATCAGTCTCAGTTGCCGCCCGGGCGCGGGCCACCCGGAGGCGGGCCGCCCGGACCGCCGGGTCCACCAGGACCGCCGGGTCCGCGACCGGCCGGGCCCTGGCCCGGAGGCGGTGCACCCGGTTCGCCGGGCAGGAAGCCGGCGAAGTTGGTGGTGACCGGCTGGCCGCGCAGTTCCTGGAAAGCGACGCGCGCATTGATCAGGACGCGACCGCTCGCCGTGCCGCCATATTCGAGGCCCGGCAGCATCTTGTCCTGCGTCAGCAGCTTGTACTCGGGCTTGGCCTTGAGCACCGCCAGCACGTCCTTCGGCCAGCCACCCGCCGCCATCGCCTTCTTGGATTCCTCCAGAAGGTCGCGGTTGAACTTGGTGTAGGTCAGGAAATTGGCCCAGCTGTTCACGAAGCCATGGCCCTCGATCACGAGATCGACGCCCTTGATGCCCTTGGCAGCCTTTTCCAGCGTATCGGGCAGCGCGACGACGCTGCCGCCCGAACCCGGGTCGATCAGCGGCGCCATGTTCCATGCCATGACATCGCCGATGCACATGGCGCGCAGGGCCGGGAAGACCACGAAGCTGTCGCCATTGGTATGCGCGGCGCCGAAATAATAGAGGTCGATGCGATCCTTGCCGGAGAGGACCGAGAGCTTGTCCTTGTAGCTCTTGGTCGGCTTCTGGCCTTCGGTGGTGGTGCGGTTCTTCGCGACCAGGGCCGCGCTGTTATCCTGCAGGACCACCTCCAGCTTCGGATTCTGGTCCTTGAAGAACTGGTTCGAGCCATTGTGGTCGGGATGGACATGGGTATTGATCACCATGATGACCGGCTTGTCGGTCACGGTGCGCACCTGGTCGAGGATCTGCTGGCCATTATTGGCGAGCTTGGTGTCGACGAGCACGACACCCTTGCTGGAGACGAACACCGTCGTGTTACCGCCGGCGCCGAAGATCTTGTAGAGATTGCCCTTCACGAGCTGGATCTTCTCGATCGGGGGCAGGCCGCCACCGCGCGGCTGGGCATACAGGCCCGCGGTCAAAAGGCCCGCGACCGCAATCGTCGACAGGATGACGGCTCTCTTCATCACATCCCCCCTGGGAAAAATGTTCTTTCGACGAACCAATAGCCGCCCGCCGCGATCACCACAACCGATCCGGCGACGGCAATGCGCTTCGCAATGAAATCATTGCGCTTCCAGATGTAGCGCAGCAACAGCGCCAGCGGCACGACCACCAGCAGCTGGCCGATCTCGACGCCGACGTTGAACGAGAAGAGCGACCAGCCCAGCGCGCCCTGCGGCAATCCGAACTCGCGCAGCACATTGGCGAAGCCGAAGCCGTGAATGAGACCGAAGGCGAAGGCGGCCCAGGCGCGCAGGTCCTTGCCCTCGCCGCGCAGCAGATTGTCCACGCCCACCACGACGATGGTGAGCGCGATCGCCGGCTCGATCAGCGTCGCGGGCGGCGTCACGATATTGAGCGCGGCCAGCGTCAGCGTGATCGAATGCCCAACGGTGAAGGCCGTGACGATGCGGACGAGTTGCATCCAGCTGCCCGCGAACAGCATCAGGCCGAGCAGGAACAGCAGGTGATCCGGCCCGATCAGGATATGGTGGATGCCCGAGGGCACGAACGTGCCGATCACCGCCAGCGTCCCCGCCGTCGTCCCGGCATAATAGGTCCGCTCGTTGCTGCCCCGCCCGAAGATCCACTGCGTGCGCAATGTCTCGCCCTCGTAGATGTTCACGAAGGTCTGGTGCTTGGGATCGTAGGGAAAGAGATCGGTGCGGACCGTCAGCTTGCCGGGCTTCGCCGTCACCGCGCGCAGGTTGATGATCACCGCCTGTTTCGCGCCATCGAGATGCACGCCGGTCACGCTGACCGCCAGCGGCTTGCCGGCGGCGAGCGACAGGCGCGGCGCGATCAGGTTGGCGATACGATACTGGTTGCGCTCGAAGACCTCGTGATCGAGCAGCGCGTTGGCGGGCTTGATGCCCAGATCATGCTCGAAATCGTAGACATGGACCGACAGCGTCCCGTCGACCCGGTCCTTCTCGATATGAAGGTCGAGATAGCTGAACGGCACGGGATGCGCGGCGAGCGGCGCGGGGGCGAGAAAGCCGATGAGCAGCAGCAGCAGGCAGAGGCGGAAGAGGCGGGCCATGACGGCAGGCTGGCCGATTATGCGCCCAGCTCCTTGAGCAGCGCCTGTGCCTCCGGCCCCTCCCAATCGAGCGCGCCCGTCACCCGCGCCACTTCCTTGCCCTTCGCGTCGTAAAGCACCGTCGTCGGCAGGTTCGCCTGATAGGCGAAACCAAGGCCGGTGTCGGGATCGAGATAGCGCTTCAGGTTCGCAAACTTGTGGGTGGCGAGGAAGGAGTCGACATGGCGCGCGCCGCCCTGGTCCTGCGCCACGGCAATGACCTTGACGCCCTTGGCGGCCGCCGCGCCCGCAAACTTGTCGAGCGCCGGAAGCTCGGCGATGCAGGGGGCGCACCAGGTTGCCCAGAGATTGACCGCCAGCGGCTTGCCGCCCGCTTCCTTCGCGAGCGTCGTCGGCTTGTCGCCAAGGCCGGTGAAGGTCACGTCCGGCATCGCCTCGCCCTTGTGGCTGCGATCGACGACATGCTTGAAGCTCGCGTCCGCGCCCGGCTCTGCGGCATTGCCGCCGGCCGAGGGCGCCACCTCGTCGCTCGTGGCCTCGTCCGCCGTCACTTCGCCGCTCGTCACGGCATTGTTCCCCGCGCCTTGCGCCACCTGTCCGGATTGCTTATCGCAGCCGCCGAGCGCCAGGGTGAGCGCGGCAAGCGAAATCAGGGCATTTGAAGGGCGCATGGCAGACTCCGAAGGCAGCAACGCACCGGCAGGCGCGAACAGCATGTGGGGCGGCCGCTTCGCGGACGGGCCCGCTGCGGTCATGCGCGAGATAAATGCCTCGCTGCCCTTCGACAAGCGGATGTGGAAGCAGGACATCATGGGCAGCATCGCCCATGCCGGCATGCTGGCCGCAAAAGGCATCCTGAGCGAGGCCGACGCAGCGACGATCATCGCGGGCCTCGAAGAGATCGACCGCGAATATGCCGCCGGCGACCTGCCGACCGATTTGAGCCTCGAAGACATCCACATGGCGACCGAGAGCCGGCTCGCCGAAAAGATCGGCCCGGTCGCCGGCCGGCTGCATACCGCCCGCTCGCGCAACGACCAGGTCGCAACCGATTTCCGCCTCTGGGTGCGCGATGCGATCGACGAGGTGAATGCCTCGCTCAAGGCGTTGCAGCGCGCCCTCCTCGCCCGCGCGGCCGAACATGCAGAGGCGGTCATGCCTGGCTTCACGCATCTCCAGTCCGCCCAGCCGGTGACGCTCGGCCATCATCTCATGGCCTATCACGAGATGATCGCCCGCGACCGCTCGCGGCTGGCCGATGCCCGCACGCGAATGAATGTCTCGCCGCTTGGGTCTGCGGCCCTCGCCGGCACCGGCTTCCCGATCGACCGGCACATGACCGCAACGGCGCTCGGCTTTGCGGGCGGCCCGATGAAGAACAGCCTCGACGGCGTCTCGGACCGCGACTTCGCGCTCGATTACCTGATGAGTGCAACGCAGGTCGCGCTGCACCTCTCGCGCCTGGCCGAGGAGTTCATCATCTGGGCGAGCCAGCCTTTCGGCTTCATTTCTTTGCCCGATGCCTACTCGACCGGCAGCTCGATCATGCCGCAGAAGCGCAACCCCGACGCCGCCGAGCTGGTGCGCGGGCATTCGGGCCGCATCCTTGGCTGTATGACTGCGTTATGCGTGACGATGAAGGGACTGCCGCTCGCCTATTCGAAGGACATGCAGGACGACAAGCCGCCCGTGTTCGAGGCGCATGACCTGCTCGGCCTGTCGATTACCGCCATGACCGGCATGGTCGAGACGACGGCGTTCCGGACCGACCGGATGCGCGCACTCGCCGAAAGCGGCTTTGCGACCGCCACCGACCTTGCCGACTGGCTGGTGCGCGAGGCGAATGTGCCATTCCGCGAGGCGCATCATATCACCGGCCGCGCGGTCAAGGCGGCAGAGGAGGCCGGCATCGCGCTGGCCGCGCTGCCGATCGCCACGCTCAAGGCCATCGACGAGCGGATCGACGAGCGCGTCTATGCCGTGCTCAACGTCGACGCCTCGGTGGCCAGCCGCAAAAGCTATGGCGGCACCGCGCCCGACCAGGTGCGCGCGCGCATCGCCGAGGCGCAGGCCGCACTGGACGCGGAGGGCAAGGCATGACGCGCGCACTCATCGCCATTTCGATGCTCGCACTGCTCGCCGCCTGCGGATCGCGCACGGAGCTGCGGCCGCGCCCCGGCATGGCCAGCGTGCCGAAGGCGGCCGCAGCCAAGGCCCCGGAAACGCCGGCCCAGCTCATGAAGCCCGAGACGCAGGCCCGGCCGGACCGCAAGGCCGACCTCATTCTCCAGTCCGAGGAGCGCAAGGACGATCCGTTCGACCTGCCGCCCGGACCCGACAACGGCAAGCAGGCGAAATAAGCCATGGATCATTTCGACTACAGGAACGGCGTGCTCTACGCCGAGGACGTCACGATGAGCGCGATCGCCGAGGCGGTCGGCACGCCCGTCTATGTCTATTCGCGCGCGACGCTGGAGCGGCACGCCCAGGTCTTCCGCGACGCGCTGTCCGGCCTCCCGAACAAGCACATCGCCTTTGCGATCAAGGCCAACCCGAATCTCGCCGTGCTCAAGGTGCTCGCGAAGCAGGGCTATGGCGCCGACATCGTCTCGGGCGGCGAGATGAAGCGCGCACTCGCGGCCGGCATGGCGGCGGACGACATCGTATTCTCCGGCGTCGGCAAGACGCGTCAGGAGCTGCGCGAGGCGCTCGAAGCCGGCATCGGCCAGTTCAACATCGAGCTGGAGGAAGAAGGCGTCGCACTCGCGGAGATCGCCGCGTCGATGGGCACAGTCGCGACGGCCGTGCTACGCGTCAATCCGGACGTCGACGCGGGCACCCATGCCAAGATCTCGACCGGCATGAAGGAAAACAAGTTCGGCGTGCCGATCGACGAAGCCGGCGCCATCTTCACGCGGCTGGCGGCGCTCCCCGGCCTCGCCATGCGTGGCCTCGCGCTTCACATCGGCAGCCAGCTTTTCGACTTCGGCCCCATCGAGGCGGCCTATGCCAAGGTCGGCGCGCTCGCGCTCGACCTGCGCGCCCAGGGTCAGGACATCGACCGGATCGATCTCGGCGGTGGCCTTGGCGTGCCCTACGAGCGCGGCAAGGTGCCGCCGACCCCCGCCGACTATGGCGCGATGGTCGAGCGCGTGGCGAAAGGCTGGGGCCTCAAGCTCATGTTCGAGCCCGGCCGCGTCATCGTCGGCAATGCCGGCGTGCTGCTGACGCGCGTCATCTGGGTGAAGCCCGGCGTGGTCCGGCCCTATGTCATCGTCGACGCCGCGATGAACGACCTCGCCCGCCCAGCCATGTACGACGCGTGGCACGATTTCGAGGCAGTCGCGCCGACCGGGGAACGCATGATCGCCAATATCGCCGGCCCCGTTTGCGAGAGCGGCGACACCTTCGCCGTCAACCGCGACATCGACGCCGTGCAATCGGGCGATCTCGCCGTGTTCCGCACGGCGGGGGCCTATGGCGCGACCATGGCCAGCACCTATAACAGCCGCGCACTCGTGCCCGAGGTGATGGTCGACGGGGACAAGTTCGCGGTGGTCGCCGAGCGCGTCCTGCCCGAGACGCTGATCGCCGCCGAGCGCGTACCGGACTTCCTGAAGGACTGAGCGGAAGCGATCGGCTATGCACATGCTTCAAGGGTGCATGAACCGATCTCGGGAGGCCTGGCATGAAGAAGACCTATCGTGGCAGCTGTCATTGCGGCGCCGTGACGTTCGAAGCGGACATCGATCTCGATAAGGGCACCGGCAAGTGCAACTGCACCTTTTGCTGGAAGCAGCGCATGTGGAATGCCGGCCATCTCGTACCCGCCGAGTTCCGCTTGCTGAGTGGCGAAGATGCGCTCGGCGACTATTCGAAGTCGGGTGACTGGGGCGAGGGCCATCACCGCTTCTGCACCAAATGCGGCATCGCCACCCATGGCCATGGCCGGATCGAGCAGATGGGCGGTGAGCCCTATGTCTCGGTGCATCTCGCCGCCCTCGACGATCTGCCGGTGGAGGAGCTGATCGCCGCGCCGGTGAGCTACATGGATGGGCTGCACGACAATTGGTGGCTGCCCCCAGTGGAAACGCGGCACCTCTGAGCCATGCACAGCCTTCCCCTCTTTGTGAAAATCACGGGCCAACCGGTCATCCTGATCGGTGACGGCGAGGCGGCGACGGCGAAGCGCCGCCTGATCGAGCGTGCTGGCGGCCTTCCGGTTGCCGAAGACGATCCCCGCGCAGCGCAAGCGCGCATCGCCTTCGTCGCACTCGATACGCCGGAGGAGGTCGCGGGCCGGCTCAAGGCGGCAGGCAAACTCGTCAATGTCGTCGACCGGCCCGAGCTTTGCGATTTCACGACCCCCGCCATCGTCGATCGCGATCCGGTGATCGTCGCCATCGGGACGGGCGGCGCATCGTCGGGGCTTGCGGCCTCGCTGCGCCAGCGGCTGGAGGATTTTCTCCCGAGCGGCCTCGGCGCGCTGGCCAATGCACTCAAGGTCGCCCGCGAGGCGATGCGCGCGCGCTGGCCGGATGCGCGTGAGCGCCGCCGCGCCCTCGCCCGCGCGCTCGCGCCCGGCGGACATGTCGACCCCCTCGGGACCGATCCCGACGTCGCACGCTGGCTCGAATCGCCGGCGGATGCGCCGGCAGCCATGACGCTCGTCATTCGGCCGCCGTCCACTGACCCCGACGATCTCAACGTCGCCGAAGCGCGCGCGCTCGGCATGGCCGACCGCATCGTCTGTCCGCCCGAGACGCCGCCCGCCATTCTCGCCCGCGCCCGCGCCGATGCGCACCGGCTCACCCATCATGCCGGCATGCCCATCCCCGAGGCGCCGGGCCTGACGGTCGTGATCGACATCGCGATCATCTGACGTCGCGTTGGGGCTGTCCTACAGCCGCGTTGCCATGCCAATATGCGGCGTAATGTTCCTTTCTGGCACCTCTTCACATCGGCCCGGCGGTGACCTCCGAGAAGGAGATACGCTCCACGTCGTGGGCGCAACCTTCGCGACCTTCGCAACCTTTCGAGACCGCGAGCCACCCTTGCGAGGCCGTCGCGCTTGCCCCGACTCATGAAAAGTTTCATGCCTTGACCATGGCAACGCAGACCGTCGAACTGGCGCTCGATGCCCGGGCCGAGCTGGGAGAGGGGCCGCGCTGGCATCAGGCCGAGCGCCGGCTCTACTGGGTCGATATCGCGCGTAACCAGCTTCACCGCTTTGACCCCGCGACTGGCGCCGACGAATTTCGTACCTTCAATGCCCCGGTGGGCTGCTTCGCCTTTCGCGCAGCCGGCGGCCTCATCCTCGCCATGAAAGACGGCCTTGCCTTGCTCGATCATTGGGAGGGTGATCTCCGACCCTTTGGAGAACAGATCTTCGCCGACAAGCCGGAACTGCGCTTCAACGACGGGCGCACCGATCCGGCGGGCCGCTTCTGGGTTGGCAGCGTCAACATGCCCAAGAGCGCTCGCGACGCCGCGCTCTATCGGGTCGATCCGGGCGGCGGGATTGCCTTCATTGAAGGCGGGATGCTGACCTGCAACGGCGCGGCTTTCAGCGCCGACGGCACCGTTTTCCGCCATGCCGACACGCCGAGCCATGAACTGCGCGCCTACGCCGTGGATCCGGTGACGGGGACGCTCTCGCACCGGCATATCGTCCGCCGTTTCCCGGAAGGCCGTGGCCGGCCCGATGGCGGCTCGTTCGACGCGGAGGGCGCCTACTGGTCCGCCCTGTTCGACGGCGGACGCGTGGTTCGGCTCGACGAGGCCGGCGAAATCCTGACGACGGTGGAGTTGCCGGTGACCCGCCCGACCATGATCGTGTTCGGCGGCTCCGACCTGCGCACTGCCTATGTGACCAGCGCCCGCTCCGGCCTCAGTGACGCGCAGCTCGAAACCCAGCCGCATGCCGGCGGGATCTTCAGTTTCCGGGTCGATGTACCCGGTCTGCCGGAAGTGCCATTCGCGGGCTGAGTTCAGAGGCGATTCAGCTGCGAGGGCGCACCTGGAACGTGGAACAAGGGAGGAAAATGCCATGATCCGCACGATGACGACGAGCCTTGCCATGATCGCGCTGCTGGCGGCGCCGGTGCAGGCGCAGTTTCGCGAGAGCGGTGTCACGTCCGCCGCACCAACGAACAGCAGTTCAAGCGCCGCGACGAACAGCGGTTCGGGCGGCGGTTTCCTGGGCGGCATTCTCGGATGTTCGGCCGAAGGCGGCAAGCAGGGCACCGGCGCGGTGATCGGCGGTGTCGTCGGTGCGGTCCTCGGCAATCGCATCGCCGGTCGCGGCAGCCGGACGCTGGGCACATTGCTCGGCGGCGCACTCGGGGCTGCCGCCGGCTCCGCGGTCGGCTGCAAGCTCCAGAAGAATGATCGCGACAAGGCCGAACGGGCCGCACAGGACGCCCTTGAAACGGGGGAGGCGCAGAGCTGGTCCAATGCCGACACCGGCGCCTCGGGCCATGTCGAGGTGACCGACGCCAGCGTCGCCACAGGGCCGGCGCTCGCCGGGCTCAAATTCCCCGATGGCGTCGAGCCGGCGGGCAATTTCTCGAAGGTCGGCGACAGCTTCACGACCCGGTCGGCCGCCACTCTCCGGTCAGGTCCGAGCACTGCCGCCACCGTGCGCGGCACGCTGCCGGCCGGCATGCGCGTCTGGGTTCCGGCCCAGGTCACCAGCCAGCCCTGGATGCTCGTTGCCGAGCGCGGCGTGGCCCTGGGCTATGTCTCGTCGAGCCTGCTCACGCGCTCGACCACCGTCGCCGCATCCAACTGCAAGATGGTGACGCAGAGCGTCAGCGTGCCGGGCGAAACGGAGCAGTCGGAAAGCTACCAGGCCTGCAAGGGGAGCGACGGCGCATGGACGATGACGCGCGTGTGAGAAGGCGCGGCGGTGCACCGGGCAACGCAACTAGCCTCCGAGCGCCTCGTCGAGCAGCCGGGCGAGCCTGAGTCCGCTTTTTTCGACCTGGCTCCGCACGGTCGGGATCAGCGTCTCGATCTGCGCTTCGCTGACCGCCCCATGAGTCTGCCGCGGCAGGCTGCAATAGTCCTTGCCGAGCGCGGTCGTATAAGCCGCGCTGCGCGCCAGTTCCCAGCTTTCCCGGCTCCAGTCCGCGACGGAGCCGGCGGCAAGCGTCGCGCGCTCCCCTGCCGAATAGGCTCGCACCAGTCGCGGCGGCGTGGTGATCGACCGCTCGGCGAGATAGTTGTCCCAGATCGTGTGAAGGCTGATCCGCTTGCCATGGGCAATTCCGTAATCGGCGTTCACGCCGTTGCCGCCGCCATCGCCGGCGCGGTCGATATTGTGGAGTGGCTCGTGCAGATCACCGACGAGATGGATGAGCAGCACGACCGCCATGACCCGCTCGCGCTCGGGCAGCGTCTTGTCCTTGAGCAACCGCACCTGCCGCTCGATCTGCGCCGAGACGCAATTGCCGTCCTTGCAAAGCGGCTTGAGATCGAAGGGCTTGCAGGCGTCCGCGTCCTGGAAATGCCACTGCGCCTGGTAGCTGAACCGGTCCTTGAGACCGCGCACGCAGTCGGCCCAGGTCGACGCCCGGTCAATCGTTCCGGCCTGGCAGGTGGGCGTCTCGAGCAAATCCGAGCGCGCCAGCAGCGCCAGCACTGCGGCGCGCGTCTGCGGCTTCACATTAAGCATCGCGATCTCGGCAATGGTGTTGTGACCGAACCACGACCAGGCCGTTGCCGGCACGGATTGGAAAACGAACGCAAGGGCAGCAAGACCGAGAAGGACTCGGCGCGGAAAAATAAGCATATTTTTGCGTTAGGCATGGCCTTGTCGCATCGCAACCGCGCAGTGCGCCTTTCGCCACCGCGCACGACACCCTATAAGCACGCCAAGTCCCTCACGGAGCAGTCCACGAATGTCCGATCATAATCCCGGCCTGCGCCCCTGGCGCGACATTCAGCGGCGTGTGAGCCGCCAGATCATGGTCGGCAATGTCCCCGTCGGCGGTGGCGCGCCGGTCACGGTGCAGACGATGACCAACACCCCGACATCGGATGCCAGGGCCACGATCGACCAGATTCGTCGATGCGAGGAAGCGGGCGTCGACCTGATCCGCGTCTCCTGCCCGGACGTCGAAAGCACCGCCGCGCTCAAGCAGATCGTCCGCGCCGCACGCGTGCCGATCATCGCGGACATCCATTTCCATTATAAGCGCGCACTCGAGGCCGCAGATGCGGGCGCGGCCTGCCTGCGCATCAATCCCGGAAACATCGGATCGGAAGCGCGGGTCAAGGAAGTCGTGGACGCGGCCAAGGCCAATGGCTGCGCGATCCGCATCGGCGTCAATGCTGGTAGCCTCGAGAAGGATCTGCTCGAGAAATATGCGGAGCCCTGCCCCGAGGCGCTGGTCGAAAGCGCGCTCGATCATATCAAGCTGCTGCAGGACCAGGATTTCCACGACTATAAGGTCGCGGTGAAGGCGAGCGATGTCTTCCTCGCCGTCGCCGCCTATATGCAGCTTGCCGACGCGGTCGATTGCCCGCTTCATCTCGGCATCACCGAAGCGGGCGGCCTGATCGGCGGCACGGTCAAGAGCGCGATCGGCATCGGCAACCTGCTCTGGGCCGGCATCGGCGACACGATCCGCGTTTCTCTCTCCGCCGAGCCGGAAGAGGAGGTGAGAGTCGGCTACGAAATTCTCAAATCGCTCGGCATCCGCACGCGCGGCGTCCGCGTCGTCTCCTGCCCCAGCTGCGCGCGCCAGGGCTTCGACGTGATCCGCACGGTCGAGGCGCTCGAAACCCGCCTCCAGCATATCCACACCCCGCTTTCGCTCTCGGTGCTCGGGTGCGTCGTCAACGGCCCCGGCGAGGCGCGCGAAACTGACATCGGCATCACCGGCGGCGGCAACGGCAAGCACATGGTCTATCTCTCCGGCGTCACCGATCATCACATCCAGGACGCCGACATGATCGACCACATCGTCAAGCTGGTCGAAGCCAAGGCAGCCGAGATCGAGGCCGCGAACGCCGAGCAGGTACCCGAGAGCCCCATTGCGGCTGAGTGAGGCGATGCTCCTCGCGATGATCGCGACGGGGGGCTCGACTGCGTGTCATGGAAGGGAACACGATCCGATTGAGGTCACGATCGACTGCGATCCTGAAAAGGGCCCCAACAGCGTGACGATCGACGGCCAGCGAATCGATTGGTCTAGCGATGATGCGACCATGGCCGGGATCAGCAAAGCCATTGGCCACGTCAACCGACCGGTTCGCATCAAGGCGTCGACCGAGACGCCCTATCGCTGCATCGGCGGCGTGATCTTCTCCTTGCAACGCGCCGGCGTCTCGAAAATCGACTTTGTTACTACGCCCGCCTCATCGACGGAGCCGCATCAGTGAAGGAATTTGGTCGTCGCACCCTGCTGCTCGGCATGGGAGGCCTCGGGTTACTTGCCCTGTCCGGCTGCGCCGCGAAGAGCGAGGCTGCGACAGATCCGGACGCCGACAGTCTGCTGACCGATGCGCTCGCAGCGCTTGAGAAATCCTCGGCCGGCAAGCTCGGCGTCGCCGTGCTTGACTGTAAGGACCTGACGCTCATCGGCCACCGGATCAACGAGCGCTTCACTATGTGCTCGACCTTCAAGCTTTCGCTTGCCGCTGCCGTGCTGGCGCGGATCGATGCCGGCGAGCTTCCGCTCCATGCCACGCTGCCGATCACAAAAGCGGATCCAGTGGGTCACTCGCCTGTCGTGATCGCCGCGCTCGATAAGGGCCAGACGCAGATGAGCGTCCTTGCACTTGTCGAGGCCGCGCAGACGCAAAGTGATAATGGCGCCGCCAATATTCTGCTGCGCAAGATCGGCGGGCCAGCGGCCTTGACTGCCTTCTGGCGTGCGCTCGGCGACGACATCTCGCGCCTGGACCGCTATGAACCCGAGCTCAACACCAGCCATGATGGCGACCCGCGCGACACGACGACGCCGGGCGCCATGACCAGTGTCCTGCGCTCGATCCTGACCCGCCCGACGCTCCTCGCTTCGTCGCAGAAGATGCTGCTCAACTGGATGGAAGCGACGCAGACCGGTCTCAGGCGATTGCGCGCAGGCCTCCCACAGGACTGGCGTGCCGGCGACAAGACCGGAACGATGAACGGCGCGGCCTATCCCGACAAGACCAACGATCTTGCGATCGTTTGGCACCCCAAGCGGGCCGAACCTTTCATTCTGGCCGGATTTGTCGAAGGAAAGGCTGACAGTGCCGAAGCTGTGCTCGCCGAAGTCGGGCAGGTTGCGGCGCATTGGATAGAAGGACGAGTGACATGAGCGACGAACCCGCCATCCAGACCGTAAAGCCGATGCTCAAAAGTTCGGGCGGCCGCCGCGCGGTGGCGACCGGAGCGGAGGCCACGGGCGTCGAGGCCACCGGCGCGTCCGCGACTGGGGTCAAGCTGCTCGGTTCAGCCGCGCTCGGCGCGGTTGCGATGGGCGCAATCGCCATCGGAGCCTTCGCCATCGGCCGGCTGAGCATCGGCAAGGCACGAATCAGAAAACTGCGTATCGACGAACTGGAAATCGGCAAGGTGACGCGGATCGGCGAGGACGCCTAGACCTCAGCTGTCTTGCGACCTTCATCGACGGGCCCCGGCACGATCTGCTCCATGAGGTGCTTCAGATCCACGGCCTTGTTGTAGAGCCGCAGTTCGTCCAGCCGCCCCTCGCGAATCTTGTTCACGAAATCGGCATTGGCGATGTGCATGCGCCCGACCCCGACCAGGTCGAACTCGCCCGCCTCGAAACGGCGCACCAGTTCTGCAAGGTCAGCGGCAATGGCAAGGGCCGGATCTTCATTCTCGAACAGATCAGCGAACATATCCTTGGAAAGGCCGATGCTGCCGGTGGTCATGACCGGCAGGCCGGAAAGCTTCCTGGTCCAGCCAGCAATGCCGAGCGCCGGGTCTGCGTCCGGCCATTCAGGCTTGGCGAAGCGGCGCGATGAGACGTTGAGCATGTCGATGCCGGTCGCGCGCGCCAAGGCGCCGAAACGAGCCAATTCATCAGGCGTCGCGAAGACCCGCGCGCCGTAGTCCACTTCCTTGAACTGCGAAAAGCGGAAAGAGAGCAAAGCGTCGGGCCCGATCGTATCGCGCAGAGCTGCGGCAATGCGCAACGGATAGCGCGCCCGATCCTCGATCGAGGCGCCGCCGTTGCCGTCATCGCGAATGTTTGTCTCCGCCCAGAGGAACTGGTCCATGAGATAGCCATGCGCGGCGTGCACCTCGACGCCATCCGCGCCGATCGCCATCGCGTCCTCCGCCGCGCGTACATAGGCCGCGGCAAGGTCGTCCATTTCGTCCGCCGTCATCGCCCGGCCGCCTTCGCGTTGGGCCGCGAGCAAGCCGGAAGGACTGAGCGTAGGCGCATCGGCATGCGCGAAGCCCTCGAAAGGACGACGCTGTCCGCCGGGATGCCAGAGCTGGATCGCGAAGGCTGCACCCGCGCCCTTGACTGCGTCGCAGAGTTGCGCCCAACGGCCCCGCGTCTCGCCGTTCATGACGCAGAAGGCTGCCTGCCAATAGCCACTCGGATGGTCGGGCGCGCAGCTTTCCGAAAAGATAAGTCCCGCACCGCCTTCGGCCCGGCCGCGCAAATAATCTATGGTGCGCGGCGACGGCCCGCAATTCTCCGTGAAGCCGATCTGCATCGCAGGCATGACGAAGCGATTGCGCAGGGCAACGCCGCCCACGCCGAGAGGCGCGAAGAGAGGTGAAAGATCGGGCGAGGCCATGGCGGCAATCTGCCGGGCGTCGCGCCATTGGGCAAGCTGAGGTCAGCGTGTTTCCGAATCATTTCACTTTCGGCGAGACTGATGCTGGTGTGACTCGAATTCAATAGTCATAACCCGAGTTATAGGGTTGGCTTTATATGTAGGCAATTCGCTGTTTTACCGTGATTTTATTACTATTTCTACGACAAAGATTAATCCTCGTTCAGAAATAGATGCATATTGGCAACATATGTCGTGAGACTGGCGCACAGCGGAATGTCGGGACTGGACAATCGCCTTCGCGCCGGCATAGGCGGCCCTTCAATAGCCCTGCACCTATTAGGGTTAAAAGAAGTCTGGGTTCATAATTGAACCCGTCAGAGTCTTTGGAAGGACCTGCCATGGAAGCACGCCGCGCCCTGCGCTGAGTCAGCGCATCGCTCCACCGGCAGCCCCAAAAGCCCCCTCGGCTCCTCCTCTTTTTCTCGTCGCGCTGACCGCTGCCGGGCCTCCCGGCGGCACGGTCGTTTGCGTCCTCTCTCCCGGAGGATGGAACAGACTGTGACATCGGTCCTGTGGCTTGCCGGTCGCTACCCGGCGGGCAAGCGGCGCGGCGAGCAACCCGGTCCCTCGCGACCCAACAACAAAACAGCATGGACGGTCCCGGTCGCCTCTCGACCACGCCGTCCGAAACATCAGGACTTGGAGATTGATCTCATGAACATCCCCCAGAAGACCCGCCGTGATTTTGGTCTACAACTGCGGACGGCGCTGTTTGTCAGCTGTGTGGGCGCTGGCTTCGTCGCGATGGCCGCACCCGCCCATGCGCAGGACAACGCCGCGCCCGAAGGCGCAGTTGCACCCGCAGCTGATGAAGCGCCGGCCGAAGCGATCGTGATTACCGGTTCGCGTATCGTTCGCCGCGACTATCAGGCGAACAGCCCGATCCAGACCGCGGGCGCTGAACTCTTCCAGAATTCGGGCACCTCGGCGATCGAGACGAGCCTCAACAAACTGCCGCAATTCTCGCCGACAGCGAAGGTCCCGACCGCAGGTGGCGACATCCAGCCGACCGCGACCAACACGCCCGGCGCGGCAACCATCTCGCTGCGCGGCATCGGCGCCAACCGCAACCTCGTGCTGATCAACGGTCGCCGCGCAACGCCGAGCAACGCCTCGATGGCAGTCGACATCAACACGATTCCCGCCGCAGCGATTGACCGCGTCGAGATCATCTCGGGCGGCGCCTCGTCGACCTATGGCGCGGATGCCGTCGCTGGCGTCACCAACTTCATCATGAAAAAGAACTTCCAGGGCCTCGCCTTGGACGCCCAGATCGGCACCACCGAGCATGCCGACAACACCGAGTGGACCGTGTCGGGCATCATGGGCACCAACTTCGCGGACGATAAGGGCAATATCAGCATTGCCTTCTCGACCAACACCCGCAAGGCCGCCTATCAGCGTGACCGCAGCTGGTATCGCGATCTCTGGGCGAACCCGAACATCGGCGGCACCCAGTTCTTCCCGGGCCTGCCGGGCTATTATCTCGACTATGCCAACCTGCCGAGCGCTGCCGTCATCAACGGCATCTTCAACCAGGCATCCACGCCGCTGGGCAACATGGGTTACACCATCTATGCCAACCCGAACGGCACGGCCACGACCGGCTTCGACGCGCTAAGCACCCAGGGCGCCTATCGCGCCACCGTCGTCGACGGCTATAACTACAAGAAGCTCACCAATGGCCAGCTTGCCAAGAACAACACCGACAACCTGCTGATCCTGCCGCTCGAGCGCTACAACGTGTACGCCCGGGGCAATTACGAGATCAACGACTGGCTGAGCGTGTTCGGCGAGGCCAATTTCAGCAAGGTCGCCACGTCGACCGTGCAGGAGCCGGGTCCGATCGTGAGCGGCTGGAGCGTCCTTATCCCGAATGACGGCCGCGCCCTCCCGACCGAGCTGCAAACGGTCATCAACTCCCGCACCGACCCGACTCAGCCCTGGGCGCTTCGTGCACTGCTGCCGTTCAACCGTGCATCGAAGACCGACGTCTTCACCTACAACATCACGGCGGGCGTCGACGGCAAGATCCCCGGCACCGACTGGACCTGGGAAGCCTTCGCGCAGCAGGGCGAGTCCGAAACCAACGTCATGCAGACTGGTTTCGTATCGCTCAACCGTCTGCGTGCCGTCATGTCGGCACCGAACTGGGGCGCAGGCTTCTCCGCAAAGGGCAATGCCGGTGCTCCGGACTTTGGCTTCGGCGCCGCATCCGCCACCTGCACAAGCGGTATCAATCCGTTCAACTACACCCAGACAATCAGCCAGGACTGCCTCGACGCCGTCAGCACCAACCTGAAGACGCGCGCCGTCATGCAGCAGTCGGTCTGGGAGTTCGATGCCCAGGGCTCGCTGTTCGCCCTGCCGGCAGGCACCGTCAGCGCTGCTGTCGGCGCCAGTTATCGCAGCAACCAGTATCACTTCGACAACGACACCTACGTGACCCAGGGCACGATGTTTAACGACCAGGTTCTTGGTCTTTATCCGTCGGGCAATTCCGTGGGCCGCCTCGAGGCGTCGGAATTCTACGGCGAATTGCTGGTTCCGGTCCTGGCGGACCTTCCGCTCATCAAGAAGCTTGAACTGGAGCTGGGTGCGCGCGTTTCCGACTATAATACGACCGGCACAAGCTACACCTACAAGGCGCTAGCTTCGTGGGATGTGACTAGCTGGCTGCGCCTGCGTGGCGGTTACAACCGCTCGGAGCGCGCACCGAACATCGGAGAGCTTTTCCTCGCGGCCCAGCAAACCTTTGCCTTCGCGGCCGGCGGCGACGCCTGCTCGACGGCGAACGAGCAGCCCTATTCGGCCAACACAGCGACCAACCCGACCAACGCAGCCAATGTGCAAGCGCTCTGCCGCGTGCTCATGCAGCGCTCGGGCAATCCGAATGCCGACCAGGTCTATTACAGCGGCACACAGTCGCCGGGTGGCGCCTTCGTGTTCCCGACGCTGAAGGGCAATCCGACCCTGAAGCCGGAAGTCGCCGACACCTGGACGCTGGGCGCGGTGATCAGCTCGCCCTTCGATTCTCCTTGGCTCAACCGCCTGCGCTTCGCGGTCGACTATTATAACATCAAGGTGAAGGATGCGATCGGCGCTCAGTCGGTCGACATCGCGCAGCGCCAGTGCTTCGACACAGCGTTCAATCCGACCCTGAGCGCCAATTCACCCTACTGCGCGGGTATCGCCCGCAACACGACGGGTGCGCTCGGCAACGTCCAGACGACCTATTATAACAACGGTCGCTTCCAGACGTCCGGCCTCGACTTCCAGCTTGACTGGTCGAACCAGGTCGGTCCGGGCCGCCTCTCGATCAACAGCGTTCTCAACTACCTGCTTTCGCTGAAATCGGCCGAGCTGGCGACGCTGCCCCTGGTCGAATATGCTGGCACGACGGGCCCGACGCAGAACGGCCTCGACGGCGGTGCGTTCCGCTGGAAGCTGTTTACGACCTTCGGTTACAACTGGGGTCCAGTGAACGTCTCGCTCCAGTGGCGCCACCTGCCCGGCGTGAAGACCGAGACTTCGGCAACGGCACCGAGCACGAAGATCGCGGGCGCTCCGTCCTACGATCTGTTCAACCTGAGTACGAGCGTCGCGGTCCGCAAGGATGTGTCGTTCCGCTTCGGTGTAGACAATCTATTCAACAAGGCCCCGCCGCTGTTCGGCGTGAATACGGCGCCTGTCGGCGGCGCGCTCGCCGGCGGTTCCTACAATGCCGCTTATTATGACGTGAACGGCCGCAGCTTCTACGCAGGCATCAACGTCAAGTTCTAAACGAAACCTTCTCCCCTTGGTCCCTCCCCGCGTTCGCGCGGGGAGGGAATTTTGCCGGCAGCACAGTCAGCACGCCGCTTGCAAGGGCCTCTCGCCATCGACATCAGGGCCATTTCTGACCGGCCTCATCCGCGTCAATTCACCAAGTGAAATTGTCGGAATAAAATTGCCGTCCCTGCCAGGACCTCTTTGCGCAATTTCACGATGTGAAAGAATATTGCGCTCTTTCTACGCGCTTTAACCCTGAAAAATCAGATACTTGCTGGTCGATTTCGGCCATTTATCGTTAAATTGCATGCCCGTCGCGGTAACCATTTTTACCGGGCCGTTTACGAACTGAGGCATTTTCACAACGGTGGTTCACGGCAGACACAGCCGGCAACTTTCTGGCGCTGGACGGGCCTTCCGTTGCAGAATAGGATGCTTAAATCGATAGAAGAGTATCGATTAGAACAGAGAGCGTGGCGTGTAACTGCCTCGCTCGAGTCTGGAGAGGAGAGCATCCGACGCAATGCGTTGACCCCGCTTGGTGCTGGGGCTCAGGCAAATTTTCGCAGTTTGCCGACCTTCTTTTTCTCAACCACCGATCACCGCCGAGTTTTCGGCGGCGCGGTCTTTTTTGGCATCTCATCCCCTGAGTGCACAAGGAACCGCGCAGCAACGATCCTTCGGTTCCGCCCCCGGGACGGGCGAAACGGCAGGTTGGGTCACATGGCCCCCCGGGGCCCAAGAGCAAAAAACTTCACGGACGGAATGCGGGTCTCGGTTGAGGCCAGCCCGTCCAAAAACCTTCAGGATTTAGGGAGATTAATCCGATGACTACCATCAAGAGGGACCGAGACTTCGGCCACACGCTGAAGGCGACGCTGTTTACCAGCTGCGTCTGCATCGGCATGATCGCGGCCGTGCCCGCCTTCGCCCAGGACCAGCCGGAAGGCGCGTCCGATGAGGCGCCGGCCGAACCGATCATCATTACCGGCTCGCGCATTGCGCGTCAGGACTACAGCTCGAACAGCCCGATCGTGACGGTCGGCAAGGAACTGATCGAGCAGTCGTCGACTGCAGCCATCGAGCAGAACCTCAATAAGCTGCCGCAGTTCACGCCCGCCAAGACGCCAACCGGCGGTGGCGACATCCAGCCGACCGCCACCAACACGCCCGGTGCGGCCACCGTGTCGCTGCGCGGCCTCGGTGCCAACCGCAACCTCGTGCTGCTCGATGGCCGTCGTGCCACGCCGAGCAACGCTGCGGGCGTCGTCGACATCAACACGATCCCGTCGGCTGCCATTGAGCGCGTCGAGATCATCTCGGGTGGCGCTTCGGCCACCTACGGTGCCGACGCTGTCGCCGGTGTCACCAACTTCATCCTGAAGAAGAACTTCAAGGGCCTCGAGCTGGACGGTCAGACGTCGATCGCGAATGCCGGTGACGGCTTCGAATATCAGGTGTCCGGCATCATGGGCACCGACTTCGAAGACGGCCGTGGCAATATCAGCATCGCGATGTCGATGAACACCCGCGAAGCCAGCTATCAGCGTAATCGCAGCTGGTATCAGGATCTGTGGAAGAATCCGACCATCGGCACCAACCGCTTCTTCCCGCTCTATCCCGGCGTCGCGCTGGGTGGGAACGGCGTTGCTGCAGCCAACGAGTCGGTGTTCTACAACACGCTCTTCCCGGGCACGACCAAGGCGTTCGACACGACGGGCCAGCCGCTTGCCAACACGGTCTCCTTCTCGTCCTTCGCTCCGGGCGCATCCAACTTCTCGGTCTACGTCAATCCGAACGGCTCGCTGTTCACCACCGGCTACAACCAGCGCGGCGGCGTAGCGCAGTTCCAGGGTACGACCTACCAGGGCGATCTCGCCGTGAAGCGTGCCACCGGCGCACTGAACTTTGTCGACACGACGGCTTATGCCTTCTTGCCGCTGACGCGCTACAACACGTTCTTCCGCGGAAACTATGAGATCAACGACTGGATCGGCGTGTTCGCCCAGGGTCTCTATAGCAACACGGAGACAAGCACGACCCAACAGGGCGGCGCGATCACAAGCGGTTGGGACGTCTTTGTGCCTTATGGCACCGGCGTTTACACCGGCAGCGCCATCCCTGACACGGCCTATGGCAGCCAAGGCAATGCGAGCTCGGTCATTCTCAACGGCATGACCTACAGCGGCTCGGCCTATGTCGATCCGACGCCGGGCGTGCTGACCGACAACCCGACCAACCCGGCCTTCACCAAGCTCTATGGCTCGCAGTTCGCGTGCGCCCAGAGCACGGTCGGCGGCTGCACCAACAACCAGGTGATCGGTCAGTATCTGCCCGCGAACATCCAGACCCTGCTGAATGCCCGCACCAACCCGAACGGCCGCGTGGAGCTGAACTACGGCTTCCCGCAGAACCGCTCGGTCACCAACCGCGTGACGACGTTCAACATTTTGGCCGGCTTCCAGGGCAAGCTCCCGGGCACCGACTGGACCTGGGAACTGTTCGGCAACCACGGCACGACGACGACGTACACGCGTCAGACGGGCGTCTTCTCGCTCACCCGTCTCCGCACCCTGCTGACCTCGCCGGGCCTCGGCAAGGGCTTCAACACGAACAGCAACACGGCAAGCGCCCGTCCGGCGTTCGGCGCGAACTTTGCGTCGTGCACCACGGGCATGAACTTCTTCACGACCCCGTGGGAATCGATCTCGCAGGACTGTAAGAACGCCATCACCGCCGACCTGAAGAACAACCAGCAGGTCACGCAGTCGATTGCGGAGTTCAACGCCCAGGGCTCGCTGTTCGACCTGCCGGCCGGTACGCTCAAGGGTGCCGTCGGTGCGAGCTATCGTTCGCTGAAGTATGAGTTCATCAACGACACGATCACCGATCAGGGTGAATCCTTCCTCGACCAGGCGCTCGGTATCTATCCGAGCAGCGACTCGTTCGGTTCCTACAATGTGAAGGAATTCTACGGCGAGTTGCTCGTCCCGGTCCTGAAGGACATCCCGGGCATCAAGGATCTGAGCCTCGAGCTCGGCGCCCGCTACTCCGACTATAACACGACGGGCGGTAGCTGGACGTACAAGATCCTGGGTGACTGGCAGGTGACCGACTGGCTCCGCGTCCGCGGCGGTTACAACCGTGCGCAGCGTTCGCCGAACGTTGCTGAACTCTATCAGTCCTCGTCGCAGATCTTCGGGTTCAACTCTCTGGGCGACATCTGCTCCGAGCGTAGCACCTACAGGATCTCGCCGAACCCGGCCGCTGGCGGCAATAGCGCTGCCAATGCAGCTGATGTGAAGGCGGTCTGCGCTGCGGTCATGGAGCGCACGGGCGGTGCCGGCACTGCGGCTCAGTACTACCTGACCCGTCTGCTTTCGGCTCAGCCAGCCCCGGCCGGTGGTTTCGCCTGGACGAACGCCAAGGGCAACCCTGGGCTGAAGCCGGAAACTGTCGATACCTGGACGGCCGGTATCGTCGTGCAGTCGCCGTTCCAGGCGCCGCTGTTGCAGCGTCTGCGCTTCACCGTTGACTGGTACAGCATCAAGCTGAAGGACGCGATTGGTCTGCAGGGCGCCGGCACGGCTCTCCAGCAGTGCCTCGATCCGTACTGGAACACGGCCGTGACGGGTGCCGGCACGGGCACGACGTTCAACACGACCACCAACACCGTGAGCCTGTCTTCGGGCGCTGTCGCGGCTGCCAACAATCCGTATTGCGCTGGCATCCGTTACGATCCGCTCCCGGCCTTGGGCGCCGCGAACTTCGATGTGACCTACTATAACAATGGTGTGGTCGACATTCAGGGTCTCGACGCGCAGGTCGACTGGGCAACCAAGGTTGGTCCAGGTACGTTCAACGTGAACTTCTTGCTCAACTACTATCTGCACTATCGTTCGAAGGAACTCGCCGATAACCCGATCGTCGACTATGTCGGGACTCTGGGCACGGCGCAGAACGCCCTTAACCCGGGCGCCTTCCGTTACCGTATCCTGACCACGGTCGGCTATGGCATCGGTCCGGTGAACCTGTCGCTCCAGTGGCAGCATCTGCCCAGCGTTCTGCAGGAAAGCGCGGCGATCGCACCGACGGTCATCAACGGCTATCCCGCCTATGACCTGTTCAACCTGAACGCGAATGTCACGGTGACCAAGGCCGTGCGTATGCGGGTCGGCGTGGACAACCTGTTCAACACGGCTCCGCCGATCGGCGGCGTGAACACGACGGCGAACGTCGCTCTCGGCCAGCTGCCGGGTGGCGGGTTCAACGGCAGCTTCTACGACATCAACGGTCGTCGCTATTATCTGGGCGTCACCGCAAAGTTCTAAGAAGTTCGTTACGCTACTTTCGACCTCCCCGCGTTCGCGCGGGGAGGTTTTTTGTTGCCCGCTGCAGACGGCGCGCCGGCTTCGCTCCGGTTGCGGATTTCTTCAATGCTTGCATTCGCCAAAGGAAGCATGCCTGAAACCCAAGGCGCATCGAAGATTCTCGGCAGGGCGATAGAGAGACGGCCACGAGCCTCCAATCTCCCCACTGCATTCTCACGGTCGTTCACCATGCGCGGGCGTGCCCCGGCAACATCGGATGTGATCGCTCATGCAGCGCCTTCCCCCGGTCGCCACTCATCAGCGCGCCGCACAGGGATCACCGTGATGATCGCTCAGCGTGTCTAGGTTAAAGCGCCGCTCGTGCGACCTTTCCACATGCAGCGGATCTATCGCTTGCAAGAATCTCCGAGGTGGGAACGCTCCCACGCAATCCATTTAGCATTTTGAGAAAAATAGGTTTCCGGATTTCGACTTGGACTATGAGTCCGATCCTGCTTCCGGCTCTTCGCAAAGCTCCGCAAACTCAACCCATAAGGGAAGCGCTAGATTCGGTGGGGCATCCAGTTCTGCAGGCGAGCGGCGCCACCCCGCGCAGCTCATCGCCTGGGGTGTTGAAGGATACTGAGACTCGATGACGTCGGGAAAGCGATCGACTGTACACGCGAACGGACCGCCACGCATTGTTTGATGGCTTGGAGGCGCCGGATGTTCACCCAGGCTTCGAGCCGCCCCGCTTGAGATCACGCTCAACCCAACAGGCGGGAGAAAGTCAGGTGTGAGGGACAGGCCGTAGTCGAGTGGGCAACAAAAATCCCCCGCCGAAGCGGGGGCATGTTGGCGCTGGAGGCCAATGATTGCTCGTCCGCCCGCGGGCGCATCTGGCCGAACGCCGAGCCGGGAACTGCCACAGACAACAAAAAACCCGGCGCGATGGCCGGGTTCTTTATTTGGTTGCGGGAGTAGGATTTGAACCTACGACCTTCAGGTTATGAGCCTGACGAGCTACCGGGCTGCTCCATCCCGCGCCAATTTGGGCAACTAGGCCCTGAAATGCAAAAAGGCGGCCTTCACGGGCCGCCTTTTTGACATGTGAATGGGTTTCATTTCCTCGCGCACTCATGAGCGCCGGCTGCAATGCCTGGCGACGACCTACTCTTCCGGGGCTTGAGCCACAGTACCATCGGCGCTGTCCGGTTTCACGGCCGAGTTCGGGATGGGATCGGGTGGGTCACAGACGCTATGGTCACCAAGCAATGAAGCAGGCGCTCATGCGAGCGAAGGGTTTTTAATCGATTATCCGTGCATTTCTTTATCGGGCGTCGAGCTTTCTAGCATCCATCGCCACGACATCACCCTGTTTCCAGGACTGTCGATGATGATGGGACTCTCTAAAGCGCGAAAAGAGCAATTAGGACCAGTTAGCTCCATGCGTTACCGCACTTCTACACCTGGCCTATCAACGTGGTGGTCTTCCACGGCTCGATGATAACTTATCTTGAGGGAGGCTTCCCGCTTAGATGCTTTCAGCGGTTATCCCGTCCATACATAGCTACCCTGCTGCGCTCCTGGCGGAACGACAGGTACACCAGAGGTATGTTCAACCCGGTCCTCTCGTACTAGGGTCAACTCCTCTCAATTATCGACGCCCACGGCAGATAGGGACCAAACTGTCTCGCGACGTTCTGAACCCAGCTCACGTACCACTTTAATTGGCGAACAGCCAAACCCTTGGGACCTGCTCCAGCCCCAGGATGTGATGAGCCGACATCGAGGTGCCA
>DASWYL010000080.1:0-34321 GCA_036404995.1 Sphingobium sp. | reverse complement strand
TCCATTCTGGTCCTGGGTTGCGCCGGGGCTGCTGCTGGATCTTGTTTCACCGATGCTGCTGTTCATTGGCGCCGTGCTGCTGGTCGGGCTTTTTACCCAGGACCGCCGCCCGATCGAGAGCCTTCGCATCTACCTCGTGGCTCTGGTCTTGTTCAGCTCGGCGATTTCGAACCAGTATCTGGCAATTCCTGCGACCTCGATCGCCGTCAGTTGGAACGGAGCCTATGCCTCCTATTCCGTCTTCGGGACGTTCTTCCTCGCAGTGCATAGTGATGGACTGCAGCTGGAGATGGTCGCCAATGCGCTGCATTGGGTCGGCAATTATGGATATGAAACACTGACCATGATGCTCGCCGCCGGCCTAGCGATCGACCTGCTAGGGCAGGAGCGGCTGGCAATCATCGCTGCACCAGTCGGCCAGGCGTGGCGCAGCTTCCGCAAGAGGGCCAAGGCGCAACTTTCCGCGCCATTTTACTAGCTTCTCTCGCCTGATGGGGAAATGGCGCACCCAAAGGGATTCGAACCCCTGGCCTCTGCCTTCGGAGGGCAGCGCTCTATCCAGCTGAGCTATGGGTGCGCGTGGCTGTGCCCGCTATCAGCTTTGCGCGGAGCCGCCAAGCCCCGAGGGCGCCTTTCTGGATTCGGGTTCGAACGGTGCAGGCGACGGGTTGATACCTCAGCCCGAGATCGAGCGCAGGGTCGCGAGCAGAGCGCGCTCGTCGATCGAGAGGCCCTGGCTGACCTTTCGATCCGCCGCCGCGATGCGGGCGAGGGCATCGTCCCGCAACGCTATGCCCGCCTCTGTCAGTGTGAGGCTGCGCGAGCGCCCGTCGATCGGCGCATCCACGACGAGCCCGCGCGCCTTCATGCGCGCAACAAGCGGCGTCAGATTGGCGCGCTTGATCTCCAGTGTGCGCCCGACATCGCTCTGCGGGCAACCCGGATTGGCGCCGACCAGTATCAGGAATGAGGCTTCGCCCGCGCTCAGCTCCAGCGGATGAAGTGCTGCGAGCAGGTCGGCCATCATGGCCATGGAGGCGCGCCGTAGGCGATAACCGAGCAGTTCGTCGAGCGGACTGGGCAGCCCGCTGCGCTCCTCTTTCTCAGCTTCCTTTTTGCCGTCCATCGTGCTTGCCGCCTCCGGCATCAAATGCTATGCAGCATAACATAACAGATTCACGCCGGAGGAAAAGGCATATGTCCGAGCAACGCGAAGAAGATACCGTCCGCTACGAGATCGAGAACAACATCGCCTGGGTCTATTTCAATCGCCCGGACAAGCGGAACTGCCAGAGCCCGAAGCTCAACCGGCAGATGCTGAAGGTGCTGAACGAGCTGGAATTCCGCGATGATGTGGGCGTCCTGGTGCTCACCGGCGAGGGCAGCGCCTGGTCCGCGGGCATGGATCTCAAGGAATATTTCCGCGAGAGCGAGGCCGAGGGTTTCCATGCCGTGCGCCGCTCGCAGCGCGAAGCCTATACCTGGTGGGAGCGTCTGCGCTGGTATCAGAAGGCGACCATCGCCATGGTCAACGGCTGGTGCTTCGGCGGTGCCTATGGTCCGCTCTTCGCCTGCGACCTCGCTTTCTGCTCGGACGATGCGCAGTTCGGTCTTTCGGAAATCAACTGGGGCATCCTGCCTGGTGGCGGCGCGACGAAGGTCGCCGTCGATCTCATGCCGCTTCGCGTTGCCATGTATCACGCCATCATGGGCGAGAATCTCACCGGTCCGCAGGCCGCGCAGTATAACCTGGTCAATGAATCGCTGCCGGCGGACAAGCTCAAGGCCCGCGTGACGCAGGTGGCCGAGACGCTCGTCCAGAAGAACTGGGCGACGATCAAATATGCCAAGGATTCGGTCCGTCGCGTCAAGGAAATGACCTATGACAATGCGGAGGATTATCTGATCCGCATGCAGGAAGGTCTGAACTGGTTCGACAAGTCGGACGGTCGCCATGTCGCGATGAAGCAGTTCCTCGACGACAAGACCTTCAAGCCCGGCCTTGGTCACTACGACAAGACCAAGACCGAGAAATGAGCCTGCAGGGGCGGGCTTCGGCCCGCCTTGGAGCCGTTCGCTCGAGCCCGCGCAGGCGCTCGGGCGGGCGGACTTTTTTTGATTTGAGGGAGTGAGAGATGAGCGCGCGTGACATCAACCGGCTGCTGAAGCCAAAGTCGATCGCGATCGTCGGTGCGTCCGAGACGCCGGGTGCGCTGGGCGCCGTGGTGCTCGCCAACCTCGTGAAGCATGACTTCCCGGGCGACATTCATCTCGTCAACCCCAAGCGCGAAACGATCAGCGGCCGCCCGGCCGTGCCGAGCGTCGAGGCCCTCCCCGAAGGCGTCGACTGCGCCATCCTCTGCATTCCGCGCGTCGCCGTGCTTGATACGGTCCGTCAGCTTGCCGCGCGCAAAGTGGGCGCTGCGATGATCTTTGCGGCAGGCTTTGCCGAGGGCGGCGAGGCGGGCATGGCCGACCAGCTCGAGATCGGCCGCATTGCCCGCGAAGCCGGCATGGTGATCGAAGGTCCCAACTGTCTCGGCTCGGTCAACTATGTCGACCGCATTCCGCTCACCTTCATCAACACCGATGTCGCGGTGCCCAGCCCTGGCGGCATCGGCATCGTTTCGCAGAGCGGCGCCATGGCGGCGGTGCTCGCGGTCATGCTGCTCGCCCGCAAGGTCGATCTGACGTTCCACGTCTCCACCGGCAACGAGGCGGCGAACGGCGTCGAGGATTTCGTCGAGTGGATGATCGCCGATGAGAAGACGCGCGTCATCGCGATGATCGTCGAGCAGTTCCGCGATCCGGCGCGCTTCCTGGCGCTCGTTGCCAAGGCGCGGGCAGCCGGCAAGCTCATCCTCCTGCTGCACCCGGGCAAGAGCAGCGCGGCGCGCGAATCCGCCGCGACGCACACCGGCGCGATGGCCGGCGACTACAAGCTCATGCGCGCCAAGGTGGAGCGGGCAGGGGTGATCGTCGCCGAGACGCTTGAGGAGCTGGGCGACATTTCCGAGATCGCGTTCCGCTGCCCGTCGCTGCCGAGCGGCGGCACCGCGGTGCTCGGCGAATCCGGCTGCTTCAAGGCGCTGATGCTGGATCTGGGCGAAGAACTCGGCCTCGACCTGCCGACCCTGACCGACGAAAATGCCCCCGCCTTGCGCGCGGCGCTGCCGGACTTCGTGCCGGTCAGCAACCCGCTCGACCTGACCGCACAGGGCCTGGTCGATCCCGACATGTACACGCGCACGCTGGCGGCGCTGTTCACCGACGATCGCGTCGGCACGGTTTATGCCGGTATCATCCAGACCGATCCGGGCACGGTCGCGATCAAGCTTCCGCCGTTCCTCAAGGCTGTCGATGAGTATCGGCCAACCAAACCGATCATCTTCGCCGGACTCGATGAGGGTGCAGAGATGCCGCGCGAGTGGATCGACAAACTGCGCGGTCACGGCATCCCCTATTTCCCGACGACCGAGCGCGCCTTCCGTGCGGTCAAGCGGTTGACGACCTATAGCGGTCGCGATTTCGGAGTCGCCAATGCTGCGGCGTCGAAGGTGCCGGCGCTGGCGGGCGAGGCGGGCGTCGTGCCCGAATATCGCGCCAAGCAGCTACTCGGCCCGCTCGGTATCAGTTTCCCGAAGGGGCAGTTCGCGGGGACCGTAGAGGAGGCCGTTGCCGCAGCCGAGGCGATCGACGGGCCAGTCGTGATGAAGGCACAGGCGTCTGCGCTCAGCCACAAGAGCGATGCCGGCGGCGTTGCGCTCAATCTCGTGGGCGCCGATGCGATCCGCGCGGCCTGGGACAAGATGTTTGCCGATGTCGCGCGCTACGATGCTTCGATCATCCTCGACGGTGTGCTGATCGAGGCCATGGGCGCGCGCGGGCTTGAGCTGATCATCGGCGCCAAGAACGATCCGCAATGGGGGCCGGTCATCCTTGCCGGCTTCGGGGGCGTGACGGCCGAGATCCTGCAGGATGTGTGCCTGCTGACGCCTGACCTGACGCGCGACGCGATCATTGCCGAACTTTTCTCGCTCAAGCAGGCAGCCCTGCTGAAAGGCTATCGCGGCGCGCCGGCGCTCGATGTCGGGGCCGTAGCCGATCTCATCGGCAAGATAGGGCAATTGCTGCTGGGCGAACCGCGGATCCAGGAGCTCGATCTCAACCCCGTCGTGGTCTATCCGCAGGGGCAGGGCTGTGTCGCGCTCGACGCACTGATGCTGGTCGACTAGATATTCGCATATGTGAAGTAACGAACGCTGCCCGAGCGCTTTAACGCGGCATTTTTTCGAGATCTAAGCGAGATTCGTCGCTTTTCTGAGCCTGTAGGCCGGTTTTTGACTGGCGCTGAGGCACGATTTCGGCTATATCGATACTTCACATATACGAAGCTTCGATATTTCATGCGCGACTCGGATCATTCGGCGACGCCACTGCTGCTGTTGCCCGGCCTGATCTGCGATGCCCGGATCTGGGCACCGCAGGCGGAGGCATTGCGCGCCCTCGGTCATGACGTTCAAGCGATCGACGGCTATGACGAGGCCGACAGCCTCGGTGCGATGGCCGATATCGTTCTCCAGAAATCTCCAGCACGCTTCGCCCTCGCCGGTCATTCGATGGGCGGCCGCGTTGCCCTCGAAATCGTCCGCCGTGCACCTGAGCGCATCGCGCGGCTCGCGCTTGTCAGCACCGGCGTCCACCTGCCGCGCTCCGAAAAAGAAGCCGAGGGTCGCTTCGCGCTGCTCGAACGTGGCGTCGAACAGGGCATGGACGCATTGATCGACGCCTGGTTGCCGCCAATGGTCTGGGAGCCCAATCGCCTGATCCCCGGCCTCATGGACAATCTCACGCAGATGTGCGCGGACATGGGCATCGACACCTATGAACGCCAGATCCGTGCGTTGCTCGCCCGGCCCGAAGTCGAAAGCCTGCTGCCGACGATCACGTGTCCGACGCTCGTTGCAACCGGACAGCATGACGAATGGGCGCCGCCCGCGCAGCATGAAGGCATTGCCGAGGCCATTCCGAACGCGCGCCTGCAGATCATCGCGGGGGCCGGTCACATGGTCCCCGTGGAACGGCCGCAGGCCATGACGGATGCGCTGGCAAGCTGGCTGGATATGGCCTAGGCGGACGGCCAAACGAGAAATTCTGAACCCGTGAAACTTGAGTCCAAAGGAGAATATTGATGGCGAATCTTCAAGATGTGCTGGACGCGCAGTCGGATGTGATCGACTTCCTGCGCAATCAGCAGGCAGGCCCGAACGTCTATCCGGGCGTGCCGGCCGAATATACCAACTGGCGCAACGAGCAGCGCGCATGGGCGAAGACCGCCGTGCTGTTCAACCAGAGCTACCACATGGTCGAGCTGATGGTCGAAGGCCCCGGCGCCTTCGCGATGCTCGAAGCGCTCGGCATCAACAGCTTCAAGAACTACAAGCCCGGCAAGGCGAAGCAGTGGGTGCCCTGCACCCCCGAGGGCTATGTCATCGGCGACGTGATCCTGTTCTACCTTGAAGAGAACAAGTTCAACCTGGTTGGCCGCGCGCCTGCCATCGAGTGGGCCGAATTCCATGCCTCGACCGGCAAGTGGGACGTCAAGGTCACTCGCGACGAGCGCACCGCGCTCCGCACGGACGGCAAGCGCCGCCACTATCGCTTCCAGCTCCAGGGCCCGAACGCGATGGCGATCCTGAGCAAGGCGCTCGGTTATGACGCGCCCGATCTCAAGTTCTTCCAGATGACCGAGTTCCCGATCAATGGCGCCACCGTCGGCGCGCTGCGTCACGGCATGGCCGGCCAGCCGGGCTACGAGCTCTACGGTCCGTGGGAAGACTATGCCAAGGTCCACGGCGCGCTCGTCGAAGCCGGCAAGGACCTCGGCCTCGCCCTCGTTGGCGGCCGTGCCTACTCGTCCAACACGCTGGAGTCGGGCTGGGTCCCGTCGCCGTTCCCGGGCTACCTGTTCGGCGAAGGTTCGGCCGAGTTCCGCAAGTGGGCGAGCGACAACAGCTATGGCGCCAAGTGCTCGATCGGCGGGTCGTACATCCCCGAGACGCTCGAGGGCTATTGCCTGACGCCGTGGGACATCGGCTATGGCATCATGCTCAAGTTTGACCATGAGTTCATCGGTAAGGAAGCGCTCGAGAAGAAGGCTGCCGGCCCGCACCGCGAGAAGGTCACGCTGGCGCTCGACGACGAGGATTTCCTCCGCGTCACCAGCAGCTACTTCTCGCAGGAAGGCCGTGCCAAGTATTTCGAGTTCCCCAGCGCGGTCTACTCGATGCACCCGTATGACGCGGTGCTGAAGGACGGCAAGCAGGTCGGCATTTCGACCTGGGTCGGCTACTCGTCGAACGAAGGCAAGATGCTGACGCTCGCCATCGTCGACCCGAGCGTTGCCACGCCGGGCACCGAGGTTTCGCTGCTCTGGGGCGAGCCCAATGGCGGCACCTCCAAGCCGACCGTCGAGCCGCACGAGCAGACCGAGATCAAGGCGATCGTGGCGCCCGTGCCTTACTCGGCCGTCGCCCGCACCGGCTATGCCGACAGCTGGCGCTCGAAGAAGGCCTGATCCTTCGACAATTGAGACAGGGAAGGGCGGTGCCGCTGGCGCCGCCCTTTTCTTTTGTGCAGGTCAGTCGCTGTCGGGCTTGTCGAGTTTTGCGCCGTCGATGGCTTGCTCGGTGCGCAGATACTCGGCCTTCGCCTTGGCTTTCTCTGCCTTGGTGCGGCCGAATTTGGCGCGATTTTCCGCAGCGCTTTGCTCGGCTTTCTTGCGGTCGCGCGCCTTCCGGGCGACTCGCAGGTTGACGATCTCGGCCATCAGCCCGCGCCCAATATGTCGGATGCGCGGATGATGAGCATTGCGGCGCGATCCTCCAGCAGCGGGGTGGCGCGAGCGAGGGGAATTGCGACACTGATCGCGCCCAGCAGCGTGCCATCGGCGGCGATCACCGAGCGGCCGATGCCGATGATGCCGGGCGTATATTCCTCACCGGTGCGCGCAAGGCCGCGGCGGCCGATGCGCAGCAACTCCTCGCGCAGCCTGGCCTCGTCGGTCACGGTCGAGGGCGTATAGGCGGAGAGGACGGTGTTCGCGAAATAGTCGTTCAGTTCATCCTCGTCGAACGTCGCGAGGATCGCCTTGCCGGCCGAAAAGGCGTGGAGTGGCAGCAGGCGTCCGACCTCCACATTGTAGCGCAACGGCTGGGCCGACATCTCGCTGGCGATGGCCTCCATCTCATAGCCCTGCCGCACGAAGAAGGCTGCGGTCTCGTTGAGCTGGGCCGAAATGGCGCGCAGGCGCGCGGCGATGCGCTCGGACAGCATGGCAGCGGGCTCTGCGGTCTGGAGCCGCGCGAAGGCGGGCCCCGGGCTGTGCAGGCGGCCGTTCCGCAAGAGATAGCCGCGCTCGACGAGCGTGCCGAGCAGATAGGACAGGCTGCTGATCGGAATGCCGAGCGTCGAGGCGATCTCGGCGGCACTCACCGGCCGTCCGTGACCGACGACGAACTCCAGGATATCGAGGGTACGCGTCGCCGATTTGACCGAGGACGAACCTTCCGCCTTCTGCACGCCTGAGCCCCTCCCGTTCCGTTCAGTGAGCGAGACCCAGCATCTCGCGCGTCTCGCCGGGTGTCGCGACTTCCTTGCCGAGCTTCTCGACGATCTGGGCGCCCCAATCGACCAGCTCGGCATTGTTGTTCGCGAGCAGGCCCTTCTTGAGGTAGATCGTATCCTCGAAACCGACGCGCATATGGCCGCCGAGGAGCACCGATTGCGCCGCCATCGGGAAGCTGTGGCGCGAAACGCCGAAGCCGGTGAAATGCGCGCCGCGCGGGATCTGGTTTTTCGAGTACATCATCGCCTCGCTCGTCGCGGGCAGACCGTAATGGGTGCCAAGCACGAAGGTATAGGGCGCATTCTTCGGGATGAGTCCCTTGGCCATGAGGTCGTCGGCGAACACGAAATCGCCGGCCTCGAAGCACTCGATCTCGGTGAGCACGCCGGCGTCCTGGCACATGGTGCCCATCTTGCCGACGATCATTTCCAGGTTCATCGCGATGCCGCCCCACAGGTTCATCGTGCAGATGTCGAGCGTGCACATGTCGGGCTTGAGGTCGAGAATATGCTCGATCCGCCGCTCGGCAGTGAACATCAGCGTCTTTTCCATGTCGGGAATGCCGGGCTCTTCCGCGCTCTTTGGAAACCACATGCAGCCTGGGCCGGTCGTGACGTTGAGGATCACCTCATTGTTCTTCGCGCGGATGAGGTTCACGACCTGGCGGTAATCCTCGAGATCCTGGCTCGGCGTGCCGTCCTCGCGATTGCGGACATGGACGTGAATGATCGAGGCGCCCGCATCGGCAGCGTCGAGCGCTTCCTGCGCGACATGCTCGGGACGAAAGGGGAAGTTGGGATGCTTGGGCATCGGCGAGGCGCCGGTGATCGCGCAGGTGATGAAAACTTTCGACATGGAAACGGGGCCTCTTGTTGCAACCATTATGCAGCCTGTTTGCTGCGATCCTGCGACAATGTGAAGAGTTATTCTCTTTCGATCGATGCGCCTTATGGACGCTCGACGACGACTTCGAGCAGCTTGGGGCCAGCACCCGCAAACAGGTCGCGGATCGCATCGTCAAGCTGGTCGACCTGGCTGATGCGCGCGCCGGGAACGCCCATGCCTTCGGCGAGCTTGACGAAGTCGAGGCCGGGGAGCTTGCTGCCGACCACTTCCATGTCGAACAGCGCGCCGAACTGCTCGAGCGCAGCGTATCCGCCATTGTTGACGATGAGGAAGCGGACATCGAGCTTCATCTCGGCGGCGGTCCAGAGGCCCTGGATCGAATACATGGAGGACCCGTCGCCAAGCAGGCAGAAGACGGTCTTGTCCGGCTTGGCCAAGGCTGCGCCCACGGCGGCGGGGAGGGCAAAGCCGAGGCCGCCGCTCGCGGTGGCCATGAACTCGTCGTCGAGCCGGATCGGGAAATGGTCGTGCAGCGGCCCGCGCGTCGAGGGGGCTTCTTCGCTGACGATGAGCCCCTTGGGACGCAGCGCAGTGAGGCGCTGCATCAGGCGGGCTTCGCTGATGCCGGTGCCGCTTTCCGCTTCGTCGGGCATTGGCGCCGGGATATCCGGCATGGCGCGCGGGATCGGCTTTGCGGCGGCGTTGAGCGCGGCGATCGCTTCGGCGACATTGCCGACGATCGCCTGGCCGACCGGCGTGCGCGCGGCGGCGTGGGGATCGTCCACGATCTGGAAGAGGCTTGCGCCCTCGGGCAGGTAAGGGCCGAAACCCTCGACATGGTAGGTGAAGACGGGCGCGCCGAGAACCAGAACCACGTCATGGCCCTGCAGTGCGTTGACCACGGCCTCGCGCGAGGCAGGCAGGAAGCCGGCGAACAGCGCGTGATCCTCGGGGAAGACAGCGCGCGCAGCCATCGGTGCCACCCAGACCGGCGCCTTGTGTGCCTCGGCCAGTTGTAGCAGCGCGCCGCGTGCATTCTCGCGGCCGACACCGGCGCCCGCGACGATCACCGGCGAGCGGGCCTTGTTGAGCGCATCGGCCGCGGCCGCGATCAACGCCGGGTCCGCCATGGTCGCGCTGCTCACCTGCGACGGCACGATCGGCGCGCAGGGGCGGTCCCAATCGTCGATCGGCACCGACACGAACACAGGTCCGCGCGGCGCCTGCATCGCCATGTGGTAGGCGCGCAGGATGGCGAGCGGCACATCCTCCGCGCGGGCCGGCTCGCAGGTCCATTTGACGAAGGGCTGCGGGAATTCCGTCGCGCGCTCGGCATAGAGGAACGGATCGTAGGGGAAGATGCTGCGCGCCTGCTGCCCGGCGGTGATGACCAAAGGCGTCTGGTTGCGATAGGCGGTGAAGATGTTGCCCAGCGCGTGGCCCGTGCCTGCCGACGAATGCAGGTTCACGAAGGCAGCATTGCCGCTCATCTGCGCAAAGCCGTCCGCCATGCCGACGACGACGCTCTCCTGAAGTCCAAGGATATACTGGAAGTCCTGCGGCATGTCGCGGAACAGCGGCAACTCGGTCGAACCGGGATTGCCGAACAGCGTCGTCATGCCGAGGTCGCGCAGCAGTGCCATGACGGCATCGCGCACCGTCGGCCCTTCGGGGCGAGCAAGTTTCTCGACGTTGAGGCCGCGAGCCGTCATGCGCATTGTCTCCCGTTGGGCCGAGTCAGGCCTTTGAATTCCATGGCGGGCCCTATCGAAAAGGATCGCGCAGGCGAAGGACAATCTCGCCTGTTTTCTCTGTGCGCCGGCTTGTGTTCACATTAGGGTCCCGCCCGAACTGATAAACCAGGGAGAGACGACAATGAGCAGAACGACGAAGGGTGTGGTGCTGGCATTGGCGATGATCGCAGCGGGACCGCTGCAGGCGAAGACGACGCAGGCGACACTGCTTGACCGCATCCAGATCGAGGAGCTCATCGTCGACTATTACAGCCAGCTCGGCGGCAAGAAGTCGGCGACGTTCGGCGATGAATATACCGAGGATGGCGAACTCGTCCTGGGCACTCGCGTCCTGAAGGGCAAGGAAGCCATATTGGGGCTGTACAAGAGCATGCGTTCCAATGGCCAGGCGCCCGCGCGCATGAATGTGCTGGTCTCCAATCCCCGCATCACCGTCAACGGCAACACCGCCCATGGCGAATTCGTCTATACCGGCGTCGCCATCCACGCCCCCAATGAGGCGCCCGAGCTGCACGAGCAGGGCCGCGAGGTCGACGAATTCGTCAAGGTGAAGGGCGAATGGAAGATCAAGCGCCGCGAAGTCATCAGCGATGCCAATGCGGGCATGGGCGCGCCGCCGCCCGCCGCCAAGCCGGCGGGGTGATGGTCAACGAGCTGCGATGCTCATAGTCCTGTTCATCATTGTCTCGCTGGCACTGCTGGTCTGCAATGCGATCTGTTGCGCTCGCCGGCGCCCTTATGGCTATATCGGCGCCGGCTTGGGGGCTTCGTGCAAGTCTTGCTGGCATCTAATGTGACGGGGAGATTGAGAACCTATTCTCCCGGCGCGATCAGCACCTTGCATTGATGCGTCCGGTGCTTGAGGCCTTCGAACATGACGGGGGTATCCGCCAGTGAGATCGTCTCCGTGACCAGGGCGCGGGGTTCAGCCGCGCCCCGATCCAGCGCATCCAGCGCCGCCTCATATTCGCCGCGCGTGAAGAAGGCGGAGGTGATCAGGCGGATTTCCTTCGACAGCATCGCGAAGCTGTTGAAGGTGTCGGGCTGGTTGCAGAGGCCAAGCAGCACAATCGTCCCGCGCCCGCGGAGCTGTTGCACGGCCTGGGCGATGAGGCCGGGAATCCCGACGCATTCGAAGACGATGTCGGCAAGGCCGCCAAGCGCGCGGGTCGAGGCGCCGACCGGGTCTTCGCGATCGACGATGAAGTCGGTGGCGCCCATCTCCAGTGCGCGATCGCGCTGGTGGGGCGCGACGTCCTGCATCACGACCTTGCCCGCGCCGGCACGCCGCGCCCAGAAGGCGACGGCGAGCCCGATCGGCCCCGCTCCGAGGACGATCACCTTGTCGCCCGGTTTGATGCCCGACATCGAGACGCCGTGCAGCGCGACAGCGAGCGGCTCGACGATGGCGCCGTCGGACAGGCTCACCGACTTGGGGAGGATGACGCACTGGTTGGGGCGGGTGAGGGCATATTCGGCATAGCCGCCGCCCTGCAGGCCGAACGTGTCGCACCAGGCCAGGTCGCCAGCCTTGCAGGCTGCGCACTGGCCGCAGCTCTTGAGCGGAATGACCGAGACGAGATCGCCGGTGCGGATGCCCTCGACGCCCTTGCCGAGCGCGACGACTTCGCCGGCGAACTCGTGGCCGAGGACATCGCCGGCCTTCATCCCGTAGCCGGCGTCTTCGGTCATGTGCAGGTCCGAGCCGCAAATGCCGCAGCGGCCGACCTTGACGACGAGCTCGCCTGCGCCCGGCGTCGGATCGGGCAAGGTTTCGATGGCGAGGGGCTTGTGCAGGCCCTGCATGACGGCGGCGCGCATTGGTAAAGTCCGTTCCTTCTCAAACCAGCCGTCACCCCGGCGAAGGCCGGGGTCCATTGCACCGATGCTTTGGATCCCGGCCTTCGCCGGGATGACGGATTATTCTGTCATCACTTTTCGGGTTCCAAAGCCCGATAGGCCATGCGTCCTCCGACCGGCAAGTGCGCGGGCAGCGGCACGTTCTGCTCCTTCAGCCGCTGCACATATTCCGCCAGCACGCTCTCGGCATCGGTGACCGCGACGATGGCACCGGTCTCGTCCATGTGCAGCATCGCGCCGTAAAGGACGAACAGCACTTCGGTCCATTCGCCGGCATCGTCGGCGACCCTCAGCGTGTGCGTCGTGCCCGGCGGCTCGAACAGGTAGGAGCCTGCGACATTGGCCGGGCTGTCGGCATATTCGAGATAATTCCATTTGCCGCTGAACGTATAGGCGTGGACCTCACCGGTGTGCTTGTGCGGCGCGACCTGGAGGCCGGCGCGAAAGCGCATGCGCACCGCATAGCGGCCGCCCTCGATGTCGATCATCAGCGCCTTGAGATGGATGCGCTCGTCGCCCGCCCAGCTCTCCGCCCAGGGCAGGGCGAGACTATCGCTGTGAAAAGATTCGCCGGGATCGGGGATCATCGTTGCGGCTCCTAGCTCGGCATGACGAGCACGGGTTTCACCACTTCGCCGCTTTCGCCGGCGTGGAAAGCCTCGTTGATCTGGTCGAAGGCGAAGGTCGTGATCAGCCGATCGTGTGGGAAGCGCCCGGCCAGATGATGCTCGATCAGCTCCGGAAGGAAGGTGACGAGATCGCTGTCACCGCCGAGGATGCCCATGACGCGCTTGCCGCCGCCCATGAAGCTGGCCTCGTTGAAGACGAGGTTGTCTGCAGGCGAGGAGGCGCCGACAATGCCGACGATGCCCATCGGTGCGATCAGGCCCGCGGCCTGCTCGATGATCTTGTTGATGCCCGTCGTATCGAACGCATAGCCGAGGCCTTGCGGGCACAGCGCGCGGATCTCGTCGGCTGCATTTTGTGTCTTTCCGTTGATGCTGTGCGTCGCGCCCAGTTCCCGGGCCAGTGCCAGGCGACTATCATGAATGTCGACAGCAATGATCGGGTTCGCGCCGGCAATCTTCGCGGCCATGATCGCGCCGAGACCGACCGCGCCGGTCCCAAAGACGGCAATCGGCATGCCCTTTCGCACCGCCATGCTGCGCAGCACCGCGCCGGCGCCTGTCATGAGGCCGCATCCAAGCGGAGCCAATGTAGAAAGCGGGACATGATCCGCGCTCGCCGGCACCTTCACGACATTGCGGGCATGGCCGAGCGCATAGGTGGAGAAGGAGGACTGGCCGAAGAAATTGGCGTTGACCGCATTGTCGCCATGATGGGCGGTGGCGCTGCCGTCAGCGCGGGTTCCAAGCCAGTTCTCGGGGACGAAATTGTAGCAATAAGTGGGCTTCTCGATACCGCAGCTGGGGCAATGGCCACAGCTGTTGAAGCTCATGATGACCCGATTGCCGGGCTTCACATGGGTAACCCCCGAGCCGACCTTTTCCACGACGCCAGCGCCCTCATGGCCGAGGATGGCGGGCAGGGGCGTCGGCAGCTGCTGGTCGCGCACTGCCATGTCGGTGTGGCAGACGCCGCAGGCATGGACGCGCACCAACACCTCGTCAGCGCGCGGCTCGTCCAGCGTCACCGGTTCGATAGCAAAGGGGCGATCAGCGCCATAGCAGATGGCGGCCTGTGCCTGGGTCATCGCGCGCTCTCCTCAATCATTCTTGCCGCTATTGTTATCCGGCGGTTTAGCCCAGCTTGCCCAGCGCCATGCCGCCGTCGATCAGCATCGGGCTGCCTGTCACATAGCTGGAGGCATCCGAGGCAAGGAAAAGCGCCAGCGGCTTGATCTGGTAGGTGTCGGCGATGCGGCCCATCAATGTTGACTCGTCCCACGCCTTGCGGACCACCGGATCCTTCAAATAGCCGTCGGCGATGTTGGTGACGAAGGGGCCGGGAAGGATCGCGTTGACGCGGATCTTATATTCGCCGAGTTCGAAGGCCATGTGCTTGACCATGTGGATGACGCCCGCCTTGCTGGGCATGTAGGGCATGGGCACGATCGCCTCGCACATGATGCCCGCATTGGATGCCGTGGCAATGATCGAGCCGCCGCGGCCCTGCTTTTTCATGATGCGCGCGGCGTCGCGCATGGTGTTGTAGGCGCCGGTCAGGTTGATGGCGATCGTCTTGTCCCAGAGCGCCGGGTCGTAGGTGTCGATCTGTCCGTTCGGATCGCGACCGCCTGCCGGGCTCCAGAAACCGGGTCCGGCGCCGAGGCCGGCATTGGCGAAACAGATATCGAGCCCGCCAAAGGCGGCAACATGCTCATCCATGACCTGGCCGGTGCGGCTCCGGTCGGTCACGTCGAGCTGGACCGCACGCGCCTCATAACCTTCGCTGCGCAGCCGTGCAGCCTCGCGCTCGGCGGCAGCGCCGTCGATGTCGGAGAGCGTCACTTTCGCGCCGGCCTCGGCCATCGTCTCGGCATAGGCCAGGCCGATGCCCGACGCCGCGCCTGTCACGAAGGCGCTGCGGCCGCTGATGTCGAACTGCGCGAGTGCCTTGGGCCCCTTTTCGGAGGTCACGCCATTCACAGATAAAGCTCCGGATTCAAGGGGATATTGTTCGCTTTGCAGTAGGTCTCATAATGGTCCATGAACCACCAGACGTCGGCGGTCATGACCATATTGCCGTCGGGATCGTAGAATTCGTTCGGGCCCTGCATCCAGCCGAACAGCTTGCAGCCGTCTGGATGGTCGGTGACCAGCGTATGCGCTTCGCCCGGCGTTTCGTAAATGAAGCAGCCCTCGGTCGCGACCCAGTCATATTCGAGATAGCGCACGCTGCCTTCGAGGCAGACCATGACGACATAGCCGCGATGCTTGTGCGTGCCGACGACGCTTGGGCCCTTCATCCAGAGGATGTTCGAATAGATATTGTGCCGTGTGTCGAAGAGCAGGTGCTTGATCGCGGCATTCTCGCCGAAAGGCACCCAGGGGCTGTCCTTTTCGTCATAGTGGACGAAGCGGCCGGCATGGGCGTGCTTGGCGATGAGGTCGGGGAAGAGTTCTGGCACCTTGACGATCTTGCGCTCCTGGCTGGGCGGCGCGGTCATCTTGGTCTCTTTGTTCATCGTCTCTCTCCCGGAAGTCAGCGGATCAGCGTGTCGACATAAGCCGCGCCAATTCCGACTTTCTCATAATGTGCGCGTGCCGCCGCCATATAGTCAAACACGTCATAATGGCCGACCGTGTTGCCGTCCTCGTCGAGCCACATCAGCGGGCCGGTGACGACGAAGAAGACCTTCATCGGATCGGGATGCTCGTAGGCGACGAGGGTGTGGCTCTCGCCCGGCGCCTCGAAGACGAAATCGCCGGCCGTCGCGGTCCAGTCATGCTCAAGATAGGCCCATTTGCCGCTGATCGTGTAGGCCCAGACCGGGCAGGGGTGGTAATGGCGGCTGACCAGCGCCGCTTTCGTGGCCATGAGCACGTCGGCCCACATGTTGCGCTCCGGACTGATCCAGACGGGCTTGGAAAAGACCGTCTCGTTGAACGGCACCCAGAGCCGCTCGTCGCCCTCCGCGATCTTCGCGAAATAGGCGTCCGGCTTGGCGCCCGGACGAAAGGCGTTGGCAATGGGTTTCGTATCCTTCCAGAATTCGGTCGTCGGGGCCTCTGCCATGCGCGCTCTCCTCATGGGTCCGTCGCCGCGCGGACCTGCGATGCGAGCATGGCAGCCGGCCCGTGCAAATCAAGCGGCGCGCCTCGGCAATGCGCTGCGGTTCATGGAGAGAAACGGAACGCCGGCGTCAGTGCGGGAGGGCATCAAAAAAGGGGCCGGATTGCTCCGGCCCCCCTTCGGTTCGATTGGCTGTGAGGCCGATCAGAAGTTGCGGCTGACGCCCAGCGTCCAGGTGCGCGGCAGGGCCGGCACGCCGCTGACGATACCCAGCGAGGTCGAGACGTCGCTGATCGTCGTGAAATAATATTTGTTGAAGATATTCTTGACCGAGAGCGTGATCTTCCAGTCGTCCTTGCTGTCACGCCAGGAGAGCTGACCATCGGCGAGGAAGCGACCCTTGATCGTGCCCCAGTTCGTATTTTCGGCGTTCGTGTAGAGCTTGCCCTGGTAGGAGCCGTCGACACGGATGCTGAATGTGCCCAGATCGGTGACCTGGTCATACTGGGTGCCAAGGCTCCAGGTCCACTTCGGCGTGTACGGCGTCACGCCGTTGGCCGGAACGGCGCCCTGGACAGGGTTGCCGGAAGCATCCTTGCCCGAGACGAGGAAGCCGTTGATCGTCGGCGAGGTGTACTTGAAGTCGAGATAGGCGACGCTGCCGTCGATCGTCAGGCCCGGAACGAGACGGACGGTCGACTCCAGTTCGAAGCCCTTCACGTCGGCCTTGCCGATATTATCCGGACGCAGGCACGGGGTCTGCAGGACGGACTCCACGCAGCGGACCTTGGCAAGGATGATGTTGTCATACTTGTTCAGGAACGCGGCGCCGTTCAGGCGAACCTTGCGGTCGAACAGATCCGACTTGAAGCCCACTTCGTAGGTCGTGAGCGTTTCCGGATTGAACGGCAGGCGCTGGTCGGCCACGAACGGACGCGGATTGACGCCACCGCCCTTGAAGCCGGTCGAAACCGAGGCATAGGCGAGGAACGCATTCGAGAAGCGATAGTCAGCGACGATGCGCCAGTCCCAACGATCGCCGGCGAAACTGCCAGTGATGTTGTAGATGCCGGCCAGCAGGCAGTTGGACGAACCAAAGGACGGCGGCCCAGGCGGGCAGGTGGTGCTGTTGGGAATGCTGCCATCCGGATTCCGGCGGAAGTATGTATAGTCCTTCTTGTCCTTCGTGTAGCGAATGCCGCCGGTGATGCTGAATGCCTCGGTCGGGTGGACCGTCAGCGTGCCGAACAGGGCCTTCGTGGTGCTCGGCGTCGTATCCGGGCCATGGAGGAAGTCGATCGTCGGCTGGACGTAGTTCAGGTCGACGCGGGCCGTGTAGGTGCCCTTCTGGTCGAGATAGAAGCCACCGACCGTGCCTTCCAGGAGATCGCCCGACTTAAAGTTCAAGCGGATTTCCGAGGTGAAGGCGTGGTGATCGAGCTGGTTGTCGAGCTGTGCCACCGGAAGCGGCGTGGCGTCCTGATCCTGGCCGAACTTGGAATTATAGGCGCGATAGGAGCCGATATAGACCAGCTGGACATCGTCAGTGATCTTGTAGGTGAAGTTGCCGTGGACGCCCCAGCCGTTGAAGTTGGTGATCGGCAGTGAGAAATAGGGCTTGAACGGAGCCGTGGTCGATTTCGCCATGCCGTCCAGGAAGTTGGAATAGCTGACGAACCGCGGATCCCAGCCGAGCAGGTCGCCGCCGGTGTCGCAGCCGTACTTGCCGGCCGGAACGAAGGCGCAGCTCATGTTGACCGGCTGGCCATTCTTGCCGACCAGCCACGGCACCGACGACATGACGCCGTTGACCAGTGCCGGCGAGGATGACGAACCCGTCGAGGACGGGGTGAAGTTGGTGCAGGCCGGAGCCGAGCAGATTGCGCCGGCAGCGATCAGGACGGTCGGAATGGCTTCCGAACGCTCACGCGTATAGTCGGCCGAGATGTTGACCTCGACCTTGTCGTCGGGCTGCCAGCGCAGGGCTGCACGAGCGGCGATGATGTTTTGGCCGCCCATAGTGGCATAGTCGGAATTGCCGCTGCCACGGCTATTCGTGATGGGCACGTTCGAATTCGGGTGCGTCTGGCCATAGTCGAGCATCGCGACATAGCCGTCGCGGCCGCGGCCCATGCCGGACACGCGCAGCGAGAGCTGGTCGGTGAGGCCGATGTCCATCATGCCGCGGACGCTCACTTCGTTGAACGAGCCGTATTCGACGGCAAGCTTGCCCGAACCATCACCCTGCGGCTTGGCGCTGAACAGCTTGATCGCGCCGCCAATGGCGTTCTTGCCGGCCAGCGTGCCCTGCGGGCCGCGAAGGATTTCCACGCGGTCAAGGTCGATCAGTTCGAGCAGCGAGCTCGACAGGGTCGGAATGTAGACGTCGTCGATATAGACGCCGACGCCCGGATCGAGCGCGTAGTTGAAGTCGGTCTGGCCGACGCCGCGGATGAACGCGATGAGGCCCGAGCCGCCATTCTGCGGCTGCGGCCGGAGCGACACGTTCGGCGCTTGGGCGGCCACGGCGGCGATATTGGTCTGGCCGCGCGATTCAAGCAGCTTGGCATTGACTGCGGTGATGGCGATCGGCGTGTCTTGCAGTTTGGTTTCACGGAACTGCGCGGTCACCACGATGTCGGGTGTGGTCTCGTCGGTGCTGGCTGCGTCACCGGCGGCCGGAGCGGCTGGCGTGGTCTGGGCGTAAGCCGGAACCGCGAGCGCGGTCGAGAGTGCAAGAAAACCGACGGATAGGGCGTCTTTCACACGCATGTGTCTCTCCTCAAATGTCCAGCGCTTCTGTGTCTCACCCGTGGGCGCGCGCCGGATCGAGGTGGTGCTTAGCAGAAGCAGGTGTGTCTAGTAAGTAACACTGAGTCACCGGCACCCGCATTTTCATTTCGTGAAATGTGAACTGGACTTATCATTTGTGATCAATCGATCAGATTCGGGTTACTTTCCGCCGCAATTTGCTATGGGCGCTCGCATGCAACGGGCCTTTGGGCGAATGGGAGATTCGAGTCATGACGAGCGTAAATGTCACACATGTGGGGAGCTTGCCACGCGGGGAGGCGCTTACACCTCTGTTGCTGGCACGCGATCATGGCGACCCGTATGGTGCCGACGAATTCGACCGCGTGGTGCAGGCGGCAGTCGACGATGCCGTCGCCCGGCAGGTCGAGGCTGGCGTCACGATCGTCTCGGACGGTGAACTCGGGAAAGTCGGCTATTCGACCTACATGATTGAACGGCTTGAAGGTTTTGGCGGCCATACCGATCGCGTTCCCGCCGCCGATCTCGCGCCGCTGCCTGAGCTTCGCAAGAAGCTCGCCCTCATCATGGGCAGCCAGGAGTTCACGCGCTCCTCATGCATCTCCAAGGTGAAGCTGGTCAATCTCCAGCCCCTCCACGACGATATCCGCCGCTTCAAGGCCGCGCTCGCCAGGGAAGGGAAGGGCGTGCGCGCCTTCATGAACTCGGCATCGCCGGGCCTCATCACGGCGTTCCAGAAGAATGCCTTCTACCCCAGCCACGAGGCGTATCTGGCGGACCTCGCCGATGCCATGCGCCCGGAATATGAGGCGATCGTCGATGCCGGCTTCGAGCTGCAGCTCGATTGCCCCGATCTCGCGATGTCGCGTCACACCGGTTATCAGGATGTGAGCGAGGCCGAGTTCCTCAAGATTGCCGAGGCCAATGTCGAGGCGCTGAACGCCGCGACGGCCAATATCCCGCCTGAAAAGATGCGGATGCACATCTGCTGGGGCAATTATGAAGGCCCCCACGATCACGACATCCCGCTTGAGCGGGTGATCGACATTGTCCTGAAGGCACGTCCAGCCACCATCCTGTTCGAGGCCGCCAATCCGCGCCACGAGCATGAGTGGAAGGTCTGGCGCGACGCCAAGATTCCGCAGGAGAAGATCCTCGCGCCCGGCATGATCGACACATGCTCCAACTATGTCGAGCATCCCGAGCTGATCGCGCAGCGCATCGAGCGCTTTGCCGACATTGTCGGGCTGGACCGTGTGGTCGCCAGCACGGACTGCGGCTTCGGCACCTTTGCCGGCTACGGCAAGATCGATCCGGCCGTGACCTGGAAGAAGCTGGCCAATCTTGCCGAGGGCGCGCGCATCGCGGCCGGGCGCTACGTGATGGCATAAACAAAAAGGGGCGGCGCAGTGGCCGCCCCCTCTATCCGCAATATCCGAGCGCTTAGCCGGTCGGCGCCAGACCCCGCTTGCGCAGCTGCCTCGGTGCCGTCTCGACGAGCCCCATCGCCACGAACCCGGCACAGATCGCAAGACCCATCTGCAGCCAGAGGAAGCTCGAGTGCCCAAAGGCATCATTGAGCATGCCGGCGATCGGCGGCCCGAACACACCGCCGAGGATTTCGCAGGCGCCCATGGCAAGGCCGAGCACCGTGGCATGGTGGCGCGCATCCACCGTCTCGGAAGGGATTGTGGCCATGAAGATCGGGAATGTGCCGTTGACCGCCCAGCCGATGAAGAACAGGAACGCCATCACGAAAGGCGAGCCGGTGAAATACATGGCGGTCAACGGCCCGACCAGCGAGAGGAAGGGCAGGACGACCATGACCGGCTTGCGGCCGATAATGTCTGACAGGCCCGAGACGCCGAAGCTGTAGATCGCGGCGGCGACGCCGAGCGAGCCCATGAGCCAACTCATCGTTTCGTTATCGATGCCGCGCACCTGCGCGAGATAGAGCGGCATGAACGCCCAAGTGATGACGAAATGGGCGACCATCAGCACACCCACGACCACCGAGATCCAGATGTTGCGGATCTTGAGCGCGTCGAGCAGCGTCATCTTGTCGTGGTCCGCGGCTTTGGGCGGCGCGGCCGGCTCGTCGATCAGGAACCAGATCAGGACGGCGCTGATGATGCCGGGCACGCCCGCGAGATAGAAGGACTCCCGCCAGCCGAAGGCAGTAGCGAAGGCGACCAGCACGACTGGCGCCAGAAAGCTGCCGAGCAGGTTGGAGCCGAGATTCTGTGCGACGCCTTGGGCGAGGCCACGCCGTTCGCGCGAAACCTCGGTCGCAACCATGGCATGGCTGATCGGCATGACGCCGCCCTCGGCGACACCCATCAGCAGGCGGGCGCCGATCAGGAAGGCGAAGCTGGACGAAATACCGGTCAGGAAGGAGCAGAGCGAGAAAGCGATCGTGGAGAGAACCAGCAGCAGCTTGCGCTGGCCCGTCTTGTCCGAGAGCCAGCCGACGAAGAACGCCGCGATCGCCCAGGTGAAGCTGAGCCCGCCGGAGATGAGGCCGATCTGCGTCTGCGTCAGGCCAAGCTCGGGCTGGACGAAGGGCATCAGCACATTGAGCGCCTGCCGGTCGAAGAAAACGATGCCGAAATTCAGGCTCAAAAGGCCGACGAGCATCATCTGGTAGCCGGGAGAGCGAAGTGTGCCCGCCGCTGAATCCACATTGCCTTGCATGAAATTCCCCTCCCGAACCGAACCGTCGTTGCCGCTCGCTCGGCGGCCTGAGCGCGACCTTAGCGTCGACTAGCGCTTTGTGAAGTAGGCGCAGCCGCGAAATTCGATACTCTCGCGCGGGACCGTCTTCGCCGTCGTTTCGTCGTGAAACGCGCAATGGGGCGTCCGCCAGGCGCGGCCATGGTCGCTGTCGTGGAACTTGATGAGGATCGCTTCGTCGCGCGTCATGGCCGGATACCACCACCAGCGATGTCGTGGATCGAACATGAAGAGTGCACTGGCGCCCATTTGATCCTCACCCGCGACGGGGGCGTGGAGTGCGTCCCCCTCGGGCAGCCGCGGCACGTCGATCTTGACGCAGCGGATCTCGGCTGTGTCTTTGCTGCTCTCGAAATCGCAAAGCGCAAGCGGCCAGTCCTGCGGCGGCGGTGAGAAGCAGCGCCAGAGGCTGAACAGGATGAAGCGGTCATAGCCTAGCCCGTACGGCTCGGCCTTGCGGTAGCGGCGCTGCGCAATCTGATGTGCGGTGCGCGTGTCATAGTCGATATGGGCGCGGGCAGCCGGCGGAAGCATGGACTTTTCGGCGTCGCTGGAGCGCAGCTCATAGCCCATCGGCACGACAAGATCGGCGCCTGTCAGCTCCCGGGCGATGGAAATGACCTCAGCGGCGTAGACCGTGTCCAGCGCGCCGCGATCGTCCAGGCCTGCAACCGCTGTCGGCCGATCGACCAAGGTGAAACCATGCGCATCGAGGGTAAGTTTCTGACCGGCGATGCGCGCATCGCCGATCTCGACCTCATAGGGCAGGGAGATGCTTGTACTGAGCCGGCCTTCGGGCGCCCAGAAGAAGCGGTTGATGCGGGAGTCGGGCGAGAGATAGTTGATCGTCGCCGCGACCACGCGACCTCAGCCTTGGGCGAACAGTGCGCGGATCTCGTCGGGTACGCGCTCGGCGCGCATGCCGCGTTCCGCATCGCGAACGGCCCAGACGCGCTTTTCCGTCCCTTCGACGCATACCGCCCCGTCCTTGAGCAGCCGGTGCCGGATCGTGAAGCTGGAATTGCCAAAACTGGGCGCTTCCGCTTCAAGCGTCACGTTGTCGCCGTATGCGGCGGGGCGCAGGAATTTCGCGGACACGTCGACCATCGGGAAGCCGATCACGTCCCGCGCCTTGAGCATGTCCTTCTTGCGGACGCCCAGGGCCTTTTCGAACAGCATGATCGTGCTCTCGCCGAACATCTCGAGGAAGCGCGGCGCATAGACGATGCCGGCCGGGTCGCAATGGCCCCATTCGATCCGATAGGGGCGTGAGAGATAGGCCGCGAAATCGTCGCTCATGGTGCGAAATCCAGTCCGCCGATCCGTTCGGCGAAGCGCCAGCCCTCGTCGGTCTTGATGAGACGGTCCTTGTAATAGCCGACCAGCGGCCCCTTGGGATCGCGGAGCGGCAGGCCGCCGTCCGGGTTCGGCTGGCCCTGGAAGAGCGTCAGCACGCTATATGCGCTGGCTTCCGTCTCGCTTTGGACATCCACCACTACGTTCGAGACGACATGCCGTGCTGCGCGCGCCGGGCGGCTCAGGAAAGCGGCGAGAATGGCTTCGCGGCCGACAATCGGTTTATCGGGCGCGCTCGGACGGGCCATGGACCCGTCCGGTGCATAAAGCGACGCCACGGCCTCCCAGTCATTGGCGTCATTGAGGAGCGTATAGAGGTTGATGAGCCGCGTGCAGGCCCACTCAATGCTCTGGCGCTCCTCCTCCGTCATGCCAATTCAGTCCTTGAAGCCTTCGCGTGCGCGGCTGTTGTCGAGCACGATCGGCTGGCCGGTCACGGGGTGCGGATAGTGGAAGGGCACCGTGTCGGTGGCGGGCCAGAGGCGCGGGCGCGGCTCGATGAGCGCGTCGGGGCCGACCGGGTTTCCGGGGAAGAGATCCTTTTCGGTGGCCATCGGGATGAAGTCGATCGGCGTCTTGGCCCAGCCCTCGGCGAAGCTGCCGTGCCAGAAGGGATAGTAACGCAGCGCCTTGATCTTCCAGACGCCGTTTTCCTTCACATATTCATTCTCGTAGATGCCGCCTTCCCACCAGGCGCGCTGCGCGCCCTCGGCGGTCTCGTGCAGGCCGGCCTGCATCGTCGAACGGCCCCGCAGCTGGGCTGTCTTGCCGTCGTCGGAAATGTCGATGACCATCTGGAGCTGGGGATGATCGAGCAGCCAGCCGTAGCGCGGGCCATTGTGGCCCTGCGTGAACTGGGTCTGGAAGCGGTCCTTGTAGAGGCGCTTTACACCGGCCTTGCCCTTGTAGATGCCGCCCAGGAACCAGACCTCGCCATCGTCGGCGAACAGGTCCACGCACTCGTTATACTGCGATTTGTCGATGAAATAGCCGTAGGTATACTGGAGCTTCCGGACTGCATTGACGTCGTTGAGGCGCGTAACCTCCGCTTTCAGGGCGTCGAGTTCCGCCCGCATGGTTGCGAGCTCATTTGCGTCGGACATGCTTGTTCCTCTCTCCAGTTTGCACGCCGTCCGGGCGAGACGCCCGTGCGGTTCCGTTTCTCCCGCGATAGTAAGCAATACATACGGATGGCAAGGGCTATGTTGGGACGACTGGTCCGCCCTATGAAACCTCCTCGGGCAGCAGCTCGGTGTCGATCTGGGCCTGGGCGGCCGCAGAATAGCGCACGCCCCGCACCGCGCCGGGCACGAAGATCGCGTCGATCGCGTCGAGATGCTCCTGGGCGACGTCGAGGCTCAGCGTTGCGATATTCTCGTCAAGATGGGCAATGCTGCGCGTGCCGGGGATGGGCACGATATGATCCCAGCGCGACAGGACCCAGGCGAGGCTGAGCTGGGCAGGGGTGATGCCCGCCTGCGACGCCACAGCATTGAAGCGCGCGGCGAGCTTCAGGTTCTCGCTGAAATTGGGCTCCTGGAAACGCGGCATGGCGATGCGGATGTCGCCGGGCGTGAACTCTGCTTTCGTGACCGATCCGGCAAGGAAGCCGCGTGCGACGGGTGAGAAGGCGACGAAGCCGATGCCGAGCGCCTTGCAGGCGTCAAGCACCGCGATCTCTGGATTGCGCACCCAGGGCGAATATTCCGACTGCACCGCTGCGATCGGATGCACGGCATGAGCGCGGCGGATCGTCGCGGCCGACATCTCGGAGAGCCCTATAGCGCCGATCTTGCCGGCTTCCTTGGCGCGGACCAGCGCGCCTATTGACTCCTCGATCGGCACATTGGGATCGAGCCGATGCATATAATAGAGGTCGATATGGTCGGTGTTCAGCCGCTGCAGCGACCGCTCCAGCGAACCCATGATCGTTTCGGGCCGCGCGTCGAGGATGCGGTTGCCGTCGATCAGGTCGAGCACGCATTTGCTGGAGAGCAGATACTCGCTGCGCCGATGCCCGATTGCCTTGGCGAGCAGGCGCTCGTTATTGCCGCTTCCATAGAGCGCGGCGCTGTCCATGAGGGTCATGCCGATGTCGAGTGCGTGGTTGAGCAGGCGGATCGAATCCTCTTCGTCCGGCGCCACATCATAGGCATGGCTGAGGTTCATGCAGCCGAGTGAAATGGCGGAGACGGTGAGGCCGCCGATCGTGCGGGTGGGGAGGGGCGTTGCTGGCTCTGTCATGCCGGCCTTCTCATTGGATGAACCGCAAAAATCAATGGCAGGACGCGCGATTCATGGCCTTTTTCCGTGACTATTTCTTGAAACCGAGATCCCTCTCGACCCAAGCCCAGAAGGCGCGCGATTTTTCGCCAACGGGTCGAGCGGCCACTTGATAGCCTTGCGGGTCGTCGCGGGCTTTGACGACGGGCCAGTTGGCCTGATTGATCGAATTGGCGGCGCGGAAGGCGGAAAACAGCTGGCGACCTTCCTGGATCACGTCTGCCTGCTTGCTCAGCCAGGCATCCTTTTCCATCGCCGCGCCGACATCGGCGAAGCGCATGACCAGTCCACGCCGCATGCGCACGAATTCGAGCGCATTGTCTGCGTCGACGCGCTGCCCGAGCTGGACGATCTCCTGCTCCTGGCTCGCGAAATTGCGCAGAGCTTGAGCCAGCTCCGCCCCGATTTTCATTTTGCTACCCTCTCACGTCGCTCTCCCTGTATCGTGGGAGGCTGTTTATGAATTTCAGTTCTTATCATGGTCTCGCGATGTGCAAGACCAGTTTTGCGCAGAAGCAAATTGTGGCCGGCCGGTTCCATGAAAAAGGCGTCCGGTGCTCATTTCGCTCCGGACGCCCCCATAGACCAGGATATTAAATGTTTTAGCCGTTTGTCGAGAGCTGCGTTTCGAGCTCGCCGAGCACGCGATAGCAATCGAGCACTTTGCCGACCGAGCTGTTGGGCTCGCGGCCCTCGCGGATTGCGGCGATGAATTCGCGGTCCTGCAGCTCGATACCGTTGTTCGAAACGGTGACGCCGGTCAGGTCGACCTTCTCCTCCTTGCCGGTAAAAAGATCGTCGTAGCGCGCGATCCAGGTGCCGTTGTCGCCGATATAGCGGAAGAAGGTGCCCAACGGTCCGTCGTTGTTGAAGGACAGGGAGAGCGTGCAGATCGCGCCCGTCTCGCTCTTGAGCTGGATCGACATGTCCATGGCGATGCCCAGCTCGGGATGGATCGGCCCTTCGACGGCATTGGCCTTGACGATCTTGCCGGCCTGGTAGGCGAACAGATCGACCGTGTGCGCGGCGTGGTGCCAGAGGAGATGGTCGGTCCACGAACGCGGCTCTCCCTTGGCGTTCATGTTCTTGCGACGGAAAAAATAGGTCTGCACATCCATCTGCTGGATCGCGAGTTCACCGGCCGTGATCTTGTTGTGGATATACTGGTGGCTCGGGTTGAAGCGGCGGGTATGGCCGACCATGCAGACGAGGCCGGTTTCCTGCTGCTTCTTCTGAACCGCGAGCGAGTCTGCCCAGCTGTCCGCGAGGGGGATCTCGACCTGGACATGCTTGCCTGCGTTCATACAGGCAATCGCCTGCGCAGCGTGCATCTGCGTCGGCGTGCAGAGGATGACGGCATCGACGTCATCGCGCGCCAGCGCTTCGTCCAGCTCCGTGCCGCTATGCCGGGCGCCATATTTTGCCGCGACCTCCGCCGCTTGTTCGGCGCGGCGGCTGATAACCGAGACGATTTCGACCCCGTCGATCAGCTTGAGGCCATCGAGATGCTTTTCGCCGAATGCACCGGCGCCAGCGAGGGCTATACGCATGTGTTGGATCCTTTCTTCACTCCCTCGCCCCCTTCAGGGGGAGAGGGCTGGGGAGAGGGGGAAACTCGGGCGAGGGATGCGCTCGTCCAGCAGTGCGGCGAACCCCTCTCCCAACCCTCTCCCCTTGAAAAGGGGCGAGGGCCAAGTTGTTGCTTCAGGCGGCGGTCAGACTGTGACCACTCATCACCTTGCGCGGGTTGAGCGGCTCGCCGGCCGTTTCCTCCGGCTGGAGCAGTAGCGCGCCGAGCGCCGTGTTCGACGCCGGGATATGGTAGAAGGTGTAGAGATCCTTGACCTTCTCGCCCAGCGCGCCGCGCATGATCAGCCACATGACCAGCTCAATGCCTTCCGATCCGCTTTCGCGGAGATACTGGATGTGCGGCATCTTGCTCAGCGTCTCGGGGTTCTTGATCAGCTGGTCGATGAAGTTCAGGTCGAACTCCTTGTTGATCAGGCCGGCGCGGGGGCCCTGGAGCTGGTGGCTCATGCCACCGGTGCCCCAGACATGGACGTTGAGATCCTCGGGGAAACTCTCGACCGCGGCGCGAATGCTGTCGCCGAGGTTGAAGCAGCGACTGCCCGATGGCGGCGGATAGGTCACGACGTTCACCGGTAGCGGAATGACCTTGCATGGCCATTCCTGCGGCTCGCCGAAGATCATGCTGAGTGGCACCGTGCAGCCATGATCGACATCCATGTCGTTCATGATGCACATGTCGAACTCGTCGAGGATCAGGCTCTGCGCGATGTGCCAGGCAAGATCGGGATGGCCGATTACATCGGGCACCGGGCGCGGACCCCAGCCTTCGTCGGCCGGCTTGAAGCGCTCGGCGCAGCCGATGGCGAAGGTCGGGATGATGTTCATGTCGAACGCCGACGCGTGATCGTTGTAAACGAGGATCACGACATCGGGCATGTTGCCCGGCTTCCTGATCCATTCCTTGATGGGCTCATAGCCCTTGAACACCGGACCCCAATATTCGTTGTTTGACGTGTGGGTCTGCAGTGCGGCCCCCAGCGCGGGAATGTGGCTGGACGTAATGCCGGTAGTGACGCGTGCCATGATCAGTAACCTCCCTTGATCGAGCGCACGCCGTCGGGTGAACGGCCGCCATTGATCATCATCTGTGCATATTCTTCCTGGGTCATGCCGGTCATCGAGCCGGCAGCGAACTGGAAGCTCTTGCCATCGGTCGAGAAGAGCTTGGAGAGGAAATAGACGTTACCGCCCTCGTCGATCATTGCGTTATAGTCGCGCGCAAGCACCGCGGCCTTTGCGGCGGGCGTCAGGTGCCACTCGTCGAGATAGGCGCTTTCGTCGGCCTTGAACCGCTCGCGGTTCTCGGCCTTCATCAGGCTCATCGCGAACTGGTTGAGATTGTAGCCCTTGCGCGCGCGCTGGGCGGTGAACACGCGGGTGCCGGGAATGTCGTCAAACTCGGCAAGATAGGCGTGGATGTCGATACGCTTCTTTTCAGTCATGATCTGTCTGCTCCAGAAAACTTAAAGCCCGCGCGCCTTGAGCTTGGCGTCGAGGCGGGGGAAGACGCGGCGCGTATTGCCTTCGAAAATGGCATGGCGCTGGTCGTCGGTGATGGGCAGCGCGTCGATATAGCGCTTGGTGTCGTCGAAATAGAAGCCTGTCGTCGGGTCGATACCGCGCACGGCGCCGACCATCTCGGACCCGAAGAGGATGTTCTTGGTCTCGATCACCTCGTTGAGCAGGTTGATGCCCGGCTGGTGATAGACGCAGGTGTCGAAGAACACGTTGTTCATGAGATGTGTATCGAGGCTCGGCTGCTTGAGCATATCTGCAAGGCCCCGGTAACGGCCCCAGTGATAGGGCACGCCGCCGCCACCGTGCGGGATGATGAAGCGCAGCGTCGGGAAATCCTTGAACAGATTTCCTTCGAGAAGTTGCATGAAGGCGATGGTGTCGGCGGCGATATAATAGGCGCCGGTCGCGTGCATCGCATGGTTGCAGCTGCCCGACACGTGGATCATCGCCGGCACATCGAGTTCGACCATCTTTTCGTAGAAGGGGTACCAGAACTTGTCGGTCAGCGGAGGCTGTTTGAAATAGCCGCCGCTCGCGTCCGGATTGAGATTGCAGCCGATAAAGCCAAGCTCGTTCACGCAGCGCTCCAGCTCCGCAATCGAGCTGGTCATGTCGGCTTCCGGCGACTGCGGCAGCATGCAAACGCCGGCGAACGTCTCGGGGAACATCGCCACGACGCGCGCGATCAGGTTGTTGCACGCCTGCGCCCAGGGCACGGCCACCGACTGGTCGCCGACATGCGGTGCCATGGCGGATGCGCGTGGCGAGAAGATCGTCATGTCGGCGCCGCGCTCCTTGATAAGGCGCAGCTGGTTGGCCTCGATCGTCTCGCGAATCTCGGCGTCAGAAATCTCGGGATAGGGCGGGGCGGCTTCGCCGGCCTTGAAGGCGGCCTTCTGCTTCTCGCGCCACTCGTCATGCGCCTTGGGCAGGACGGTATAATGCCCGTGGCAATCGATAATCATGGTCATGCGGCGTCAGCCTTTCCCGGAATGCGTCGTGGAAGGTTCTGTTTAACGAGATCGAGCTTTTCATCGAGGCCCTCGGGCATGGGAGCGCCCTGTAGCATGGCCCCCATGGCGCGCTGGCGGATGATCGTGCCTTCCGTCATCAGTGGGTCGATGCCAAGCTCGTGAAGGGTTTGCGCGACCTCTTCCATCTCCGCCGCGCGACGCGTCCCATGCGCCAGCATGCGGTCGAGATTATAGTCGGCTGTCCTGGCCCAGTCGCCGCCGAGCGAGGCGAGAACACCCTCGGTGACACCCGCCGCGTCGGCTGCCAGGACCATCTCGGCGGTCAACGCCTCGATACCCTTGATCATCACCGAGCGGACCATCTTGGTCGCCGATGCTGCGCCGATTGCCGCGCCGCAAATCTGGATTTTGGCGAAGCCGATATTGCGCAGCATTTCTGCGGCAGCCTCGGCGTGAGGCCCGGAAATCAGCAGCGGAACGTTAAGCGCGGCGGGCTGGACCGGCGCCATGACAGCAACGTCGACATAGCGCCCGCCGGCGGACTCGATAGCTGCAGCATTGGTGCGCTTGCGGCCGGGGGAAACGCTGTTGAGATCGCAGAAGAGCGTGCCGGGCGCGATATGCTGCGCGGCATCCTGGGCGGCTGGGGTGGCCTGGTCGGCGGTGACGAGGCTGAGCACGATCTGCGCGTCGGCCAGCGCCTCGCGCGACGCCTCGCAGCCAATCACATCCAGCGCCGCATAAGCCGCGCGCATTTCGTCCGCCGCCATGCCGGTATGATCGGTCTTGATGTCATAGGCACGCGCAGTCTGGCGCCAGCCGCCGGCGGCTGCAAACGTGCGGCCGGCTTCACCGAAGCCGATCAGCGTCAGGCGTGGCGTATCAATGCTCACAGCGAGTCTGGCATCCTTCCTGCGCAATCCCTACATAATGTATGTGTTGCGTACAAGTTTCGCGCGTCGCCGCGCATTGCGCACTTGACGCTGTTGGCGCTCCGGCGCAAGCGCGAACCCGCGCAGATTTCAAGGAAGGGAGAGAAGCATGGCGGGTATCGTTGTCCAGAATATCGAACGGGCTGATCCCGATGTGATCGACGGCCTTGCTTCCTGCGGCGTGGCGACCGTGCACGAGGCGCAGGGCCGCATCGGCCTGCTCGCGAGCCACATGCGCCCCATCTATTCCGGCGCGCGCATTGCCGGCTCGGCCGTCACCATTTCGGCGCCTCCCGGCGATAACTGGATGATCCACGTCGCGATCGAAATGATCAAGCCGGGCGACATTCTCGTGCTGGCGCCAACCAGCCCCTGCGAGGACGGCTATTTCGGCGACTTGCTCGCCACTTCGGCGCAGGCGCGGGGCTGCCGCGGCCTCATCATCGACGCCGGCGTGCGCGACGTGCGCGACCTCAAGGAGATGAATTTCCCGGTCTGGTCCAAGGCCATTTACGCGCAGGGCACGATCAAGGGCACGCTCGGCGACGTCAATGTGCCGATCGTCTGCGCCAACCAGTCGGTGAACGCAGGCGACGTGATCGTCGCGGACGACGACGGCGTCTGCGTCGTGCGCCGGGCCGATGCCGCCGAAGTGCTCAAGAAGGCCAAGGCGCGCGAGGCGAACGAGGGCGACAAGCGCGCCAGGTTCGAGGCCGGCGAGCTCGGCATGGACATCTACGGCTTCCGCGAGAAGCTCGAGAAGCTGGGCCTGAAATATGTCTGACGGCGTGCAGACCAGCGCCCGCGTCATGTGGATGCGCGGCGGCACGTCCAAGGGTGGCTATTTCCTCGCCGAGGACCTGCCGGCCGAGACCGCTGCGCGCGACGCCTTCCTGCTCGGCGTGATGGGATCGCCCGATCCGCGCCAGATCGATGGCATGGGCGGTGCCGATCCGCTGACCAGCAAGGTTGCAGTGGTCAAGAAGTCGGAGCGGGAGGGAGTCGATGTCGACTATCTCTTCCTGCAGGTGTTCGTCGACCAGGCGATCGTCACCGACGCGCAGAATTGCGGTAACATCCTCGCCGGGATTGGCCCGTTTGCGATCGAGCGTGGTCTCGTGGCGGCGACGGGCGACGAGACCCGCGTCGCCATCTTCATGGAGAATACCGGGCAGGTTGCCGTCGCCACGGTCCAGACCCCCGGCGGCAAGGTCACCTACAAGGGCGACGCGTCGATCAGCGGCGTTCCGGGCACCCACGCGCCGATCCCGCTCGTGTTCCGCGACACCGCCGGGTCCTCCTGCGGGGCACTGCTCCCGACCGGCAACAATGTCGACGAGATTGACGGCGTGAAAGTCACGATGATCGACAACGGCATGCCCTGCGTCGTCTTCCTCGCCAGCGACGTCGGCGTCACCGGTTATGAGGACCGCGACACGCTCGACGCCAACGCCGAGATGAAGGCGAAGATCGAGGCGATCCGCCTCAAGGCCGGGCCGCTCATGAACCTGGGCGACGTCAAGGAAAAGTCCGTGCCCAAGATGATGCTGGTTGCGCCGCCGAAAGAGGGCGGGGCGATTGCCGTGCGCTCGCTCATCCCGCACCGCGTCCATGCCTCGATCGGCGTGCTCGGCGCGGTGAGTGTCGCGACCGCCGCGTTGATCGAGGGTTCGCCCGCTGCTGCCGTCGCCAACGTCCCGGAAGGTCAGACCAAGACGCTTGGCGTCGAGCATCCGACCGGCGTGACCGAATGCGTCGTTGTGGTCGACGAGGCAGGCCAGCCGGTCGAGGCCGGTATGCTTCGTACCGCGCGCAAACTGATGGATGGCGAGGTTTTCGTCCTCTAAGCTTCAGCGCTCACCAACCCGTTCGTGTCGAGCGAAGTCGAGACACGCAAGGCGCGAACGGTTCTCGACTTCGCTCGAACCGAACGGATCAGGAATCTATGATCGAAGACCGCATTCTCTCCTGGCACGGCAATCCCTCCAAGCCGCGCTACACACCGCCGGCCGGTGCGATCGACGCGCACTGCCATGTCTTCGGGCCGATGGCGCAGTTCCCGTTCAGCGCGAAGGCGAAATATCTGCCGCGCGATGCAGGGCCGGACATGCTGTTCGCGCTGCGCGATCATCTGGGTTTCGCGCGCAACGTCATCGTCCAGGCGAGTTGCCATGGTACCGACAATGCGGCCACGCTGGACGCCATCGCAAAGTCCGGTGGCAAGGCGCGCGGCGTCGCCGTCGTCGATCCCGCGATCAGCGAGGACGAACTTCACAAGCTCCACGAGGGCGGGATGCGCGGCATCCGCTTCAATTTCCTCAAGCGCCTCGTCGACGATGCACCCAAGGACAAGTTCCTCGAGGTCGCCAGGCGGCTGCCCCAGGGCTGGCATGTCGTGATCTATTTCGAGGCGGACATCCTCGAGGAACTCCGCCCGTTCATGGACGCGATCCCCGTGCCGCTGGTCATCGACCATATGGGCCGGCCGGACGTCAGCCATGGCCCAGACGGCGCGGACTTCCAGAATTTCCGCGACTTCCTGCAGAGCCGCGACGACATCTGGTTCAAGGCGACCTGCCCGGACCGGCTCGATCCGTCCGGCGATCCCTGGAACGACTTCGCCCATGCCGTCGCGCCGCTGGTCGCCGAATTCCCCGATCGTGTCCTCTGGGGCACGGACTGGCCGCACCCGAACATGCAGGACAATGTTCCTGACGACGGCCATCTGGTCGACATGATTCCGCGCATTGCGCCGAGCGCCGAACTCCAGCAAAAGCTGCTCGTGACCAATCCGATGCGGCTTTACTGGCCCGAAGAACTTTGATCCTGATAACGGCCGCGACGCGCCGGAGCCTCCCAAGAGGCCAATCGCAACGTAACTGGAGAGCATGATGTCATTTCCCGCGACGCCTGACTGGTCTGGCCTCAATGAGCCCATCGGCAAGGAGGTTTCTCTCAAGGGCCTGACCGCGAGTGAGGGCGAAATTCCCGCGGATGTGGTAGGCGCCTTCTTCCGCGCCGTGCCCGACCCGCAGTTTCCCGCCTTCATCTTGCCCGACACGGCGCTCTCCGACGACGGGATGATCAGCCGCATCCTGTTCAACGAGGACGGCACGGTCGATTATGACATCAAATATGTCGAGACCGCCCGATACAAGGCCGAGAAGGCGGCAGGGGAGCGCCTGTTCGGCCGCTATCGTAATGCGTTCACCAACAAGCCAGAGGTTGCGGGTGTCGAGGGCACAGTCTCCAACACCACGCCGGTCTGGCACGCTGGTCGCCTCATCATGACCAAGGAGGATGGGCCGGGGCAGCTCATCAACCCGCATACTCTCGAAACCATCGGCGAATATGATTTCGGCGGCGTTCTCAAGTCGCAGACCATGACGGCCCATGTTCGCGTCGATCCCGAGACGAAGGAGATGTTCGCATACGGCTATGAGGTGGATGGTCTTGCTTCACCCAAAATGGCCTATTGGTGGACGGACAAGGACGGCAAGCTGGTGCGCGAACAATGGTTTGACGTGCCTTATTGCTCGATGCTGCATGACTTCGTCATCACCAAGAACTACGCCATCTTCCCGTTGCAGCCGACCACGGCCGACCTCGATCGGCTCAAGGCCGGTGGACCGCATTGGGTGCATCACCAGGATCTGGAGAATCTCATCGGCGTGATGCCGCGCTATGGCGATGTCTCCGAGATGAAGTGGTTTCGCGGCCCCAAGGGCGCGTCGAGCTTCCACTACATGAATGCGTTCGAAGGGCCGGACGGCAAGATCCATTTCGATCATCACTGCACGGACACGATCGCCTTTCCGTTCATCCAGGCTGACAGCGGCATCAATGTGCCGCCGTGGGAACTGGGCGGTGGCTTCCAGCGCTGGACGGTCGACTACAATGGCAATGACGACCGCGTTGAAATCGAGATGCTCGGCCCCCCGGGCGACATGCCGCGCATCGCCGACGCCGACCAGGGGCGCCCCTATAAGCGCGGCTGGTACTGTTCGATGAATCCCCAGCCCATGGGGCCGCCGGTCATGGGCGGCGTTGTCGGCGCGATGTTCTCGGCGCTGCTGCGCAAGGATTTCGAGACCGGTGCGATCGTCGGCTACAACCTTCCGCCTGCGCACGGCATGAGTGAGACGGTGCATGTCCCGTCGCACGACGCCGGGCATGAGGGCTGGCTTATTTCGGTCGTCGATCACGAGCCGGCGCCAGGCCAGTTCGAGCATGCGCTTTGGATCTGGAACGCCGGCGAGATATTCAAGGGGCCCGTGGCCAAGGTGCCTGTGCCGACGCGCATGCGCCCGCAGGTCCATGGCTGGTGGGTGCCCATGGCGGACTACAAGGCCGCGAAGGACGTCTGATCGATGAGGAGGC
>DASWYL010000079.1:0-15447 GCA_036404995.1 Sphingobium sp. | reverse complement strand
CACTGCCCGCCGCCGCGATCGACTGGGCCTGCGCGCTCACCGCCGCCGCCCTGCCGGAGGGACATGCTTATCCGCCGGTGTTTTCCGCGCTTTCGGCGGTACTCGATGCGGTCGAGGCTGCGCCGGCCGCGCGCGGCTGGGCCGTGGCTCTGGTGCGCTATGAGCTGCTCCTGCTTGCAGAGCTGGGCTTCGGCCTTGATCTCTCGGAATGTGCCGCGACCGGCGCGCGAGAAGATCTCGCGTTCGTGAGTCCGCGCTCCGGGCGTGCCGTCAGCGCAGAGGGCGCCCTTGGGTACGAACATAAATTGCTGCCGCTGCCGGCTTTCCTGACCGAAGGAGGCGAGGCGGGCTGGGACGACATTCTCGCGGGCCTTGCGCTCACCGGGCGGTTCGTCGAGCAATCGCTGCTCACCGAACGCCGCGCCGACGTCCTCGCCGCGCGTGAACGGCTGGTGGAGCGACTGAAAAGAGCGGTTGCGTGAGGACGGGGCCGGCCATATGCGTCCCGCCCGGATTTGAGGCTTGAGAGGGATGGATTGATGCTGGTCGCGCTGTTGCCCGGAGACGGAATTGGCCCGGAAGTGGTGGCGCAGGCCAAACGCGTGCTCGATGAGCTGGCGATTCCGGGTCTCACCTACGAGGAAGCGCCGGTCGGCGGCGCTGCCTATCATGCCACGGGCCATCCGCTGCCGGCCGGAACATTGGACCTTGCGAAGCGCGCCGACGCCATCCTGTTCGGCGCGGTTGGCGACCCGACCTGCGACGCGCTGGAGCGGCACCTGCGGCCCGAGCAGGCGATCCTCGGCTTGCGCAAGGAGCTGGTGCTCTTTTCCAACCTGCGCCCAGCGAAGTGCTTCCCCGAACTGGCCGACGCCTCGACGCTACGGCCTGAAATTGCGAGCATCATCGACCTGCTCATCGTGCGCGAACTCAACGGCGACGTCTATTTCGGCGAGAAGGGCATGCGCACGACAGCGACGGGCCTGCGCGAGGGCTATGACATCATGTCGTATAACGAGGACGAGGTGCGGCGCATCGCCCACTCGGCCTTCAAGGCGGCGCAGGTGCGCCGCGGCCTGCTCTGCTCGGTCGACAAGGCCAATGTGCTCGAGACCAGCCAGCTCTGGCGCGACGTCGTGATCGAGGTCCATGCCGACTATCCCGACATCCAGCTCAGCCACATGTATGTCGACAATGCCGCGATGCAGCTTGTGCGCAATCCGGGCCAGTTCGACGTGATCGTCACCGGCAACCTGTTCGGCGACATCCTCTCCGACCAGGCGAGCATGTGCGTCGGCTCGATCGGGTTGCTCGCCTCGGCCTCGCTGGATGCGAATGGCAAGGGCCTCTACGAGCCGATCCACGGCTCCGCGCCGGACATTGCCGGGCAGGGCAAGGCCAATCCGCTGGCGACGATCCTCTCGGCGGCGATGATGCTGCGTTTCTCGCTTGGGCTGCCGGAGCAGGCCGACCGGATCGAACATGCCGTCGCCCGCGCCCTCGCGGGTGGCGCGCGCACAGCGGACATCGCCGGCGGCATGTCGACCGGCGAAATGGGCGACGCGGTGATCGCCGCGCTCTGACGCTGCGGCAAGGCCACCTTAACCCTTTGGCGGCTAGGGCGATCCGATGAAGGCCGGAAACACGGCTGAACAAAGGGCTGCCTGCTGCACATGAGACAGAAACACAAGGAAGAGCATGACCGGTTGAGGGTCATGGTCGACGACTATGTCGCCATGCTCCACGGCGATGTGGCGCCGGACATTGCCGAGATCATGAAGCGCAGGCTCGCCTTTTCGAGCGGCTATCTTGCCCACGTGGCGAGCGAGGGGCAGCTGTTCCATCGATTGAGAACCGGAAATCCCGACCATCCGACGGACCGGCTGCTGAACGAATATGGTTGCCGGCTGCGCGATATCATGCCGGGATATAGCGCCCTGATCCAGCAATGGACGCCGCAGCGCATCACTGCCGAGTGGCCCGCCTATTGTCGCCAGGTGCGGACGCAAGTGCGCCGCTACTACGCGTTTCTCGCCTGGGAGGAGGCGGAAATGCTGCCGCTGCTGGTTAATCTCGGCGATATGCGGCAGGCGTCCTAGCGCCAGCTGTCGAGCCACATCCAGCGGTTGAAGTCCTGCGGGCCGCCGAGCGCGCCTGCCGAGATGATCGGATAGAATTCAAGGAAGACGAGCCCCGCGAGGCCGATGACGAGCCAGGGCACCAGCCGTTTCCCCCTCGACCAGAAATAGTGATCGAGCGCCCCGGCACTCGCGATGCAGAGCATCAGCGAGGACAGGAAATAGTGATAGTAGAATTGCACCGGCTTGGGCGCGATGATGAAGAAGAGCAGCGGCCCGGCCCAGAGCAGCACAGGCAGCATCAGCGGCCGCGCATTCTGGCGAAGCCCCGCCCAGACTGAAGCGGCTAGGGCGAACGGGCCGCCCCAGCAGATCACCGGATTTCCGATGAACAGGACGCCGCGCTGCACGCCCGCGACGGGCTCGTAGAAATACCAGATCGGACGCAGGTCCAGCATCCATTGCCACCAACGGCTTTGATAGGGATGTGACCCCATCGGGGCGCTCTGCAGGTGGAGCATCTCGAACTGCTGCGGAATGATCTGGACCAGCGAGAGCGCATCGTGGCGCAGGAAATGATAGGGCAGGAACGTCGCCAGATAGGCGAACGCCGCGAACGGTCCGAGCCACCCCAGTGCGGGCGCCATCGGCAGCGGCTGCACCCCGCCAGCTTGTTTCTGCGCGCGCCAGAGCAGCCAGATGAAGAGCGGCAGTCCCGGCGCGATCAACGACAGTGCCGTCCATTTGCAAGCCATGGAAAGGCCCATCGCCGCGCTCGCCACGATGAAGCGCGTGCGGTCGGAAAAGCCCGTCCGCCAGAGCGCGACGAGTTGCCACAGGGCAAGCATCAGGAAGCTCGCCATGAAGATGTCGAGCATCGCGATGCGTGCCTGGATGAAGAGCGTCTGCGAGAAGAGCAGCAGGATGCCGGCCATGACCGCCGCAGGCCGGCGCAGGAGCATCCAGCGGGTCGCCATCATCGCGGAAAAGACGAGCAGCGCGCCAAATAGCGCGCTCATCACGCGCCAGCCGAGCGGATTGTCGCCGAACAGGGCGATGCCGAGGCCGATGAGCAGCTTGCCGAGCGGGGGATGCTCCGGGTTCGGCATCAGGTCGAGCGCCAGCAGCGTGCGCGCGGCTGGCACATAATGGCTTTCGTCGAAGTTGAGCCTGGCGGGATCGCCGATGCGCCAGAGGAACAGCGCGAGCGACAGCAGCGCGAATGCGCCGGTGATCAGCAGGTCGCGGCGATCAGGACGCGACTGGCCGTCTGACTGGTCGATGGCATCCCCCATGACCGCCATCTAACATGAATCCGTTGCTACGCCGATCCTTTCGCGCAAAAGCGGTTCCCCCGACCGCCAGAAATGATCTAGAGGCGCCCCAATGAAGCGAGACACCGGACAGAACCGCGCGATCACGCGCAAATGGAAACCGGCGACGCAGGCTGTCCGTGGTGGCACCTGGCGCAGCGAACAGGGCGAGACCAGCGAGGCGCTCTTCCTGAACTCGGGCTATTGCTACGACGATGCCGAGACCGTTGCCGCGCGCTTTGCCGGCGAGCAGGAGGGCATGACCTACAGCCGCCTGCAGAACCCGACAGTGCAGATGCTCGAGGAGCGTATCGCGCTGATGGAAGGCGCCGAGGCTTGCCGTGTGCAGGCGACGGGCATGGCGGCGATGACCACGGCTCTGCTGAGCGCGCTCAAGACCGGCGACCATGTCGTGGGCGCCAAGGCGGCGTTTGGATCCTGCCGCTGGCTGCTCGACAGCCTCCTGCCCAAGTTCGGCGTCGAGACGACCGTCATCGATGGGCGCGACAACGATGCCTGGGAGAAGGCGATCCGGCCGAACACGAAGATCTTCTTCTTCGAGACGCCTGCCAACCCGACCATGGATATTGTCGACATGCGCCATGTCTGCGCGCTGGCGAAGGCGCATGGTATCCTGACCGTGGTCGACAATGCCTTCGCGACGGCGGTGTTGCAGCGGCCGCTGGAGTTCGGTGCCGATGTCGTCGCCTACAGCGCGACCAAGATGATGGACGGGCAGGGCCGCGTGCTGGCCGGCGCGGTCTGCGGCACCGAGCAGTGGATCAATGACGTGCTGCTGCCCTTCCAGCGCAATACGGGCCCGAATTGCTCGCCGTTCAACGCGTGGGTGGTGCTCAAGGGCCTGGAGACGCTGGACCTGCGCGCCCGCCGCCAGTCGGAAAACGCGCTCAAGGTCGGCAAGTTCGTCGAGCCGCGGGTCAAGCGCATGCTCCATCCCGGTCTTCCGAGTCATCCGCAGCACAATCTGGCGATGAGCCAGATGAGCGCGGCTGGCCCGATCTTCTCCTTCATCGTGGAAGGCGGGCGCCAGCAGGCGATGGGCCTGCTCAACGCGCTGGAGCTGGTCGACATCTCGAACAATATCGGCGACAGCCGCTCGCTGATGACGCATCCGGCAACCACCACGCATCATAATATGGGATCGGAGGGTCGTGCCGAGGCGGGCATCGAGGACGGCATGCTGCGCCTCAACGTTGGCCTGGAAGATCCCGACGACGTTATCGCCGATCTTGATCAGGCATTGACCTCTGTCGGGCTTTGAGGGGCTTTTTCAGCAAAATTGGCTACCGGTTTTGCCTCCGAACGTGCGCCAGTTCAACGTTCGACTATTTTCCGAGCCGACGAGCGTTTACGCTCGTCTCGAAAATGGTCTAGTGCTTGCGGCATGGCTGAGGACCGCCTTCCCATGATGGACATGCTTTTTCCCTATGCGGCGACCACCCACGGCGTCACGGTTCGCGTCGCCGTGACGCTTGCGCCGGAAAAGTCCGAGCCGGACCAGGGGCGCTGGTTCTGGACCTATCACATCCGCATCGAGAATGGCCGTGAGGCGCCGGTTCAGCTTCTGATGCGCCGCTGGATCGTCGCGGACGGGCGCGGCGCCCTGCGCCACGTCGAGGGTGAGGGGGTCGTCGGCGAGCAACCGGTGATCCAGCCCAATGGCGCCTATGACTATGTTTCGGGCTGCCCGCTTGCCACGCCGACCGGCTGGATGGAGGGCAGCTACATCATGCTGGACGGCGACGGCAGCATGATCGAGGTTGCGATCCCGCGCTTCGCGCTGCTGGCGGGAGCCCTGAACGGATGAAGCGCACCCACCTGCCGCTCAACGGTTTGCGCGTTTTCGACGCGGCGGCGCGGCACCTCAGTTTCACGCGCGCGGCCGATGAGCTTGCGGTGACCCCGGCGGCAGTCGGGCAGCAGATCCGCGCACTTGAGGACATGCTCGGCGTCGTGCTCTTCCGCCGCACGCCGCGGGGACTTGAGCTGACGCCCGAAGCGGAAGCCGGTCTGCCGGCGCTGCGCAATGCCTTTCTCGAGCTGGAAGAGTCCGTGCGCGCCATGCAGGCGGGTCAGAGCTCGCAGCATCTCACCATCGCCGCGCCGCGTGATTTCACTGCGAAGTGGCTCAACGCGCGGCTGGCCGCTCATGCGAAGAGCGAGGTGGGGCTGCAGTTCCTGCTGGTTGCATCCGACGAGCTGCTCGATTTCACGGAGGCCAATCTCGATCTCGCCATTCGCCTTGCCGACGGGCCGGGCGAGAATGAGGGTGTAAAACTCGGCGATGCACGCTTCGTCACGGTCGAAGCGCCGGGCGGCATCGGCGCCGACGCGCCCATCGCCTGGGCGGGTTGTCCGCAGGAGGATGGCGCGGCGATCATGCGCGTTGCGGACGCCGGGCTCGCCATCGATGCCGCAGCGAGCGGCTTCGGCCGCGCTTGCGTGCCCGAGCTGCTGGCGCGCGCCGATATCGAGGCCGGCCGGGTCGTGCAGGTCGGTGAGGCGCGGGACGGGAAGGGCTACTGGCTCATTGCCCCGCTGCCGCAATGGCGCCAGAAAAAGGTGAAGGCGCTGGTTGGCGCCCTGACGGAGGGCTGACAGGCATGGTGGCGAAGGAACCGGGCCGTTTTCGTTTCGAGGATGGCGGCTTCCTGGCGCTGGTGCTCATCGTCACGATTGCGTTCGCGCTCATCGTGTTGCCCTTCTTCGGGGCAATCCTTTGGGCGCTGGTTCTGGCGATCCTGTTCGGGCCGCTGAACAAGAAGCTGCTCAAGCGCTGGCCAGGGCGGTCCAACACAGTCGCACTGCTGACCCTGCTGGCGATCACGCTCATCGTCGTCCTGCCCGCGCTGCTGCTGAGCGCGGCGCTGATCCAGGAGCTGACCACGCTCTACGCCAAGGTGCAGAGCGGCCAGATCAATCCGCAGGATCTCTTCAACCGCGCGATTGCCAGCCTGCCGAATTGGGGCTCCGACTATCTGAGGTCCAAGGGTTTCGGCGACTTTTCCGCGATGCGCGAGTCGATCGCCAACAGCCTCTCGGGCAGCGTCCGCGCGATTGCCGGGCAGGCGCTTTCCCTCGGCCAGGGCGCGCTCAACGTCGTGCTGATGATTGGCCTGACGCTCTACCTGACTTTCTTCCTGTTGCGCGACGGCGACCGGCTGACCGTAAGACTGGTCGAGGCGATCCCGCTGCGGCCGGAGACCCGCGAAGACGTCATCGATAAGTTCGCCACCGTCATTCGCGCCACCATCAAGGGAAGCCTGGTTGTCGCCATCGTGCAGGGAGCGCTCGGCGGCACCGTCTTCGCGATCCTGGGCATCGAGGGCGCGCTGCTCTGGGGCGTCACGATGGGCCTTTTCTCGCTCATCCCGGCGATCGGCACGGGCATCGTCTGGGTCCCGGTCGCGCTCTATCTCATCGCGACGGGCGCCTATGCCAGCGCCGCGATTCTCATCTTCGCCGGCGTCTTCGTGATCGGCATGGTCGACAATGTGCTGCGTCCGATCCTGGTCGGGCGCGACACACGTATGCCCGACTATGTGGTCCTCATCTCCACCCTGGGCGGCCTGCAGGCATTCGGTATCCACGGCTTCATCATCGGGCCGGTGGTCGCGGCCCTATTCATCGGCACCTGGAACATCTTCACCGAGCAGTGGCGCGACCCGGAGGCTGAGGACGCCGCCATGGCGCGCAAGCCCGTGACGGGAAAGCCTGCCGCCCGAAAAGCGGACTGAGTAAAGAAAAGCCGCCGCGACCTGCGTCGCAGCGGCTCATCTTCGTTTTGCCCGCTGGCCGGCGATCAGAAGTCGGTCCAGTCTTCCTCGCTCGGCGCGGCCTTGAGCGCGAGCGCGCCCTGGGTGCGCGGCTGGGCAAGGGCCGGAGCAGGCGCGGGCGCTGCAGGCACCGGTGCAGGCGCGGGCGTCGCGGCGTAGACAGGTGCGGGTGCCGATGCGGAGCCATCGACCCGGAAGCGCGAGACCAGCTGGTCGAGGCGGCCGGCCTCTTCGGCGAGGGACTGGACCGCTGCGTTGGTTTCCTCGACCATCGCCGCGTTCTGTTGCGTGGTCGAATCCATCTCGCGCACCGCGACATTGACCTGGCTCAGCGTCATCGACTGGCGGTTGGTCTGGTCGGTGATGTGGTTGACGAGACGCGACACCTCGGCGACCTGTTCGACGATCCGTTCGAACGCCTGACCCGACTGACCGACTAGGCCGACGCCGCGATCGACCAGCTGGCCCGACCCCTGGATCAGCTTCTTGATGTCGCTGGCGGCATCCGCGGAGCGCTGGGCAAGCGCCCGAACTTCGCTGGCGACGACCGCAAAGCCCTTGCCGGCTTCACCGGCACGTGCGGCTTCCACGCCGGCGTTGAGCGCGAGCAGGTTGGTCTGGAATGAAAGGCCGTCGATCACGGCGATGATCTGGGCGATTTCCTGGGCGGACTTCTGGATGTCGTCCATCGCGGTGACCGCTTCGGAGAGGACCTTGCGGCCTTCGGTCGCCTGCTGCTGGGTAACCCCGATGGCGCTGCTGGCCGACTGGGCGCCCTCGGCCGTTTCCTTGACGCCGGAGGTCACCTCGGTGAGCGCGGCGGCGGTTTCCTCGAGACCCGCGGCCTGGCGCTCGGTACGCTCGGCTAGGTCTCCGGACGCCTGGCGGATCTCGCCGGCGCCGCCGTTGATGCCGGTGGTCGCGCGGTTCACGGACTGCAACGTGCGCGACATCTCGGTCATGGCACGATTGAAGTCGGCCTTGAGCTGGGCGAAGGGGCCGGTGAGATCGGCATCGACGCGGGCCGTGAGGTTGCCGCCGGCCAGTTCATTGAGGCCGGCGCCAATGCTGGTTACGATGAGCTCGGCCTGGGCTTCCTTGGCCTTTTCCGCCGCAGCGAGCTGGTCGCGGAAGCGGGCCATGGACTGTGCCATGTGGCCGACCTCGTCCGCGCGCTCGGCATAGGGGATGACGACGCTGGTATTGCCGGCAGCGAGCCGGCCCATCGCCTCGCGCAGGCCAAGCAGCGGCTGCACGACGCCCTTGCGGGTCATCATGAAACCGAAGCCGAGACCGGCGACGGTGAGCACGATGGTCGAGGCAAACAGGATGAGACGAGCAAGGCTTTCGGCGGAGTCGGCGGAAGCGAGGCGCGCCTCCACGTCCTTGCTCAACGTCTCGATCAGTTCGTCGGCAACCTTGGAGGCTTCGCGCTCGGCGGGGCGGACCTTCCCGTGAAAGTCGCTGAGCGCGCCCTGCGGATCGCCGCCATTGGCCGGGCCGAGACGGCCTCGAGCTGTTTGGCAACCTCATCCTGGCTGGCAAAATAGCCGGCGGGGATCACGGCCTTGTCGACCTGGCCACCGAAGCTCTCGAGCGTCGACTTGAACGTCCCCATGCGGGAGTCGAACTTCTTGACGATCCCCTCGCGGGCTTCGGCGTCGGTTTCGGTGATCAGGTTCAGCGCATCACGCTGCAGCGCACGGCTGACCGAACGGAGTTCGCCGAGCTGGTTGACCTGGGTTTGGCCATCGATCGCGGCCTGGTTGGCTCTGGCGACGGTGACCTGGGCATAGACCATGATGCCTGCGAGAGCACAGAGCATGGCCATCGAGACCGCCAAAGGCATCATGAGCCTGGCGGCAATACTGCGAGATATCATTTTGCGACCCACCTGTTTTCAGGATTGTTATGGGCGCTGTTTTATCGTGGATTTCTAAAAATAGTCCTTCTGGGCAATCGTCGTCCAATCGAAGCAAGAGATCTTGCTCAAAATACTGAAATCAATAATATATTTTGGATGCTTGGCAAATCTCGGGCTACGCAGGTGGTCGACCCGTGTAGTCGCGATTTGGACATTTGTTTTATTTCGGGACGAGCCCCAACGATCTCGCCGAATCGGTGAAGGTTCAAGCCTTGGCGCCGGCCACGATCGGCGGGGCGTTGCTGAACAGCTCGCCGAATGGATCGTCCTCATGGTCCGGTGCCGGGGCTTCGCGGACGGTCGCGCGGCGCATGTCGCGGCGCTCGCTCCACTCGAACCCGCCGCCGCGATGGAAGACGGCGAGATTGTCCCAGATCACCATGTCGCCGACTTCATAATCGACCTTGATCTGGTATTCCTCCTGCGTCGCGAACGCGTTGAGATAGTCGATGAGTTCGCGGCTTTCTTCCCAGCCCCAGCCCACGACCCTGTAGCAATGCGCGCCGGCATAGATCATCTTGCGACCCGAGCCCTTGTGGACATGGACGAGCTTGTGGACCGGGCGGTGGCGCTCCTCGATCTGCTCCCGTGTGATGTCTGCGCCGGCCTGCTTGCGCGACCACCAGAGCGAGTGCTCGCACTCCAGGTCTTCGATCTTGTCTTTCACGTCCTGCGGCAGGTCGTCATAGGCCGAGCGCGCGTCGGCGAAGAGGGTGGGGCCGCCCGAGGCGGGCACTTCGACCGCGCGCAGCATCGAATAGCTGGTGCGCAGGTCCATGAAGCTGCTGTCTGTATGCCAGAGCGCGTCGCCCTTGCGGTAGCGCATGGCGGACTCGGCCCAGTTGATCTGGCCGTCCGGGCCGAGATTGCCGGCATTGAAGAGGTAGATGCGCGGGCGCCCATCGCGCGGTGGCAGGCTTTCGAGATGGCCGAAATATTTGGCGAAGCGAATCTGGCTGTCATCGTCGAGGCCAGTGTCGCGATAGACGGTGACGCCCCATTGATCCTGCAGCGCGATCAGCGCCTGCACGGTCTCCGCGTCGAGCGGCTGGGAAATATCCACGCAGGAAATCTCGGCGCCGAAGCGGGGCGAAAGGGGCGTTGCTGTTATGGCCATAGTCTCTCTCCTGGGGCCGCGGGCAGCAGGGGCGTCGCGGCACGGCTTGTCAAGCGCCGTCCCGCTGAGCCTTATATAGCTAGCATGCTATTCATGTCGAGTTGTGCTGTGAAATTCAGTTGTTTCGGCCGAAGCGACCGCCGCGTCGCGGTTGACTCGACTTGGGGCACCAATAGAAGCGGAAGCGTCGGGTGAGGCCGCAAGCGGCGCCCGGTGGAGGAGAGAGATGGCCGAAGCCGACGCACGAACCATCGCCGTGCGCAATCCCAGGACTGGTGCGACCGACTTCATGCTGGCGGTGACGCCAGCCGACGAGGTGGCAGCGAAGGCGGCCCGGTTGCGCGAGGGGCAGGTCCGCTGGTCGGCAATGGGTCTTGATGGCCGCATCGGCGTCATGCAGCGCTGGCTCGGCGAAGTCGCCAGGCGCGCAAATGACATTGCCGAGGCGGACGCGGTCGATACTGGCGGCTGCCACACCAGCTACCTCCAGGGTTTCATCACCATGGGAAACATCGGCGGCTGGATCGAGGATGCGAAAGGCGCGCTCGAGAAGGCGAGCTATAACGGTCCATCCAAGGCCATGCCGACCGTCGAGGTGCGCACCCAGTTCGTCCCTTATCCGCTCGTCGGCGTGATCGGGCCGTGGAACGCTCCGATGATGCTGGTCCTGCTCGACGCGATCCCAGCCTTGTTCGCGGGCTGCGCCGTGCTCATCAAGCCCAGCGAAGTGACGCCGCGCTGGGTCGAGCCCCTGTTCGAGACGGTCCGCGCGGTGCCGGAGCTCGCCGCGGTCTTCGATTTCGTCCAGGGCGATGGCGAGACCGGCAAGCAGCTGATCGACGCGGTCGACCTGGTCTGCTTCACGGGCAGCGTGCCAACCGGCCGCAAGATCGCGGTGCATTGCGCTCATCGGCTCATTCCCTGTTTCCTCGAGCTCGGGGGCAAGGATCCGGTCATCGTGACCGCCAGCGCCGATATCGAGCGCGCGACGACCGCTGTGCTGCGCGGGGCGGTGCACGCCAATGGCATGGTCTGCTTCTCGGTCGACCGCATCTACGTGCACGAAAGCATTCACGATGCCTTCGTGGCGAGGCTGGTCGAGAAGGCAGGCGAAGTCCGCCTCAACAGCGACAATCCACGCGCCGGGCATCTCCATCCGTTCACTTTCGCCCCGCAGGCTTCGATCGTGGAGATGCATCTCGCGGACGCTGCGCGCAAAGGCGCGAAAATCCTGACCGGCGGCAAGGTCGAGAATATCGACGGCGGGCTCTACATGCGGCCCACGATTCTGACCGGGGTGACCCATGACATGCTCGTCATGAAGGAGGAGACCTTCGGTCCGGTGCTTCCGGTCATGGCTTATTCGACCATTGACGAGGCGGTTGCGCTCGCCAATGACACGATTTTTGGTCTAACCGCATCGGTGATTTCTGGATCTGAAAACGATGCGATTTCGGTTGCAGAACAGATCAATGCCGGCGCCGTCTTCGTGCAGGACACGTTCCTCACTTTCGGCAAGAACCGCACGATTGGCACCAACAGCTTCGGCGCGTCTGGCGTCGGTGGCGGCGCGCGCACCGGGCCGGAGGCAATCCTACGTTTCCTGCGCCGCAAGGCGCTGCTCACGCAGCATGGCGAGCCCGCCGATATCCGCAACGATCATCATCTGGGCCCGCCGCCGGGCAGGGGAGGCAATTGACATGGCGAACTGGAAACTGACTGCCGAGGACCGGCTCGAAATCCAGGAACTATATGCCCGCTATGCCTGGGGCATCGACCTTGCCGACGCGGACATGGCCATGCCGACTTTCGCGCAGGATTGCTGGTTCGATCATCTCTGGCAGGGCAAGGTGCAGGGCCATGAGGCCATCCTCGCCAACCTCCAGTCGCTGTGGAACGATCGCCAGCACTGGTGGTACGGCCGCCAGCACATCATGAACACATTCATCATGGAAGAGCGTGAGGCGCCCGGCGAACTCGACGTGCGCTGCTTCTTCCAGATCATCCAGTTCCAGACCGATTATCGCACCAACTTCGTGTTCGGCATCGGCACACGCATCGACCATCTGACGAAGAAGGAAGGGCCGTGGCGCTTCCAGTCGTTGAAGGTCAATGCCTGGACGGAAGCGGACCAGGTGCCCTGGCAGGGCGAATTCAAGCTCGCCAGGCGTCCTGTGCACAAGGCCGAGCCGGTGGCGAAGGCGTGAGAATTCTTTATTCCCGTCATTCGCGCGAACGCGGGAATCCAGTCTCGGCGCGAAGCGCCGATGCGCGCTCCCCCGCGCAAATCCTTGTCGTGCTGGATTCCCGCCTTCGCGGGAATGACGAAGTGGGAGTCGATGCAGCATGAAGATCATCGCCGCCGTCAGCCGCCCCGGCCTGCCGGAGCCGCGTCTCGAAGCGCTCGAGCTGGAAGCGCCGCGCGCCGGCGAGATGCTCATCCGCATCGTCGCGGTCGGCATCTGCCATACCGACTTGCACGAGCATCCAGGCCGCCATTCGCCCCAGCCGATCGTGCTCGGGCATGAGGGTGCGGGTGTGGTCGAGGCGCTGGGAGAGGGGGTGCGCGGCTTCGCGGTCGGCGATCATGTGATCCTCTCCGGCTCGAGCTGCGGCCAGTGTCCGAGTTGCCTCGCCGGACGCCCAACCTATTGCGATCTCGCCATGCCCTTGAGCTTCGGCGGCAAGCGCCTCGACGGCTCGACGGCCCTGTGCTGTGGGGACGAGAAGATCCACTCCCATTTCTTCGGTCAGTCGAGCTTCGCAACCCATAGCATCGTCCCCGAGCGCACGGCTGTGAAGGTCGACAAGGCGCTGCCGCTCGAGATGCTTGCACCGCTGGGCTGCGGCGTCATCACCGGCGCGGGCGCGGTGATCGAGGCGCTGAAGGTCGGCTATGGCGACAGCATCGCCATTTTCGGCACGGGCGGCGTCGGCCTTTCCGCAGTCATGGCCGCGCGGCTCGTCGGCGCGAAGCAGATCGTCGCCGTCGATATCAATCGTGCCCGGCTCGATCTCGCGCTGGAACTGGGCGCGACCCACGCGATCGACGCCGGTAGCGAGGAGGTTGCCAAGCAGATTCGCGCCGTTACCGGCCGCGGCACGAATTTCTCCTTCAACACGACCACCGTCCCCGCCGTCCACACGATGGCGCTCGACTGCCTCGCCATGAACGGCACGGCCGGCTTCGTCGCCGCCCCGCGCGGGGAGTGGGCGCCGGCCATGTTCCCGATGCTGGCCGGTGGGCGGCAGTTGCGCGGTATCCTGGGCGGCGACGCCAATCCGCGCGTCTTCCTGCCCAAGCTCATCGACTATTGGACGCAGGGCCGTTTCCCCTTCGACCGGCTGATCACAACCTATGGTTTCGACGAGATCGGCAAGGCGTTCCACGATTGCGAGGCGGGCACGGTCATCAAGCCCGTCCTGAAAGTGAGTGCTGCGTGAACCCTGAAATCCGTCACAAGCTCGCCGCGCTGGGCACCGAACTCAGCATGGACCTGTTCGCGGCCACCAATGCCCTGTTTGCTGCACTCCAGCCGCCGTTGCCCGAGGGGCTGCAGGTCACGCGCGACCACGAATATGGGCCGGACGAGCGCCAGCGGCTCGACATCTTTGCCATGCCGGGGCTGGAGAAGGCGCCCGTGCTGGTTTTCGTACCCGGCGGCGGCTTCGTGCGCGGAGACAAGCGGTCGCCAAGCGGCCAGCCTTTCTTCGACAATATCGGTGGTTTCGCCGCCCGGAACGGCATGATCGGCGTTACGATGAACTATCGGCTCGCCCCCGCCCACCAGTGGCCGGCCGGCACCGATGACATGGCGCTCGCCATCGACTGGCTGTGCGCGAAGATCGCGAAGTTCGGCGGCGATCCGGAGCGCATCTACCTTGCTGGCACATCGGCCGGCGCCGTCCATGTCGGCAGCTATGTTGCCCTGCGCGAGCCCAGGATTGCCGGCGCGATCATGATTTCGGGCGCTTATGACATGCCGAGCCTCGATCATAGCGACATGCACGATGCCTATTACGGCACGGATCCCGCGACGCTTGTGAAGGCCAGCACGACGGATGGGCTTATTGTCAGCAAGGTGCCGTGCCTCTTCACGATCTGCGAGTTTGATCCCGCGCAATTCCAGAAGCAAGCCGCATTGCTAACCGGCGCCTGGGGTGCCGCGAAGGGTGCTTTCCCCCGTATGCTCTGGCTGCGCGGGCATAATCACCAGAGCTCGACCGTGTCGATCGGATCGAGCGAGGATAGTCTGGGGCCGGAAATCCTGCGGTTCATCGCAGATACCGCGCCTTAAGGAGAGAGAAGATGGTCGAGCCGCTGCGTTTTCCCGAAAACGACCTGTTCAAGGGCTGGGGCGACCCGCTGCGCTGCGAGACGACCATCGAGGGGCTGGAGGTCATCCAGGGCGAAATCCCCGACGGGCTGGAAGGGACGCTCTACCGCGTCGGTGCTGACTGGCAGTATCCAAGCAAGCGCACCGACGACATCTTCATCGATGGCGAAGGCATGATCCACAGTTTCCGTTTCGAGAATGGGCAGGCGAGCTATCGCAGCCGCTGGGTCCACACCGACCGCTACAAGCTGCAGACCAAGCTCAAGAAGCAGGTGTTCGGCCGCTATCGCAACAAGTACACCAACGCGCCCGAAGCCGGCGACACCGACATGGGCACGGCCAATACCACCGCCATGTTCCATGCCGGGCATCTCTATGCGCTCAAGGAAAGCGACCTTCCCTATGCGATTGATCCGGACACGTTGGATACGGTCGGCAAGAGCGATATGTCTGACCAGATCACTTCTGTCAGTTTCACGGCTCACCCAAAAGTCGACCCGATAACCAATGAGCTATTGGGATTTTCCTACCAGGCCAAGGGCGACGGGACGCGCGACATCGTCTATTATCTTTTCGGCGGCGACGGACGGAAGAAGCACGAAATCTGGTTCGAGATGCCCTATGCGGCTTGCGTCCACGACTTCGCGATCACGGACGAATGGGTGGTCTTTCCATTCTTCCCCCTCATCACGGACATGGATCATGTGAAGGCGGGCGGCGAATATTATCAATGGAATCCAGACCAGGAGACCGTGATCGCGCTGGTCCCGCGCTACGGAGCGGATGCGAGCGGCATTCGCTGGTTCCGAGGCCCCGCCACCAGCGCTGGTCATATGTTGAATGCGGTTCGCGAAGGCACCAAGGTCCATCTCGACCTCTGC
>DASWYL010000078.1:0-2583 GCA_036404995.1 Sphingobium sp. | reverse complement strand
GAGGCTCTCGAGGAGGCGCGCATAAGCGAGATCACTCAGCCGCCCTTGCGGTTGCGATTTCGCGCCATCTCTCGCCGGCCGCATCGCCATGATTGACCCTAGCCCGCCTTATGCCGAGAGCTGGCGCGTTCGACCAGGCGGGGGGGGACGATGAAGTGTTCCGCGGCGGTGCGGCTACCGATGCGCTCGACGAGGAGGCGGGCGGCCTGCAGGCCAGGCACATGACCGGACTGGTCGACGCTGGTCAGCGCGTTCTGCATCAGGTCGCAATAGCTGGTGTTGTCATAGCCGACGACGGCCAGGTCACCGGGCACCGAGATGCCGAGTTCGCGCGCGACGCTCAGCACTTCGAGGGCAATGAAGTCGGTCCAGCAAAGGATCGCGTCCGGCCGGTTGCGCGACTCCTCGGCCACTGTCTTGATGGTTACGCGGCCGCTCTTTGATTTTGGCGCCATGCTGGCCCCCTCCTGCTCAGTCTGTAGCAGGCGACCCGCGCCCAGTCGATGAAGCCGATCAAGAGGGCCACGAAAGGTTCGTAGAACGATATACATAGAACGATTTTCAAAATGACCGGCAAGGTCATTGGGAGGAGACTGATGAACGAATTGGCTCTGCCACGCGCCGCCCGTGCGGGTGCGCCAGAAGTGCCGTTTGCGGCCGAGATGATCCGGCCGACGACAGATCGCGGCGTCGGCACGCAGTCATCCTTCCTGCGCAAGACGTTCGCGCTTTCCTCCCGCGGAGAGGCCGGGACGCTGCGGATCAGTGCTCTCGGCCTCTACCGGGCCTTCATCAACGGCAAGCGCGTCGGCGCGGACCTGCTGACGCCAGGATGGACCAGCTATTGGGACCGGCTGAGCTACCAGACCTACGACGTCGGTGATCTGCTGCAGGCAGGAGAAAACACGCTCGACATCTGGCTGGGCGACGGCTGGTACCGGTCGCGGATGATGTGGCCGCGTAGCGAGCTCCTCAACACCTGGGGCGACAAAGTCGGCGCCATCGCAGAGCTTCGCAACGCAGGGGGCGATGTGGTGCTGGCCACGGACGCGACCTGGCAGAGCGGCCTCGCGCCGATCCTCAAATCCGGCATCTACTTTGGCGAGAGCTATGACGCCCGGGCCGAGCATGGCGCGGTGACAGGCGGCGCCACCGTTCTCGCTGACTTCGACAAGTCGATCCTGCTGCCGCACGAAGTGAACGGCGTACGCGAACTTGCCTCGCGGCCGGTGGTGTCGTCATTCGTCGATGCGGAAGGGCGCAGCGTCTACGATTTCGGCCAGAACGCCGCGGGGTATGTGGCGTTCACTGCCGAGGGTGATGCCGGCGCCAGGGTCATCATCGAACATGCCGAGATGCTCGATCACCATGGCCAGTTCGACCGTTCCAGCATGCGGTCGGCCGAGGCGCGCATCGAATATGTGCTCAAGGGTGGGGGGCCCGAGAGCTATCGCCCGACCTTCACCTTCTTCGGTTTCCGCTATGCCCGCGTCGCCATAGAGGGGCAGGCCACGCTCACCCATGTCGAGATGATCCCGATCAGTTCGGCAATCACGCCGGTGGGACGCTTCAGTTCGGCCAATGCGCTGGTCAACCGGCTGGTCGAGAACACCGTCTGGTCGCAGCGCTCCAACTTCATCGACGTGCCGACCGATTGCCCGCAGCGTGACGAGCGGCTGGGCTGGACCGGCGATGCGCAGGTCTTTGCACGCACTGCGTGCTACCTGCACGAGAGCCACGGCATGCTGCGCAAATATGTGCGCGACATGATCGCCGACCAGCGCGCCGATGGCGCCATTCCGCATGTGGTGCCGGACCCGACGCGCAAGCACGAAGACATGGTTCCGGGCTTTTTCGGCTCGACCGGTTGGGGCGACGCCATCTGCGTCATCCCGTGGACGCTCTACATCCATTACGGCGATCGCGGCATCCTCGAGGAAGCGCTGCCGGCGATGATCCGCTGGAACGATTTCGTCTGGTCGATCAGCAATGGGCCAATCGTCCGACCGCCCTCGGCCTGGGGCGCACGCGGCTTCACTTTCGGCGACTGGCTGCAGCCGCAGGGCGACTTCGCCAAGCCCTATCCCACCATCGGCGATGACGCGGCGGCGACCATCTACCTCTATATCTCGTCGTGTCTTGCAGCTCAGGCCGCGGCAGCAATTGGCGAAGAGGCAACCGCCAGGCGTCTCAACGATCGTGCCGCGGAGGTGAAGGCGGCCTTCCAGCGCGAGTTCATGACCGCGTCGGGCCGCATGGGTTACAATGACCAGACCTCCTACGCGCTCGGCTTCCTCTGGGACCTGATCCCGGCCGAGCACTACGAGGCGGCAAAGGGATATTTCAAGGAAACGGTGGTCCGGGCCAACACGCATATCGGCACCGGCTTCATCGGCACGCCGGCCCTGCTGCCTGCTCTGGTCAAGATCGGCGAGCCCGACCTCGCCGCGGCGGTCTTCCTCCAGGAGGGTCTGCCCGGCTGGCTGTTCCAGGTGAAGATGGGCGCTACCACGATCTGGGAGCGCTGGAACGCCCTCAACGAGGACGGCGTCGCGTTCGATCCGCAGATGAATTCCTACAACC
>DASWYL010000077.1:0-15012 GCA_036404995.1 Sphingobium sp. | reverse complement strand
GGGAGCTGAGCGCCATGAGCGCAGTCGTTGACGAGTCGAAACAGCGCGAGGCGCGGCGGCATAACCGCACGTCGGCACTGATCGGCGTAAAATTCCGCCGCAAGGGCGAAGCCTGGTTCAGGACCAAGGTGACCGATTTGTCGCCCGCCGGCTTTCGCCTGCTCAGCTTCGTGAAGCTCCGCGTCGGCATGGAAGTCTGGGTGATGTTCCCCGGCTTCGACGGCCGGAAGGCCCGCGTCATCTGGGTCGCCAACCACGAAGCCGGCTGCATGTTCGAGAGCCCGCTGCACCCCGCGATTTTCGATCACATCGTGCGGACGGCTGAGCCGGTCCTGCGCCACTGAGGATCAGGCGCTCAAGGGCACCTGCCCCTACATCGTCATTTGCATCATCACTCGCGCGGAAGCGGGGTCCATGGCGACGCAGGTCCAGCCTTGCGAAACGAGCGCTAGCTCCTGGATTCCCGCATGCGCGGGAATGAGCATTGAATTGGAGCGCGAAGCCGTTCTACGCGTTCTCGGTGAACTGAAGCGCCGCGAGCCGCGCATAGAGCCCGCCCTGTGCCGCGAGCTGCGCATGCGTGCCGGTCTCGACGATCCGGCCTTCATCCATGACCACGATCCGGTCGGCCGCGCGAACGGTCGCAAGCCGATGGGCGATGACCATCGTTGTACGGTCCTTCATGAGGCGCGTCAGGGCATCCTGGACGAGGCGCTCTGACTCGGCATCGAGCGCGGAGGTTGCCTCGTCGAGCAGGAGCAACGGTGCGTTCTTGAGCAAGGCGCGGGCAATGGCGATGCGCTGGCGCTGGCCGCCGGAAAGGCGCGCGCCGCCTTCGCCGAGCTCAGTGTCGAGGCCCTGTGGCAGGGCGCGCAGGAAATCCTCTGCATTGGCAGCTCGCGCGGCGACCCAGAGATCCTCTTCACTGGCCTCCCAGTGACCGTAGCGAAGATTGTCGCGCGCGCTTGCGGCGAAAATCACGGTCTCCTGAGGAACCAGCGCGATCATCGAGCGGATCTGCGCCGGATCGGCATCGCGCAGATTCACGCCGTTGAGCGCGATCTTGCCGCTCGCAGGATCATAGAAACGCTCGGCAAGCTGAAGCAGCGTCGATTTGCCGGCGCCGGACGGGCCGACGATGGCCACCGTCTCGCCGGGCGCCACGTCGAGGCTGAAGTCGTACAGGGCGGAGGTGTCCGGGCGCGTGGGATAGCGGAAGGTAACGGACTCGAAGACCAGGTGCGCCTTGTGGGCGGTGGGGATCTCAACCGGGTTCTCGGGCGGACGGATGCCGGGAACGGCACTGGTCAGCTCGGAAAGGCGCGAGGCTGCGCCGGCGCCGCGCAGCAAGTCGCCATAAACCTCGGTCAGTGCTCCGAAAGCACCGGCGACGACGCCGCTGGTCAAAACGAAGGCCGCGATCGTGCCGCCCGTCATGCGCCCGGCCTCGACATCAAGCGCGCCGCGCCAGAGGATGAGCGTGATGGAGCCGAAGATGATGAACATGATCGTCGCGGTCATGAAGGCTCGCACGACGATACGTTTGCGGGCGGTGCGGAAATTATCGTCGACGGCCTCACGGAAGCGCGCGGCTTCCCGCGGCTCCTGAACGAAAGCCTGGACGATCTTCATGGCGCCCAGCACCTCGGCCGTGATGGTGCCGACCGCGGCGAGACGATCCTGGCTGGTGCGGGCGAGCAGGCGCAGCCGCCGCCCGACGACGATCACGGGCGCCAGAACCAGCGGGATACCGAAGACGAGCAACGCAGCAAGACCCGGCGCCAGCGCGAACATGTAGATGACGCCGCCAATGCCGGTGATCGTGTTACGCAGCGCGATCGAGACCGTCGTGCCGACGATCTGCTCGATGATCGCCGTATCCGACGTCATGCGCGATGCAATCTCGGAAGGCCGGTTCGTTTCGAAGAACGCCGGTTCCTGGCGCAGCAGGTTGGCATGTGCGGCGAGCCGCATGTCTGCCACGACACGCTCGCCAAGCCACGACACGAAATAGAAGCGCACGGCCGTCGCGAGGGCGAGGATGACGACGATGAGCAGCAGGTAGTTGAACCAGCGGCTAACATCGCCCGTACCACCGGTCGCCGCGAAACCGCGGTCGATCACCAGCTTGAAACCCGATGGAATGGCAAGCGTCGCGGCCGAGGCGGTCAGCAGGGCGATTGCCGCGATCGCGATCCGTCCGGGATAGCGAAGGGCCATCTTCCAGACGAGCCGCAGATTGCCGAGCGGCGCGGTCGGTTGCGTGGGATCGGATGCGGGACGGACGGGTCTACGGGCCATGCGGCCACCTAGAACAGTTTACATCTCCTTGGAATGGTCTTTGGGAACCCCGCGGAATTGCAGCGCGCTAATCCGCGCGTGCAAACTTTTCATCTAATTTTAGCGGCCGCCGCCCCATGATCGGCGTTATTGCATCGCAACATGGATTTGGTTGGGCTATAGGGTGGGGATAATGAGGCAGGGATCGCATGCTCTATAGCGCTTACGAGATTCACAGAAACCTGCTGGCCAGTGCCAGCGCCGTTGCAACAGCAAGCATGGAATTCCTTCAGCATCCGGCCAATCCCCTTGCCTATTTCGGCGGGGGGCCACTGCTCGCCTCCGCGCTGGATGTCTTCGCTCATGCCGCTGCGCCGCGCGGAAAACCGGCCTTCGGACTGCCCAGCACACAGATCGACGGTGTCGAGGTCGCGATCAACGAAACCGTGGAGGCGCGCAAGACGTTCGGCCAGCTCCGCCATTTCGTGCGCGAGGGCCGCAAGGTTCAGGACCCCAAGCTGCTGATCGTGGCGCCAATGTCCGGCCATTTCGCAACCTTGCTCCGCGGCACCGTGGCGCGGCTTCTGCCCAATCACGACATCTACATCACCGACTGGGCCGATGCGCGCGATGTGCCGCTCGAGGATGGCACGTTCGATCTTGACGATTATGTCGACTATCTGATCAGTTGGCTCGAATATATCGGACCTGGCGCGCACATGCTCGCCGTCTGCCAGCCTTCTGTGCCGAGCTTTGCGGCTGCCTGTCTCATGTCGGCGGAGAAGCATCCCTGTCGTCCGCGCACGCTTACGATGATGGGCGGCCCGATCGACACGCGCAAGGCGCCCACTGCGGTCAACGAACTGGCAGAGGAGCGTCCGCTGAGCTGGTTCAGTCAGAATGTGATCGCGACTGTGCCGTTCAGCTATCCGGGCGCGGGCCGCAAGGTCTATCCGGGATTCCTCCAGCTCGCCGGCTTCATGTCGATGAACCTGGGCAACCATCTCATCAGCCACTGGCAGATGTTCAAGCATCTCGTGCAGGGCGACGACGACAGCGCGGATTCGACCAAGAGGTTCTACGAGGAATATCGCTCGGTCTGCGACCTGACGTCCGAATTCTACCTGCAGACCGTGCAAGAGGTGTTCAAGAAGCATAGCCTGCCCAAGGGCGAGTTCATGCATCGCGGCACGCGTGTCGATCCCGCCGCGATCACCGACATCGCGCTGCTGGCCGTCGAAGGCGAGCATGACGATATCTCCGGCATCGGCCAGACAAAGGCCGCGCTCGATATCGCGACGGGCCTGCCGGAAAGCCTCAAGCAATATCATCTCGCGGCGGATGTCGGCCATTACGGCATTTTCAACGGCTCCAAATGGCGTGGACGCATCGCACCGGTCGTCGAGGACTGGATCCGCGCCCATGAAGAGCTTCCGCGCGGCTGAGGCGGTCAGTCCCGTGATCCGTCTCGTTTCCGCCGCCGTCGAGCGATGGCCGGTTGCCGGCGCCTTCATCATCAGCCGCGGCGCCAAAACCCATGTCGATGTGGTCGTCTGTACGATCACTGACGGCACGCATGTGGGGCGAGGCGAGGGGACGCCAATATACTATCATGGCGAGACGGCCGTAGCCTGCGCGCAGGCGATCGAGACGATCGCCGACAATCCTGGCGCTTTCGACCGCGAGGCGCTGCGCGGCTTGATGCCGCCGGGCGCGGCGCGCAACGCGCTCGATTGCGCACTCTGGGATCTCGAGGCGCGCCGGACCGGCAAACCTGTCTGGGCGCTGGCCGGCCTCCCGGAGCCCAAGCCGTTGCCGACAGCCTTCACGATCAGCCTGGATGAACCGAGCGTCATGGCCGGGAAGGCAAAGGAAGCGGCCGCGCGTGGCTTCAGGCTGCTCAAGTGCAAGCTGACCGGGGAGGGCGACCGCGAGCGCGTTGCGGCCGTTCGCGCCGGCGCGCCGGACGTGGCGCTCATCGTCGATGCCAATGAGAGCTGGGCAGGGTTGGACCTGGTCAAGGAAGCCGCTGCGCTGGGTGCGCTCGGCGTCACGCTGATCGAGCAGCCGCTGCCCGCCGGCAAGGATGATGCGCTGGCGCACACCAGCGCGTCCGTGCCCTTCTGCGCCGATGAAAGCTGTCAGAGCCTTGCCGACATGCCGGCGCCTGGCAGCGGTTATCAGGCGATCAACATCAAGCTAGACAAAGCCGGCGGCCTGACGGAAGCCTTGGCCATGGCCCGCGCGGCGCGGGAACAGAATCTGCGCATCATGGTTGGCTGCATGCTGGCGACATCGCTCGGAATTGCGCCCGCATTCCTGCTTGGACAGCTTGCCGACTGGGTCGATCTCGACGGCGCCCTGTTGCTGGCAGAGGATCGCGACGGCAATCTGCAGGCGGAAAACGGCATGATGAAAGCTGGTAACCTTTGGAGACTATGATTCCTGCGGTTCGAATGAGCTCTTGACTTGAAGGGGTCCTTGGGTGAGTCCCCGGCGCACTGTAAAGCGCGACGGGCACAGTCAAGGTTTGACACGGCGTTTTGGAGGATTGCGTGCGAATTGCGAGAATAATGGCAATGTTGCTCGCTTTGGCTACGCTGGGGATCACGGCCTATTACCTCCGGCTGATGCCCTACATCTACCTGACCTTGATCCCCGCCAACCTTGGCGCATCGGGCAGCCTCATTTTCTGGATCAAGGCCCCAGCGAAGAAGAAAGCCCGCTGGAAGGCTGCGCTCGCCAGCCTTTTCGTCGTGCCCTGCATGATGGCCACTGCAGCGCTCAGCCTGTTCTTTTCGCCCATGTCGATCTGGCCCGTCTTCGCGGCATTGTCCGCCCTCGCGTTCATCATCGCGATCTGGTCGATCGTCCGCGTGAAGCGCAAAGCGGATCACCCCTGGGCGGACTATTACCGCAACGTCACCTACGAATGATCGGAGACTAGGCGCGATCAGCGCGTGTTCGGCACGGGCGGCGTCGGTGCAGGCGCCGCATAAGCGAACTTGAAGCCAAGCGCGTTGAAACGCTCCAGCAGAGCGATGCCGACCTCGTGCCGCTTGGCATTAATCGCGCTCATCTCGCCTTCTTCGATGTCGAACTGAACCTCGAACTCAAGGGCCTGCGGTCCGAACGCCGTGAAGCCCGCGCGCACAAAGTGCACGCCATTGGCTTCAACCACTTCGCGCACGATGTCCGGCACGCGCGCGGCTTCGGTCGCTGCGGTCTGGTAAACGAAACCCATCGGGAAGGTGAAGCGGCGCTTGTGCAGCCCGGTAAAGCTGACAATCTCCTTTGACAGCAACTGGGCGTTGGAAACGACGAGCTTCTCGCCGGTCAGGGCGCGCATTCGCGTCGACTTGAGGCCAATGCGCTCGACAACAGCCGGCCCCTTGCCGAAATCGATCGTCTCGCCCACGCGGAATGGCCTGTCGAAGATGATCGAAAGCGAGGCGAAGAGATCGGAGAAGATGCCTTGGGCTGCAAGGCCGATCGCGATGCCGCCTATTCCAAGGCCTGCGATGAGGCCGGTCACGTTGACGTTCAAATTGTCGAGAATGACGATGAGCGCGACCACCACCAGCACGCCGTTGACCAGCGTTCGAATGAGGCCGCTGGCATTCACCAGCGCCTCATTGCCGCCGTTCTCAAGATCGGCGCGACTGTCGATGAACCCGAAGATCCCTGCCCGCAGCCAGCGCGCGGCCTGAAGCACCGCAGCGACCGTGAAGAGGAAATTGACGGTCTGGAAGACGTGCTGCGGCGGTTCCATGTAGCTGACGGTGAGACGGGCCGCGGCCAGTACGAGGAAGAGGTGCGATGTCTTCCGGACAACCCTGTGTAGAATCGTGAAGAAGGTGACGCGAGGTCCAACGCAGAGACGCTTGACCAGAGTCAGCGCAAGCAGGCGGATGCCCTCAAGGACAACATAGATGAGGATGCCCGCGACAAGGCCGAACAGGATGTCTGGCCACTTCTGCGAGAGCCAGTCCGAATGAAGGCCCAGATAGTCGAGTGGGCTCTCGGGCGAGGCCGACGTCGGCGATGTGCTGGGGGGAGGGGTGGCCATGAGTCAGATCCGGCGCGCGGACAGGATGTAGTTGAGTGCGAGATTGTCCGACAGGACGAAACCATAGCGCGGATCTGCGTTGATCCCGCGCGTATCGGTAACCACCAGACCCTTGGTTTCCAGCATCGCCGTCAGTTCCTCGGGCGTGATGAACTTCGACCAGTCATGCGTACCCTTGGGTATACTGCCGAGACCTTCGGCCAGCGTCACGATCATGAGCTTCGAAAGCGGCGTGCGATTGGGCGTCGAGAGAATGAGCAGCCCGTCCGGCTTGAGCAGTTGGGCGACATGGCCCAGAAACAGCGCAGGGTTGGTCACATGCTCGATCACTTCGAGCGAAACGATGAGGTCGAAGGCCGGTTCCTTGAGATCCTCGACCCCGCAGTGCCGATAGTCGATCGAGAGGCCCATGGCATCAGCGTGTTCGCGTGCGACCGCAATATTCTCATGAGCCGCATCGATCGCCGTCAGGGCTGCGCCCATGCGGGCAAGAGGCTCCGAAGCGAGACCCGCGCCGCAACCGATATCGAGTACGCGCTTGCCGGCGAGCGGCTTCATGGCACGGGGGTCGAGGGTCCAATGCCGGTCGATTGCCGCGCGAATATAGCGCATGCGCGCCGGCCCCAGCTTGTGGAGCATCGCGCTCGCTCCTTTCGGGTCCCACCAATCGGCGGCTTGCGCACCGAAATGCACCGCTTCGTCAGGGTTGATGGTCCCGACGACCTGGCCTGCTTCGGCTTGGCCCGCCTCAAGTTTTGGCTCGCTTGCCATCATCTGTCCTGCTGACTAAGAGGGCGCCGTCTCGAAGGCGAGTGCGTGCAGCGCCCGGTTTTCATGACCCCTTGATAGTCGATGAAAGGCACGCGGCAAGTCCATGGCGCGTATTGTGATGAAATTTGGCGGCACGTCGATGGCCGGCATGGAGCGGATCCGGAATGTCGCGAACCGCGTCAAGGCCGAGGTCGCGCGCGGTAACGAGGTTGCGGTCGTGGTTTCGGCCATGGCGGGCGAAACCGATCGCCTCGTGGGCTTCTGCAAGGAAGCGAGCGCTCTTTACGACCCGGCCGAATATGACGTGGTCGTCGCGTCGGGCGAGCAGGTGACCAGCGGCTTGCTGGCGATGACGCTCAAGGCCATGGGCGTGGACGCACGCAGCTGGCTCGGCTGGCAGATCCCGATCCTCACCGAGGAAACCCACGCCAAGGCGCGCATCAGCAATATCGACAGCGACAAGCTGATCGCCGCGATGCAGGCCGGGCAGGTGGCCGTCATTCCCGGCTTCCAAGGCATGATGGCAGACGGCCGTATCTCGACGCTGGGGCGGGGCGGATCGGACACCTCCGCCGTGGCAGTCGCTGCGGCCGTCAAGGCCGATCGCTGCGACATCTATACCGACGTGGACGGCGTCTACACGACCGACCCGCGAATTGTCAGCCGCGCCCGGAAGCTGGGCAAGGTGACCTACGAGGAAATGCTGGAGCTGGCGAGCGTCGGCTCCAAGGTGCTGCAGACCCGCTCGGTGGCGCTCGCGATGAAGGAAAATGTCCGCGTCCAGGTGCTCTCGTCCTTCGACGAGCCCGGCGACAACCCTGAACCCGGCACGCTGATCGTCAGCGAAGAAGAAATTGAGGAAAGCGACATGGAACGTCAGCTCATCACCGGCATCGCCCATGACAAGAACGAGGCGAAGATCGTGCTCACGCGGGTGCCCGATCGCCCGGGCATTGTCGCCAGTATCTTCGGCCCGCTCGCCGACGCCGCCATCAATGTGGACATGATCATCCAGAATGTCGGGCACAGCGGTATTGTGACGGATGTGACGTTCACGGTGCCGCGCGCGGATGTTGCCCGAAGCATCGACGTCCTGGAGCGCGAGAAGCCGAACATCGGCTTCGAGAGCATCATCACCGACGCCGAAGTCGCCAAGGTGAGCGTCGTTGGGGTGGGCATGCGCAGCCATGCCGGCGTTGCGGCTGTGATGTTCAAGACGCTTGCCGAGCGCGGCATCAACATCGAGGCGATTTCGACCAGCGAGATCAAGGTCTCGGTGCTGATCGACGAGGACGAGACCGAGCTTGCCGTGCGCGTCCTGCACACTGCCTACGGGCTCGACGGCTGATCGATAAGGCGGGGCCGCTCGCGGGCAGCCCTATTCCTCGACCTTGGCCGCGCCACCCGCTGCCTGGATGGCGCGCAGTTTCGTGTTGATCGATGCAAGCTTCGAGGCCGCGTTCAGGCTGTCGACGCCTTCATAGACCGTGCGCAGATAGGCGAGGTCGAAATCCGTCATTTCGCGCGGGCGCGAGCTTGCCGCTGCATCGAACAGGCCGAGGATCGTGCTCACGGCAGCCTCGCCTTCGACCGGGTTGGTCGCGGCGAACGCGCGCATCGTGGCATAGTCCGCGAGCTGAACCACGCTCATGCCGTCGATTGCGGCAATGTCGATCATGATCACCGCCTTGTTGATGTCGATCCGGTTCGCCAGGAAGATATGTGACTGGGACTGGGCGATATTGAGCACGGGGGTTTTGGTGAGATCCCACTCGTTGTCGCCCTGGATCGTATCGCCCTGGCGGGAACGGACTTCGGTCACGACCCAGGCATGCACGGGGCCCTTTTCCGCGATCAATTCCTTCAGATCGGCAAATTTGATTCCGCCGAGCAGGCCGTCCGGCTTCTTGCTCAGCTCTTTCACCACGCCCTGGCCGTTCCGTACGAAAATGACGAGGATATTGGCCAGGCAATTGCCGAGAGGCGCCGTCTTCAACCCGACGCGCTCGGCATTGAACCGGATACGGTCGACAATGATTTCGGCCATGCCGGCCGGCATGCCGACGATGCCGGGGCAGACCTTGGACTGGAACATTGCCAGCGGATAGCGAAACTTGGCGCTTTGCCGTGTGATGACGCGGGCTTGCTCGCGCACCTCCTCCGGCTTGGCCTCGGTCTTGCCCGTGATGACGATATCGTCATTGGCTTTCGAGGCGCCCTGGACGATCATCGAGGGCGCCAGGGCGGATCTGGACTGATTGCCGTCCGTTTGCGCTTGGGCCGATCCGGCGAGCAGGAGCGCGCCGGCCAATCCGCAGATGGTCCAACGATATGCAGCCATGGCCATGTCAAACTCCCCCGTCAGCGCCTGTGGCGCGGCTTAGTTCTGCTGCAATGCGCGGCCGTTGAGCTCATCGGCATTCAATGACCCGTTCTTGTCCGCGTCAAACAGCTTGAAGCGTTCCGGCGCCGCGTCGCTATACATTTTATGGGTCACATAACCCTGTGCATCGGGCTGGATGCCGAAGAACGCCAACTTGGCCTGGTCATCGAGATCGGCGACCTTCACCTTGTCCGCGCCTTGCGAAACGAAACCCCAGCCTTGCTCGGTAAACGCCTGATATTCCTCCAGCGTCACCTTGCCGTCGCCGTTGGCGTCGGCCAGCGGCATGAGGTCCATTGCCTGCTGCTGCAGTTCGGGTGCCTGGGCCGACACGGCCGTGCCGATGAGCGCGAGAGCGATGACAACGGGAACGACCGAAATATGCATGAAAACTCCTCGACGCGGCCAGACAGCCGGCGAATCCCGGCTATCTGACCGAATAAGCATCGAGGTTGAAGATGACTTTGTCCAGACTCAGTTGAGCCAACCGTCAGGGACCTGTGCGCCCGGCATGATCTGGCGGCGCTTGAAGCGCCACTCGCCTTTCACCTTGACGAGCTTGTCATATTCCCGCCCCTGGACCAGCACGCGCGGCGAATCGCCTTGCTTGTCGACGATGATTTCGGTGAAAATGATCTGGGCCTTGGCGGTGTTTCCATCGACGGTGATCAGCGGATTGCTGATCGATATGTTGAAGGCATAGGCCTTGCGCTGTGGGCTGTCTGCGGTACCTTGATAGGCCTTGCCGATCCCCTCCTTGCCTTTGAACGTCTGGTTGCCGAGGATCATTTCCGCATCATCCGTGTAGAATGCGGCGAAGCTGTCCGCGCGCGAATGGCCGAGATTATAATAATAGCGCGTCAGCAAGTCGTTGATCTGGGCGCGATCGATCAGCGTCTGCGCAGTGATCGGGGGCGCCTTGGCCAAGACTGCTGCGGGCGCCATCACAAGCGTCACCGCAAGTGCGGCCAGAGAAAGTCTCGTCTGCTTCGCCGTCGTCAATTCTTCTCTCCCGTATCGTTTGCGTTGCAGACTAAAGCGCCGGCGAGGAACGGCAAGGGCCGAAAGCATGCGGCTCAGGCCCGCTCGCTGTCGAGATGCGCCATTTGTGCAGGCGCGTAACGCTCCCCATGGATTTTGTCTGGCGAGATGATCTCGCCGATATGGGCTGCCGCCTCGGCAGTCAGCTTGAGATCGAACGCGGCAAGCGCTTCCTTGAGCTGAGAAGGCCGGCGCGCCCCGATGAGCGGAAATATGTCATGGCCCTGTGCCGCGACCCAGGCGATGGCAAGCTGCGTGGGTGTGGCGCCATAGGCCGGCGCCAGCTCGCGCAACCGTTCCACGAGCTGGAGGTTCGCGCCGACATTGCCGGTACTGAAGCGCGGATAGTGACCGCGCATGTCACCGGGCTTCGCCGCATCGGGATGCCAGTGCCCACTCAGCAGGCCGCGCGAGAGAATGCCATAGGCCGTGACCGCAATGCCGAGCGCGCGTGCGGCCGGCAGGACCTCGCGCTCGATGCTGCGGCTAACAAGCGCATATTCGATCTGGAGATCGCAGACCGGATGGACGGCATTCGCCCGGCGCAATGTCTCGGCGCCGACTTCCGACAGGCCGATGTGGCGGATCCAGCCCGCCGTCACGCAGTCCGCGAGAGCGCCCATCGTTTCTTCGATCGGCACATCGGGGTCGAGGCGGGCAGGGCGGTAGATATCGATATGGTCCGTGCCGAGCCGTTGCAGGCTATAAGCGAGGAAATTCTTGAGCGCCTCCGGCCGCGTGTCGTTGCCACCCCAGCCATTGCCGGGATCGCGCAGCGCACCGAACTTGACGCTGAGTTGGTAGCTGTCGCGAGGGCGGCCTTTGACTGCCTCGGCAATGAGCATCTCATTATGGCCCATGCCGTAGAAATCGCCGGTGTCGAGCAGCGTGATGCCGGCGTCGAGCGCTTCGTGGATGGTGCGGATCGCGTCAGCGCGGTCAGCGGGGCCATAGACGCCGGACATGCTCATACAGCCAAGGCCCGCCGCTGACACATGGGGGCCATGCCCCAGCCTGCGCATCTCCATCGCCACTCTCCTTCGTTGCTCTTCGGGCGTCAGTCGCCTAACGGGCATTACCCGAAAACGATCAGGACCGATATTCGGTCCGCTATGGCCCTGGAGCAAGGATGAGCGATACGCTTGTGGCAACCGACCGACTGACCGCCTTGATGGCACGCGGCACCGACTTTCTCGGGTCGAAGGTTGCGATCCTGTGCGGCGCGATGAGCTGGGTATCCGAACGCCATCTCGTCTCGGCCGTCAGCAATGCCGGTGGTTTCGGCCTCATCGCCTGCGGCGCGATGACGCCTGAATTGCTCGAGAAAGAAATCGTGGCAACCAAGGCGCTGGCCAAGGCCCCGTTTGGCGTCAATCTCATCACCATGCATCCGATGATCTTCGACCTGATCGAGGTCTGCAACAAGCAGGATGTCGGGCATATCGTGCTGGCGGGCGGCCTGCCGCCGCGTGGCAGCATCGAGGCGATCAAGGCGAACGGGGCCAAGGTGATCTGCTTTGCGCCGGCGCTTTCGCTGGCCAAGAAGCTGCACCGCTCGGGGGTCGACGCGCTCGTCATCGAGGGTATGGAAGCGGGCGGTCATATCGGCCCGGTCGCAACCAGCGTGCTCGCGCAGGAAATCCTGCCGGAAATGGCGAGCGAACTGCCCATCTTCGTTGCCGGTGGCATAGGCCATGGCGAGGCGATCGCCGCCTATCTCGAAATGGGCGCTGCCGGGGTCCAGCTTGGAACGCGCTTCGCCTGCGCTACCGAGAGCATTGCCCATCCCAATTTCAAGAAGGCCTTCTTTCGCGCTTCGGCGCGGGATGCGACGGCAAGCGTCCAGGTCGATCCGCGCCTTCCAGTCATCCCGGTTCGCGCGCTCAAGAATGCCGGCACCGAAGCCTTTACCGCGAAGCAGCGCGAAGTCGCCCAGCTGCTCGACGAGGGAAAGGTCGACATGGGCGAGGCCCAGCTGCAGATCGAACATTATTGGGCGGGTGCGCTCCGCCGTGCGGTGATCGAGGGCGATGTCGACGGCGGTTCGCTCATGGCAGGCCAGTCGGTCGGCATGGTGACCAAGGAAGAGCCTGTCGCCGAAATCATCGAGACGCTGATGGCCGAAGCACGCGCGGCGCTCAACCGACGGGGCGAGTGACAGCAGGCACGACTTGAGAACCGGTCTTGCGCTGCGCCGTAAGGTCTCCCAAATGCAGGCTGCGCGGCGAGAACGCCGGCTTGAGGGAGAGTTGGGGAAATGACGCAAGCCAGACGCTATTGGTCTGCCCTCCCAGTTTCTGATAGCGTCCCCGCATGACTGCCCAGCCTCCCCAGCAAATGGTTGCACCCGGCGCCGCCGCATCGGCCCGCAAGATCCTGCAGCGCCTTCACGAGGTGATGGCCGCGCGCAGCAATGCGCAGGCCAAGCTCAACAAGGTGGTCGAAATCATCGGCGAGGAGCTATCGAGCGAGGTCTGCTCCATCTACTTGCTGCGCGAGGGCATGCTGGAGCTGTTCGCGACGCGCGGCCTCAACCAGGACGCCGTGCACGTCACCAAGATGGCGATGGGCGAGGGTCTGGTCGGCACGATTGCCCAGAATGTCGACATGCTGAACCTCGAGGAAGCGACCTCGCATCCCGATTTTGCCTATCGCCCGGAAACGGGCGAGGAACTGTTCCACAGCTTCGCCGGCGTGCCCATCGTGCGGCGCGAAAAGGCGATCGGCGTGCTCTGCGTCCAGCATCTCGATCCCAGGCCCTATCAGGAAGTTGAGATCGAGGCACTGCAGACCGTTGCCATGGTCCTAGCCGAACTGATCACCCACGCCGGGCTCGTCGATGAAAATCCGTCCGAGATGCGGCCGCTGGAAACGGGTGCGTCGGTGTTGTCCGGACTGCAACTGGTGATGGGCATGGCACGTGGACATGCGGTCTTCCACCAGCCCCGCATCACGATCGAGCACACCGTCGCCGAGGATGTCGAGGCAGAGCGCGCGCGGGTCTATTCCGCCTTCACGAAGATGCGCGAACAGATCGATCGAATGGCAGGTCAGGCGGAGTTCGGGACCGACGGCGAGCATCAGGAGGTGCTCGAGACTTACAAGATGTTTGCCTATGACGAAGGCTGGTCACGGCGGATCAACGAAGCGATCGACAGTGGCCTGACCGCCGAAGCAGCGATCGAGCGCGTCCAGCAGCGTACCCGCATGCGTATGCGCCAGATCGACGACCCACTGCTGCAGGATCGCATGCACGACCTGGAGGACCTCTCCAACAGGCTGTTGCGCATCGTCTCCGGCCAGCTCGGTACGGCCGCCCAGCACGGCCTGCGGCAGGACACGATCCTGATCGCCCGGAACCTGGGGCCCGCCGAACTACTGGAATATGATCGCCGGCGGCTCAAGGGCGTGATCCTGGAGGAAGGATCGTTGACGGCGCATGTCACGATCGTTGCGCGCGCCATGGGCGTGCCTGTTCTCGGCCGCGTGAAGGGGCTGCGCAGCCTCATCAACGAAGGCGACCTTTTGCTCGTCGACGTGAACCAGAACCGGCTCTTCATTCGGCCATCGGGGCCTATGGACGAAGCGTTCGAGGCCGGCCTCGCGCTCAGCCAGAAACGGCGCGCGGCTTATGCAGCGATGCGCGACCTGCCCGCCGTCACCAGGGACGATGTCCGCATCGAGCTGATGGTCAATGCCGGCCTGCGCGACGATGTCGCGGCGCTCGACGTCACGGGCGCCGATGGCATCGGTTTGTTTCGAACCGAGTTCCAGTTCCTTGTCTCGGCGACATTGCCCCAGCGCGAACGCCAGCAGCGGCTCTACAAGGATGTTCTCGATGCCGCAGGTCAGCGGCCGGTGATTTTCCGGACCGTCGATATCGGGGGCGACAAGGCGTTGCCCTATCTTCGGCACGAGGACGGCGAACAGGAGGAAAACCCCGCCATGGGTTGGCGCGCGGTACGCCTCAGCCTCGAGCGCGACGGGCTCATGAAGGCGCAGGCGCGGGCGCTGCTGGAGGCCTCAGCCGGGCGCACACTGCACGTCATGTACCCCATGATCTCCGAACCGTGGGAATTCATGGAAGCCAAACTGCTGTTCGAACAGCAGAAGGCCTGGCTCGCCAGTCACGGCAAAAAGCTCCCGACCGCGATTAAATATGGCGCAATGCTGGAAGTGCCTGCACTCGCCGAAGTGCTGGACCAGCTGCTGCCCGAGCTCGATTTCCTGTCGATCGGCACGAATGACCTGACGCAGTTCCTGTTCGCCGCGGATCGCGCCAATCCCAAGCTCGCGGAGCGCTACGACTGGCTCAGCGTGGCGATCCTGCGCTTCCTGGATCGGGTCGTGCGGACCTGCGAGGAGTATAAGGTCATGGCGGGCGTGTGCGGCGAGATGGGCGGGCGAACGCTGGAAGCCATGGCGCTGCTTGGCCTTGGCGTGAAGCGACTGTCGATCACGCCGGCGT
>DASWYL010000076.1:0-16178 GCA_036404995.1 Sphingobium sp. | reverse complement strand
CGGTGATGACGTCGACGCGTCTGATCCGCTCTGTGCCATAGGCGAGCGCGGCGATGGCCTGCGCGCCGCCGACACGCCAGATCTCGGTCACGCCAGCCACATGTGCCGCGGCAAGCACGACAGGATTGAGCGCCCCGCCTGGCGTGGGCGACATCATGACGATACGATCGACGCCGGCGACCTTGGCAGGAATGGCGTTCATCAGCAAAGAGGAGGGGTAGGCCGCCTGGCCGCCGGGCACATAGATCCCGGCCGCCTCGACCGCGCCCCAGCGATAGCCAAGTTGCACGCCCTCATTGTCGGTCCAGCTGTCGTCGCGCGGGCGCTGCTTCACGTGATAGGCGGCGATACGTTTGGCAGCGGTCTCCAGTGCATCGCGCAAGGACGCATCGAGAGTATCGAATGCCTCCGCGCATTGCTCGGCCGAGATCGACCAGCCCTGCGCATCGAGATCGAAGCCGTCGAAGCGCGCGGTCAGCTCGGCCAGCGCGGTGTCGCCCTCGGCGCGCACGCGCACGATCGTCTCGCGCACGCTGTCCGACACATCGGGATCCGCCTCGCGCCGCGCATTGACCAGTGAATCGAAGGCCGCCGCGAAGCCGGGATCGCCAGCATCGAGCCTAAGCGGCATTGCTGCCCCCGGACACGGCGGCGCGGAAGCGTTCGAGCATCGGCACCAGCTCGGCGGCGCGCATCTTCATCGCAGCGCGATTGACGATGAGGCGCGCGGAAATATCCATGATCGTCGCGGTCTCGACGAGGCCATTGGCCCTGAGCGTCGCACCCGAGGAAACTAGGTCAACGATGCGGCGCGACAGGCCAAGCGACGGCGCGAGCTCCATTGCACCGTTGAGCTTGACGCACTCGGCCTGGATGCCCTGCGCCTCGTAATAGGCGCGAGTCAGGTGCGGATATTTGGTGGCGACACGGACGTGGCTCGCCTGCGAAAGCTCCTCGGGCGGCGCGTCCTTCGGCTCGGCGACCGACAGGCGGCAATGACCGATGGCGAGGTCTACCGGCGCGTAAAGTTCGGAATAGCCGAACTCGGCGATCACGTCCGACCCGACAATGCCAACCTGCGCGGCGCCGTGCGCGACGAAGGTCGCGACGTCGAAGGCGCGCACGCGGATGATCGAGAGGCCGGGGACATTGGTCGCGAACTTGAGCGCGCGGCTATCCTTCTTGTGGAATTCCGCCTCCGGCTCGATGCCCGCGCGCGCAAGCAGCGGCAGCGCCTCATCGAGGATGCGCCCCTTGGGGATGGCGAAGGTGATCGGCCGGCTCATGATCGGGCGCACATAGGGGGAAGCACGGAAAAGGGCAATGCGGCCTCAGCGCGCATTGGGAACCGAGCGCCCTCCCCCCGCGTTGCTGCATCGTCAAACAGGAGAGGTTTCCATGGGCAAGGCTGCACTACTCTGGCTGGTCGGCGTTCCAATTCCGATCGTCCTCTTGCTCTGGATCTTCTTCTTCCGCTGAACCCCTCCTCAGCCGAGTTTCCGGCGGGACATAGCTCCCGCTCCTACACCGTTCGCCCGCGAACCGGTGACTGCGTGCCTTACGCAGCCCGCTGCTCGGGGCGAATGGTGACTAGCTTCAATCCGCGAACGGATCGCGCACCAGGATCGTATCGTCGCGCTCTGGTGAGGTCGAGACCGAGGCGACCGGGCATTCGATCAGCTCCTCGATGCGGCGGATATATTTGATTGCCTGCGCCGGGAGGTCGGCCCAGCTGCGCGCGCCGACCGTTGTGCCCTTCCAGCCTTCCATTTCCTCATAGACCGGCTCGACCGCGGCCTGGTCGGCGGCGTGCGAGGGCAGATAGTCGATCAGTTTGCCGCGCAGCTTGTAGCCGGTGCAGATCTTGATCGTCTCGAAGCCGTCGAGCACGTCGATCTTGGTGAGCGCGATGCCGGTGACCCCGGAGAGCGCACAGGTCTGCCGCACCAGAACCGCGTCGAACCAGCCGCAGCGGCGCTTGCGCGCAGTCACCGTCCCGAATTCATGGCCACGCTGGCCGAGCCGCTCGCCGGTCTCGTCCTCAAGCTCGCTCGGGAACGGGCCGGAGCCGACGCGGGTCGTGTAGGCCTTGACGATTCCGAGTACGAAGCCGGCCGCGTTGGGTCCCATGCCGGTCCCTGAGGCGACAGTGCCGCTCACCGTGTTCGAGCTGGTCACGAACGGATAGGTTCCGTGGTCGACATCGAGCAGAACGCCCTGCGCACCCTCGAACAGGATGCGCTTGCCGGCCTTGCGCACGTCGCGCAGGCGTTTCCACACTGGCTCGGCGAACTGGAGCACGAACGGCGCGATCTCGCGCAGCTGCGCAACCAGCGCATCGCGGTCGATCGGTGGCTCGCCGAAGCCGGCGCGCAGCGCGTCGTGATGGGCGCAGAGGCGATCGAGCTGGGCGTCGAGATCGTCAAGATGCGCCAGATCGCAGACGCGAATCGCGCGGCGGCCGACCTTGTCCTCATAAGCCGGGCCAATGCCGCGCCCGGTCGTGCCGATCTTGCCCTTGCCCGCCGCCTTTTCGCGCAGCCCATCGAGATCGCGGTGGAACGGGAGGATGAGCGGGCAATTGTCAGCGACCGCGAAATTCTTCGCTGTGACGACGACACCCTGCCCTTCGAGCTTCTCGATCTCGGCCTTCAGCGCCCAGGGATCGAGCACCACGCCATTGCCGATGATCGACAGGGTACCGGTGACGATGCCGGAGGGTACGAGGCTGATCTTGTAGACCTTCTCGCCGACGACGAGCGTGTGACCGGCATTGTGGCCGCCCTGGAAACGCACGACGCAGTCCGCTTTGCTGGCGAGCCAGTCGACGATCTTGCCCTTGCCTTCATCGCCCCACTGGGCGCCGATCACGGTTACATTTGCCATGGATATGATACTCCGCCCTGCCCGAGCGGCTCCAGCTTGCCCTTCGACAGGACTCGGCAAGCGGACGGGATAGGCCGGCCTCTGATGGCCGCTTCCGTGGCGCCCGATAGCGCCGGCTTCCGCCCCGAGTCAACCGGCCATAGGACGTTACCGATGCGCCCCAAAGTTGATGAAGTTTCGGCAAGTATCAAAGAGAAATCCTTGTTTCTCAACGTCATGGCAGCGCAGCCAATGGCGATGGGCGGATCAGGGCGGATCGGCAGGGTCATTCGCCTCCATAATTTGACGCACGGCCTATAGGACAGTGGCTTTCGCGCCGGACACCACTGGGCCGGCTGATACAATTTGTAACCCTTCGGCGCCTTCGCAGCGCGGTGCTCAAACGTTATCTGGAGCCCATGAAACGCACGCTCCTGATCGCCGGATTGCTGATCGCCCTGACGGCCTTTGCGGCTGTCGCCGACGCGCAAGGGTTGCGCGGCCGGATGCGCGACCGCATCGCCAAGCGCTTCGCCGAGCAGGTCGAGAAAGACAAGGTGAGCGGCGGACGCGACTATGCCTATGGCGCCGATCCGCTGCAGCATATCACCTTCTGGGCACCCACGGCCAGCGCGCGCGGACCGGCGCCCCTCGTTCTCTTCGTACACGGCGGCGGCTGGAAACGCGGCGACATGGAAAATGCCACCGGCAAGGCCAAGGTCGCGCATTATCCTGCGCAGGGCTATGCCTTCGCCTCAGTCAACTACCGGCTCGTGCCGGATGCCACTGTCGAGCAACAGGCCGGCGACCTCGCGAGTGCGCTCAAATGGATCATCGGTCATGCCGGAGAACTCGGCATCGATTCGAGGCGCATCGTGCTGATGGGCCATAGCGCGGGCGCGCATCTCGTCGCGCTGGTCGGCACCGATCCTCGCTATCTCGCCGCCGTCGGGTTCGATGAGGGCGCCATCGCGGGCGTCATCCCGATCGACGGCGCCGCCTATGACGTACCCAGGCAGCTTGCCATTGGCGCCCGCATCATGGGACCAACCTATGACCAGGCGTTCGGCAAGGATCCCGCGCGGCAGCGCGCGCTCTCCCCTACATTCCAGGCGGCTGCGCCCAACGCGCCGGCCTTCCTCATCCTGCATGTGCAGCGGAAGGACGGGATCGAACAGTCGCGCGGCCTTGCCAGCGCGCTGCGCGACGCGGGCACGACCGTGCAGATCAATGACTTTCCCGGCACGGGCCTGCAGGGCCACATGGTCATCAATCGCAGCCTTGGCGATCCCGCCTATCCGGCGACGAAGGTGGTCGACGACTGGCTCAAGGCGCGGTTCGGGCCCTAGCTCGCCGCGAACGCCTTGACCCAGTCACGCTTCTTTAGAGCTTCCTGGCGCAGCCAGTCCCGGAAGATATCGACGGTCGGCGCCGTCGTGTGGCGCGGACGGAAGCGCGCGATGAAAGCGTGGCTTGTCCGGCAGCCGGACGCCACGGGATAAGGCAAGGCCAACGCTCCTTCCTCCAGCGCCTCATTGAGCAACGCGACGCCGCACAGCGTCACGCCAGCGTCGGCCAGAACCGAATCGACGGCCCCCGCGATCCGCTGGAAGCGCATGCCACGCTCCGGCGCGGTGCGTGAGACGCCATTGACCTCGAACCAGCGCGGCCATGAAATACCTGCCGGATCGTCCTTGAAGAAATCGAGGTGGAGCAGCGGGAATCCCTCCAGATGCTCATCCAACGGCAGCTGCCGCATCCGCTCGACCATGCTCGCCGAGGCAATCGGCAGCACATGGTCGTGGAACAGGAGGTCGCAGAGCGGATCGTCGGTGATCGCGCCAAAAAAAATCTCGCAGTCGACCGGACCGATGCGCATCGGCACGTCGCCTGCGCCGTTGACGCAGAGGCCGATATACGGGTGTTCGGCACGGAAAGCAGCCAGTGCCGGGACCAGCCAGAGATCGGCCAGGTCCGGCACTGCGGCGATATGCAATTCCTGTGGGCGCTGCATGTCGAGCAGTCCTGCCGCCGCCTCGATCGCTGCAAAGCCGGTGGCAAGATGCGGGATCGCTTTAACCAACGAGGCTGTAGGCCGGATGCCCGAACGACCGCGCAAAATCAGCTCGACCCCGAGATAGTCCTCAAGTGCCTTGACCCGCTGACCGACCGCCGCAGGCGTGATCGCGAGAATTTCAGCCGCCGCCGCGAAGGAGCCGGTGCGAACGGCAAGCTCCAGCGCCTGAAGCGACTTGAGATGAGACGGCGGACTCATGCACTCATCATAATGATAAACTTTAGCTACATGCAAAAGCTTTAGATTGAGCGACTCCAAATGGAGGACGATAAGGGCGCCAACGACAACCGATTAGGAGACTGAAAATGACCCAGGCATCCATGACTCCCCTCAAGCGCTTCATGATCGAGCGCGACATTCCCGGCGTCGGTGGCATGTCCCTCGTCGAGCTTTGTGGTGCGGCCCGCTCGTCCAACTGCGCGCTCGAGAAGCTCCAGCCTGCCATCCAGTGGCAACACAGCTATGTGGCCGGCGACAAGACCTTCTGCATCTATCTCGCCGACAGCGAGGAGACGATCCGCAAGCACTCCGAAATCAGCGGCATTCCCGCAGGGACGATCACCGAGATCCCGCGGATCATCGATCCGCTCACGGCGAACAACTGACCCCCGGAAGGGCGGCCATCCTGCCCCCGATGGCCGCCCTTCCCCACTCAGGCACGATCCTGCGTCCCGTGCGTTCTGTCAGCATGGTTTCTGACAAAACAACCTGAGTGAAGGAAAAGACAATGAAGACGATAGTCCTTGGCGGCCTCGCGGCCCTGGTCGCGATTGGCGCAACGCCGGTCGCGTCGCAGCCTTATAATGCGCCCAACAGCCAGAGCAGCTGGAACCGCGACGCCTTCTGGCGCGGCGCATCCGAGGATCCGTTCGCACGGATCACATTCCTGCAGCGTCGCATCGACCGGGGCGTCACGGACGGCAGCCTCGACCGGCGCGAAGCGCGCCGCTCACAGGCGGAGCTGAATATGATCCGGCGCGACGCACGACGCATGGGCCGGCTGGATTCGCGCGAGCGCGACATGCTGCTCTCGCGCCTCGACGATCTGAGCCAGCGCGTGCGCTGGCAGCGCCAGGACTGGAACAGAGGCAATAACGGCGTCGGAAACAGCGGCGCCGGCTATGGCGGGCGTCCTTATTATCGCGATGCGCCAGACCGTTACGTCACCGACTATGACGCCTCGCGCTACTATCGAGACGACCCGCGCTACACCGAACGTCGCCTCAGTTCCGACGATGAAGTCTATCGCGGATCGGACGGGCGCTATTATTGCAAGCGCAGCGACGGCACGACCGGCCTCATCGTGGGCGCGGCAGGCGGCGCAATCCTCGGCAACATCATCGACGGCGGGCGCAATCGCGCGGCAGGCACGCTGATCGGCGGCGCGCTCGGCGCCATCCTCGGCCAGCAGGTAGAAAAGAATAACAGCGAGGTTCGCTGCCGCTAAATTGAAGGCGCGGCGCCTGTCGAAAGACGGGCGCCGTTGCTTCCGTTTCGCCTGAACGCCGGTCCCCCAAACAATCAGGCGTTGACCAAGTCAGCTGACTCCGTCTCTTCGATCCAGCCGCCGCCGAGTACCCGGTCACCTTCATAGAGCACCGCCGCCTGGCCAGGAGCGACGCCATATTCTGCCACATCGAAAAGCAGACGGCCGCCATCCAGCCGCGCGGGCACGGGCTTGGCCATGGACCGCACCTTGGCGCTGAGCCGCCCGGAAAAGTCGCCGCCCAGCCAGTTGATCTCGGACAGGCGCGCCGCCCGGACGGCAAGCGCCGCCTTCGGGCCGACGATCACGCGCTTTTCGGCCGGGTCGAGCCGCACGACATAGACCGGATCGGGTAGTCCGCCGACTTCGAGGCCGCGGCGTTGGCCGACGGTATAGTGGATAAGCCCCTTGTGCCGCCCGAGCACCCGGCCATCGATGTGGACGATCTCGCCCTCATCGTCGGCGTCGGGCCGCAGCTTGCGCACGATTTTCGCATAGTCGCCGTCGGGCACAAAGCAGATGTCCTGGCTGTCGGGCTTCATCGCCACGCCAAGGCCGAGCTCGGCCGCGATCGCGCGCACCGCCGGCTTTTCCATGCCACCGAGCGGGAAGCGCAGATAAGCCAGTTGCTCGGCCGTCGTCGCGAACAGGAAATAGCTCTGGTCACGCGCCGGATCGATCGCCCGGTGCAATTCGGGTCCCTGAGCCCCGAGGATGCGGCGGACATAATGGCCGGTCGCGAGGCAATCGGCGCCGAGGTCGCGGGCGAGCGCGAACAGGTCGGTGAACTTGACGCCCATATTGCAGCGAACGCAGGGAATCGGCGTGCGCCCCGCCATATATTCGTCGGCAAAGCCCTCGATCACCGATTCGCGGAAGCGGCTCTCATAATCAAAGACATAGTGCGCGATGCCCAGCTTGTCGGCGACGGCGCGCGCGTCGCGGATATCCTGCCCTGCGCAGCAACTCCCCGTCCGGCCGACAGCAGCACCATGATCGTAAAGCTGCAACGTCACGCCGATCGTTTCAGCGCCCGTACGCGCGGCAAGCGCCGCCACCACGCTAGAGTCCACGCCACCGGACATGGCGACGACGATGCGACGGGCCTTCAGGGGCAAATCGAGCTGGAAGAGCGTATCCATTTGCCCGCGCATATAGGCGTCGTCGGTGCATCCGGCCAGCCCACGCCTTGGTAACCTCTCCTGACTGACTGATAACTAACCCTAATGAGCTGTGACCGTCGCGTTTACGGGCGCTTATCCACTCGTTGGTAAAACTCCGGCCATGGACATGAGCGCTGCATCCAGACTGCTTGCCCGGCAGGCGTCCCGCAAGGACCCGGCCGGCGCACGCATCGCGGACTTGCCCGTCATGCTCGCCGTGCTTTCGGTGCAGCAATCGACGGGCCTGACCGCGACTCGGGTGCGTGAGGAAACACCGGCAAGGCAGGTGGGCGACCAGCCCACACGCATGGCCGCGATCTTCGCACCGGCGGTCGCCCGGCCGAGCCTGCCGCAGGGTACGGCCGGGGCATTCAATGCATGTGTTGCGGCACGTTTGTCGATGGGGGGCGATGGTGAAAGTGGCGTTTACTCTGGCGCTTAGCCAAGGAGCAAAGCTTTGCCTTCATGAAGGGCAGTCACTGAGAGAGCAGTTTGCACCGGCCCCTGTCGGTTATTGAGGTAGAAATGATCGAGAACCAGAAAATCCGCCCCGATCAAGTGGTTGGCCCCCTCGGGGAGCCCCTGACGCTTGATAGCCTCCCTTCGCCGGACACGACTCGCTGGGTCGTGCGCCGCAAGGCGGAAGTCGTCGCGGCCGTCAACGGCGGCCTGCTGACGGTGGACGAGGCATGTGCGCGCTATACGCTGACGCTCGAGGAATTCGCCGGCTGGCAGCGCGCCGTCGACCGCTCCGGAATGCCGGGCCTGCGCGTAACCCGCATCCAGCACTACAAATCTCTCTACGAGCGCCAACAGCGCTACTAACGGTTTCGCGGCGAGGCAGCCCAGCCCCTGCCTCGCTGGTTGCTCCAGAAGCATCGGACCCCTTCAGCCCGTTCGCATCATGCGTGCGGGCTGAAGCGATTCTGGCGGCTCGCGACTCAGCCTGCGCTGTCGAGATAGAAGATGTTGCCGTCCGGGTCCGCGAACATAGCCATATAGCCGCCCCAGGGCTGCTTGCTCGGTACCATGGTGAAGTGGACGCCCTTTGCGGCAAGCTCGGCATGGACTGCGTCGACGTCCGCGACCCGGAAGCCGATGCCCGTGTTGCGATCCCCTGTGCCGTGCCCCTCGGCTCCGCCGCCTTCGCCAGCGGCCAGCGAGAATTGCATGTCTCCCACCTGGAACGAGGCGAAATGGAATTCCGGCGCGGCGTGGAGCAGCGTGAAGCCCATGACGTCGCGGTAAAAGGCGATTGCCGGCTCAAGCGCCTTCACGCCCACGATCACATAGCCGATGCGCATGTCCATCCGTCCAACTCCCGCCAGCCCGCAGCGATTATATAGTGATAGCCCGTGTCCTGCTATCGCCAGAATGACCCATAATGTCGTACAAACGACGAGCTCTCGAAGTCCGGGGAAAGCTTGCGGCTCCTCACCCCTTCCCATACATTCTCGCCATGCAGCCCGGCCAAACTCCCGACGACGCAAGCTGGACCTCGGCGGGTCTCAAGCAGGCCGAGGCGATCCGCCAGTGGCAGGACTGGGCGGCCAGCACGATCGCGCCCATCGACGTCGCGGTCTACGACACGGACGACTTCGCCGCGCGCTGGAGCAGCCATGGCGTCGGCCAGCTGCGCCTGCTCCATCTTCATGCCCCTGCCCAGCGCGTCGTTCATTGCGGCACGGAAGGCAGTTCCGGCCGCGCATCGCCATCGATCCAGCTTGTCTACGCGCGCAAGGGTGCGCTCAAAACGAAGATGGCCGGCAAGCGCTTCACGGTCGAGCCAGGCCAGTTCGTGCTGCTCGACAACACCCGCTTCTACCAGATGGAGATGGACGAGGCCCATGAATGCCTCGACCTCATGATGCCGATGGGCTGGATCGAGAAATATCTCCCCGATCCCGGCGCCCTGCTGGCCCGGCCGATCGCCGCGAGCAGCGGCTGGGGCGCGCCACTCGGCAGCCTGCTCGAGATCATGCTGAGCGGTCTCGACACCAGCCCCCTGCCCCGCTCGCTCATCGCCGAGCAAGTCGGCGCGCTGCTCACCCTCGCCACCGGCTTCCACGAACCGGCGCCCTCCAAGCATAAGGGCCAGCTCGCCCGGGCTATCCTGCGCCGCATCGAGAGCGACTTTGCCGATCCGGAGCTGACCCCCGAGCGCGTCGCGCAGGATGTTGGCATCTCGAAGCGCTACCTCCAGTCGCTGCTCGCAGGGTCCGGCACGAACTTCATCGCCGAACTCAACGCCGCCCGCCTCGACCACGCCGCCGACCGCCTCGCGGACCCGCGCGCCGCAAGCCTGCAGATCGCCGAGATCGCCTATCAGGCGGGATTCCTCGATCCCGGCTATTTCACGCGGCTGTTCAGGAAGCGGTTCGGGGTCGGGCCGAAGGAGTGGCGGGCTGGCAAGGCGATGCGGCGCGGCAGCTAGCGTCTTGCGGCCGACTTCATAAATTCGTCATTTCCGTGAAAGCGGGAATCCATGCCGGAATGGCCGTTCGCTGGATTCCCGCTTTCGCGGGAATGACGAAGAGAGGTGGCGCCCCCTAGTTCCCCCCAGCCCCCGCCTTCTTCTCCTCTGCCTGCTGCGCTCGCCAGGCCGTAATCCGCCCGCGCAGCTGGGTGTTGCCTTCGTGGCAGGCATATTCGAACATCTCGTATTTCTCGTTGCGCGGCCAGTCGATGCGCACGGTCCAGGGCGCGGTGAACACTTCCGGATCGGTATAGGTCATCTCATAGGCGATGGTGTTGACGTCAGTCATCGTCAGGCGCTCGATCGCCTTGGCGGCCTTGCTGACGGGCACGCTGTTCCAGGGCGGCCCGCCCTGCGTCGCCTGGTTGATCGGCGAAGCAGCGCGCAGCTTGAGGTCATCGGACACATCGTCACCGGACCGGATGTTCGCCGTCTCGATGACAAGCGTATCGCCGTCCCATCGGCCCCGGCTGCTGCCGAGCCAGCTTTCCATGAACGCCGGCCAGCGGCTCGCCCGCCCGACCGGGATGATACGTACGCCGAGCATCTCGAACTCGATCACCACATAGCCCGGCGACTGCCAGATGCGGATGCCGTTATTGTAGCGGAAAGGCAGCATCGAGGCCGGCATGCCGCGCGATATGCAGCGGTCGAATGTGTCGAAATCGGCCAGCGAATCATAGTCCTGCCCCACCCGCCAGCTCGACCGGCCGGCGCGTTCCAATGCCGAGGCCTTGGGCGTCAACGCGGGCAGCTGCCCGTCGACGGGGCTCACGATCATCGAGGTGCGATGGGCGAAGCTGCTCTTCGCCATCCAAGCGGCCAGCCCCTTGGTGCCCCGCCCGCCATATTCCGCCGAATAGGCAGCATCGGATTTCTTCGCGGCGTCGAGACGCGCGGCAAACTCGGCGTCGGTCACCCAGAAGCGGTTGCCGAACTCCTTGGGTCGGGTCGGCCGGATGCGCGACTGGTCGATCGGCTCCAGCGGCCAAGTGCCGCGAAAGTCGGGATCGCCCCAGGGGGTTTTCGCGGGCGTGTAGGTCTTCGGGACGGGCGGCATGGCCGTGAGATCGGCGGGGGCGGGCTGGGCGACGGCAACGGGGGCAAGGGAATATGCGCAGACCACCGCGACGATGAGGCCGGGCGCGCGGTAGGCCAGTCGATTCATGGCGATAATCCCCTCCCGTTCCTTCGGCCTCGTAACCCACTTCGTCATTCCCGCGAAAGCGGGAATCCAGGACGGAATGGCAGTTCGCTGGATTCCCGCTTTCGCGGGAATGACGACAGTAAAAGGCACACCCTCACAATCCGCCTGCGCATTTGTCCTGTTAGCGGTGCGCGCGAATCCTCGCGACTCTTGGGCGAGCGCGCTACACAAGGGCCAATTGGCATTCCGCCGCCGCCACGCAGACAGACCTCAAGAGAGGCGACGCGCGTCCGGTCCTTGGAGAGGTTAGACATGGCTGATACGGCAAAGCAGTTTCCGCTTCCCAGCTCGCTGAAGGTGGTGCCCGGCACCGAGGCCGCGCAAGCCGCCTATCCCTATTACACGCAGTTCGTGCCCGAGGATGACCAGAAGTTCTGGTTCTACAACAGCATGCACTTCCCCGAGCCGATGCATCATTTCGACATGATCACGGCAGAGGCAGCCTATGTGGCGCTCGGCGCGGCCAATACGCGGGTGCATGTGCTGCCGACCGCCAAGGGCATCGAGCATCGCGTCATCAACGGCCGCGTCTATATCGGCGGCGTCGCGGTCACCGATCCGGACGAGATCGCCGAGCGCGTCGGCGAATTCCAGCAGCGCGCCTTCTATTACTATGAGCACTGGGAACGGCTGTACGACAGCTGGAAGGACAAGATGAAGGCGCTGATCGCGGACGCCCAGGCGCTGCTCACGCCGTCGCTGCCCGACTATGAGCCGCTGGAAACCGTCCATGCCGGCAAGGGTGTCGCCGCCAACCATGCGCTGCTCGACATCTACCAGAAGCAGATCGAGGGGTACCACCGCATGTGGCACCACCATTTCGAGTTCCTGCTGCTTGGCTATGGCGCCTACATGACCTTCTTCGATTTCTGCAAGAAGGCCTTCCCCGAGATCAGCGACCAGGCGATCAGCCGCATGGTCGCGGGCATGGAAGCCGAAATCTTCCGACCCGACGAAGAGGTCAAGCGCCTTGCCCGCCGCGCCGTCGAACTGGGCGTCGACGCTCATTTTACTGACGATATGAACATCGACCAGGTGCTCGCCGATCTCGACAAGGTCAGCAACGCCGGCAAGGAATGGCTCGCCGAGCTGGAGACCAGCCGCAACCCCTGGTTCAACGTCTCGTCCGGTGACGGCTTCTATCACTATCATCGCAGCTGGAACGACGACCTCTCGCTGCCGTTCGCGGCGCTGCCGGGTTATATCGACAAGGTCAAATCAGGCACCAATATCGAGCGCCCGACAGCGCAGCTGATCGAAGAGCGCGAAGCCCTCGTGGCCGATTATCGCGACCTGCTCGACACCGACGAGGATCGCGCCACCTACGACCAGCTCATCACGCTGGCGCACCGCGTCTTCCCCTATGTCGAGGGGCACAAGTTCTATTGCGAGCATTGGTACACGAACCTCTTCTTCAACAAGATCCGCGAGTTCGGCGCACTGCTCGCCAAGCACGGTTTCTTCGAGAAGGAGGACGATGTCTTCCATCTCACCCAGTACGAGCTTGAGAGCGCGATCATCGACCTGATGCTCGGCTGGGGAGTCGGCGCACCGCCGCGCGGGCCGCAGCACTGGCCAGCCATCGTCAAGCAGCGCAAGGCCGCCATCGCTGAATGGGGCAAGCACTCGACCGCCCCGGCGCTCGGCGCAGTTCCCGATCATATCGATGACCCGGCCATCGTCATGCTCTGGGGCATTACCCGGGAAAGCCTCGACCGCTGGCTTGCCGTGGACGAGGACGCGCCAAGCAATGAACTGAAGGGCTTCGCGGCCTGCCATGGCGTTGTCGAGGGCACGGCACGCGTCGTCAAGTCGGTCGAGGAGATCGGCCGGCTCCAGCAGGGCGATATCCTCGTCTGCCAAGTGACCAACCCGACCTGGGCGCCGATCTTCCAGAAGATCAGCGCGGCCGTCTCCGACATCGGCGGCTCGATGAGCCACATGGCCATCGTCGCCCGCGAATATGGCCTGCCCGCGGTGGTTGGTACCGGCAGGGCGACGCAACGCATCAAGGACGGATCGCGCATCCGCGTCGACGGCGGCCGAGGCACGGTCACGATCCTTGAAGAAGAGCCCGTGCTCGAAGACGCCTGAAAGGAGCGACCCGTGAGTGCTGATGGCGCGATCGGCTGGTTTGCCGATCTCAGGATAACCGACCGCCCGACCGTGGGCGGAAAAGGCGCAAGCCTGGGCGAGCTTACGAGCGCCGGGATCGACGTGCCGCCCGGCTTCGTCGTGACGACCCATGCGTTCGAGCTGTTCCTCAAGGCACTGGAGCAATCCGCACCGGTGCGGGCAGCGGTCGAGGCGGTCGACGCGAGCGATCTCGAGGCGGTGACCGCCTTATCCAAGACTCTGCGCGCCCGAGTGGTGGAGGAACCGCTTCCCCAACCGGTGGAGCGCGCCATTCTCGATGCTCACTATCAGCTTACCGGCGGCGACCTGGCGGTGACGGTGGCGGTCCGCTCCTCGGCCACGACCGAGGATGCCGAGGACGCGAGCTTCGCGGGCCTGCAGGACACATTCCTCTGGGTGCTGGATGCGCAGGATACCGTGAAGCACGTGCGCGAATGCTGGGGCAGCCTTTATTCGGTCGAATCCATCACCTATCGCCGTAAGCATGGCCTGCCCGAGGACGGTGTCGCGATGGCGGTCGTCGTGCAGAAGATGGTCGACGCACGCACCGCCGGCGTCATGTTCACCCGCTCGCCGACGACCGGGGACAAGTCGGTCATCACCATCGAGGGGGCCTGGGGCCTGGGCAGCGCAGTCGTCTCCGGCGAAGTCACGCCCGACCGCTGGGTGATGGGCAAGATCACCGGCGAGATCTCGGTGCGCGACATCAGCGACAAGCATATTCGGCAGGTGCCCGCGCCGGGCGGCGGTATCGTCGACGAAGACCTTCCGCCCGACCTGCGAAACGCACCCGCGCTCAGCGACGAGGAGCTGCAGGCCCTGCGCGCCGTGGGGCGCCGCATCGAGAAACATTATGGCCGAGCCCAGGACATCGAGTGGGCGGTCGACAAGGAGGGTAAGCTACTGCTCCTCCAGAGCCGGCCGGAAACGGTCTGGTCCGCCAAGGATCCAAAGCCGGTCGCCACACCGGTGGCCGATCCGCTCAAACATGTGATGACGATCTTCGGAGGACGCAAATGAGTCTCACGGCCAAGGATGTCGAGGAGATCATGAAGCTGCTCGACTCCTCCAGCTTCGATCGGCTGAGCCTCGAAGTCGACGGGGTGAAGATCGAGCTTGAGCGCAGCGGTGCAGCACCGCGCGCACCTGCCGTTCCGGCTGCGCCCGCCGTACCCCCCGCATCTGCCGCGCCCCCGGCTCCCGCCGCTTCCGCAGCGCGCGCCAGCACCGAGCCCGGTCTCGTCGAGGTCAAGTCACCGCTGCTGGGCATCTATTATCGCGCACCAAAACCCGGCGAGCCCCCCTTTGTCGAGGTCGGCAGCAAGGTCGACAGCGACACCGTAATCGGCATCGTCGAGGTCATGAAGCTGATGAACAGCGTGCCAGCCGGCGTGAAGGGCGAAGTGGTCGAGATCCTCGGTCGCAACGGCGAACTGGTCGAGCACGGCGAAGTCCTGCTGCTCGTGCGGCCGGAGGCCTGAGTACGTGAAGCGTTGCCCTCCTTCTCCATTCGTGTCGAGGGAAGACGAGACACGCGTTGCGCCAACGGGTTCTCGACTTCGCTCGAACCGAACGGATGCGTTGCTGTGACGATTAAGCGCATTCTGATCGCCAATCGCGGCGAGATTGCCGTGCGGATCATCCGCACCTGCAAGGCACTGGGCATCGAGACGGTGCTGGCCGTCTCTGAGGCCGACCGGGAGTCGCTCGGCGCGAAGCTGGCGACACGCGCGGTCTGCATCGGCCCCGGTCGACCGACCGACAGCTATCTCCGTGTCGAGACCATCGTGCAGGCCGCGCTCGGCACGGGCTGCGACGCGATCCATCCCGGCTACGGCTTCCTCTCCGAGCGCGCCGCGCTGGCGAGCCTCTGCGAACAGGAAGGCGTCATCTTCATCGGCCCGACCGCCGCGCAGATCGACGCGGTCGGCGACAAATTGAAAGCACGCTTCCATGCCGAAGCGGCCAACGTCCCGGTCGTGCCCGGCGGCCCGATCGACAATCTTGCCGAGGCGCAGGCTCTTGCCGAAAAGATCGGTGCCCCCATTCTCGTCAAGGCTGTGGGCGGTGGCGGCGGACGCGGCATGAAGCTGGTCGAGAACCTGGCCGACCTCGCTGCGACGCTCGACATGGCCTCCGCCGAAGCCGGCGCGGCCTTCGGCGACGCGCGCGTCTATCTCGAACGCTATGTTGCCCAAGGCCGTCATATCGAGGTGCAATTGCTCGGTGACGGCGCCGGCAAGGTGATCCATCTCGGCGAGCGCGACTGCTCGGTGCAGCGCCGCTACCAGAAGCTGATCGAGGAAACACCAGCGCCAGACCTGCCGGGCCATGTCCGCGCACAGATGCACGAGGCGGCCGTGCGCTTCGCCCGGAGCCTCGATTATCGTGGTGCCGGCACGGTCGAGTTCCTCTACGATGTCGAGCGCCAGACTTTCTATTTTCTCGAAATGAACGCGCGCATCCAGGTCGAGCATCCCGTGACCGAGGCGGTGACCGGTATCGACCTCATCGCGCAGCAGATCTCCGTCGCGCAGGGGGATGGTCTGACCTTGGACCAGAGCGACATCGTTTTCTCCGGCGCGGCGGTCGAATGCCGCGTCAATGCCGAGGATCCCAAACGCGACTTCATGCCGAGCCCCGGCCGCGTGACCGCCGCGCTCTGGCCCAAGGGCGAGGGCATTCGCGTGGACACCCATATTGTCGACGGCGCGATGATCCCGCCCTTCTACGACTCGATGGTCGCGAAGATCATTGCCCATGGACCC
>DASWYL010000075.1:0-65537 GCA_036404995.1 Sphingobium sp. | reverse complement strand
GCCCGCCTTGAGGTCGAGCGCGCTCCAGCCGCAGGCCCGTGCCCAGCGGCGGCGTTGCGCAAGCCGTGTCCGCAGCGCCCGGTCGGCCAGCGCCCGCGCCGCATCGGCCGCGATCACAGCCGGCAAGCCGATTTCCTCGCTTCGCCGGCCGAGGCCGGGCCGCTCGCTGGACTGGACACCAGGCTGGTAGTCGCGATCGGGGTCGAAATGACGCAGGGCCATGCGCACGGCCACCTCATCGAGCGGCGTGCGCTGCCGTTCGCCCGGCGCCTCCAGTTTGCCGTCGACCGCACGAATCTCCTCGCCTCGCGCCAGCATCCGGCCCGTCGCCACGCCGCCCGTGAGCACCATCCCGTTCCTGTCGGCCCGCCAACGCAATCCATACGCATCGAGCAAGGGTGCCAGGGCGTCGCCGACATCGCTGCCATCCGCGGCGTAACCGAGCACTGCCGGTTCAACGCCCCCGGCAAACGCCACCGACCGTCCATGCAGTGAAGAGGCAATCAGCGAGACCGGCACCGGCCCTTCGTCGGCAATGACCTCGACCGTGAGCGATGGAATCCGATTGCCAAAGTCCGCCAGCTGCAGGTCTTCGAGCACGACATAGGCGACGCCGCGAAAGGCCGGCGCCTGTCCCACTCCAACTGCAGCGGCAATCAGCGGATCGACAGTCTGTCCGGCCGATCCGTCGTGCACGCGCAGCGCACCCAGCGGCACCTTCATGTCGCCCGCCGCGCCGCGCAGCAGGTTTCCATCGGCCCAGATCCTGCCGATGCGGCCGATCCGCCGGGACGAAAGCGCCACCGCGAAGCTCGCGGGATAGCTGTAGGTGGTGACGCTCGGTTGGCCCTTGCCGCCGCTGGTCGAACTGCTTTCCTTGAGATCGGTCGCCCAGATCACCGTGCCGGCAACCCGCATGCGGCCGAAGATGCGCGGCAGCTGTGCGCCATAGCGCGACGTCTGGACGCTGAGGTCGCTGAGTCGCGGCCCGCTCCGCCCCTTCGGCTTGAAGATCTGCGCGTCGATCGCCTGTCCAGCCAGCGCACCGATGGCGCCGCCGATCGGCCCGCCCAGCGCCGTGCCGAGCGTGGTGAAAACCAGTGTCGCCATGTCCTACTCCGCTCGCCAGATGCCGAACACCCGCCAGGTTGGGGGGCCGGGCATCAGCACCACCCGGCCCAACCCCGCATGGGCGTGGACATGCCCCGTCCCTGCCCGGATCATCAGATGAAGCTGCATCGGCCCGCTCTCCGTCACGACTAGGTCACCGGGCGCCTCGTCCTCCGCAGGGCTGAGTCCGGCCCGCCGCAGCAGTGCCGCGACTCGGTCGTGGCTCGTGCCGCGCAGCTGATAGGCCGGCGGCTCGGCACTCATGACCCCTGCCCGGCCGAACGCCGTCATCGCCAGTCCGACGCAATCGAGCCCGGTACGCGGATCGCGCCCACGCAGCCGGAACGGCGTCCCGACCAGCGCCAGCGCTTCGGCCGCGACTTGTTCGCCGACGTTCATCGATCAGGCTCCCGGATATCTGGTCAGCAGGTCCATCCCCGGCAGGAACGGCTCGCCGCGGAAGTTGATCGCGTTGGCAAAGCGCGTCGAGCAGGTCGCCAGCCGTTTGTCGCAGCCCTGCGTCAGCAGGGCTCGCGCGCCCGCCGCCACCGGCAGCGGCGGCGGCTCGGCGAGGAAGAGGTCGTCGCCATCCTGGTCGATGATCATCTGCGTGATCCCGGCACAAGGTCCGGTCAGCCAGCGCACCGACCCGAAGACATGGAGCCCTCCGCCCAGCCCATCGAACTGCACACGCTCCGCGTCCGCCTCGACCAGAACGCCGATCGATTGCAGCGGTCGCAGGTCAACGGCGCAGTCGGCATCGCCCAACCGCGCCCGGCAGGTTGGGCTGGTCGCCGGCACCGCCTCCGCCGCCAGCGCCACACCCAGGCCCTGCAGCGCCGCCGAGTAGCCCGCATGGCTGCGCGCAACGCTGCCCAATGTTCCGCGCGCCAGCTCCAGCCAGAGCACACCCGGCTCGGTCCATTCGGTGAGATGCAGCACGGCGCTCGCCCCGTCCCAGCGTCCGGCATCGAGGTCGGCCTCGCTCAGCGCCGAACTTGTGAGGGCGCCCGCCACCTCGGCGACATCTGCGCGCGGATCGCCGCCGCGCATGATCGCACTGGGCGAGATTCCGGGCGCCGGCTCGTAGCGAAGCCCGTGGGCGAAGAGCACCCGGTCATGGCTGGTGAGGCCGATGGTCACGCCATCGCGCCGGTCGAGCCGCCAGCAGAATGCAAAGGCACAAAGCGGCTGCGCCAGGATCTCGGCCTCGCTCATTCGCGGATTTCCACGAGCGGTACCGACGGCACGATCCCCGCCGCGAACGTCTCCCGGTCGATCTCGAGCCGGTCTTCGGCGAAGCGCACGGGCACGTCGAACCGGAAACCGGCCGTCACCTCGACCCCTTCGTCCGGCGGATCGTCGAAGGCGATCACGCCGCCGCCGAGATGGCTCCAGCCCGCAACCAGCTCGATCCCGTCCAGCGCAACGCGGATGCTGTTCTCGACCGGGCGCGTGATGTGGCGCAGCTGTGGCTCTGCTCCCATGCCGTAATATTTGACCAGCGAAAATGCGCTCCGGGCGCCATCGCCCTGGCCCAGGATCTGGTCGATCGCGCTTGGCTCGGCTCCAAAATCGCCTGAGACATTGTCAAACGGATCCCTGAACCGAAACCCGCGAGCCGCCCCGCGCCGCGCCCTGAAGAAGGAGATGAGCGTCGCAATGTCCGCCTCGGAACGCACGCCCGGGCCGGCATCGAAGCTTAGCCGCGCGTCCGCCCATTCCGTGCTGCGCTGCTCATGGCCGGAGACGCTTTCGATGACGCGCGTCGAAAAGACCGGGGCAACCTGCGCGCGACGGCCAATGTCGAGCGGAAAGCTGATGTCGTCGAACGCCTGCACCTCGCCACCTCCTGAAATCCGAAAAAGCGTCAAACCGTCGCGTGCCACCTGCGGCAACGCCCAGATGAAGGTCGCCGCACGATGGGCGCGAAGGTCGTCGGCGGCCGCCACGATCCGCGTCCAGGCTGTTTCAGTCTCCGCAGCGTCCAGCCCCGCCGTCACGAAGCCGGCCAGATAATGCTGCCCGCTCGCCGGATAGCCGAGCCGGGCCGTGATCGCCGACCGCGCCGCCGCCGCGCGCAGCGCCTGCCCGCCGGTCACCCAGTCATAATCCTCGACCTGCAGCACATCGAAGGCCGGTGCCGCCCAGCCGAGCGGCGCATTGGCGCGCCGAAGCTCCGGCGCGGCGGGATCGAGCACAGAGGGCAGGTAGACAAGCAACAGCAGCTGCGCGCCCAATGCCTCGTCCCGCACCGCGTCCGCCAGGTCCGCCGTGGACTGCGCCAGCAGCGCGCCCGCCTCGTCGAGCAGCGCGATCTGCCCGGTATCGAGCGGCCCCCGCACCGTCGCGATCTCGGGCGGCGCCCCGCCAAACACTGCCCGGGCTGCATCGTCATAGAGGCAGGGCCGCCCGTCCGGCATGATCCACCACCAAGGCTCGCCGATCTGAAAATGGACATCCAGCCCGCCATCGCGCGGGATCGACGCGAAAGCCCGCGCCACCGATTGCAGCCAGCCCATCGCCCCCGCATTGGCGGGCGAGAGCAAGGTCGAGGGCGGCGTCCATCCCGTCAACGCCGGCGCGCCGTCAAAGGCGCGCTGCTTCCAGCCATCCGGACAATAAGCTTCGAACAACTCATAGCTGAGCGACAGGATGAGCTCGAAACCCAGCCCCTTGCAACGCTGCGCCAGATCGACATGCCAGCGCGCGCACGGCCTATTCAGCGGCCCGCCCACAGACGTCGCAACATAACTTCCATCCTCCGGCGCCAGCCGCGGATAGTGGCTCATCCCGACATAATGATTGATCGCGCCACGATAGCCGAGCGCCAGCGCCTGCCGAAGAACGCGCTCGGGCGTCTGGTTGTAGAGATCGTCATAGCCGGTCGCGATGCAGAACCCGTGCTCGGGCACCATGACATCGCCGATCCCGATCACCGAACGCGGCCCCGTGCAGGCCATGCCGGTCAGCTCGACCCAAGCCTCGACACCGGCCGGAAAGACCGTATCGCCCGCGTCATAATCCTGAGCGACGATGGAGATGAACATGCGGTCGATATCGTGCGGCCAGACCGGATCAGCCTCGCCCGGCAGCAGGAAGCCGCCCGCCAGTGCATCAAAGTCCAGCGTCACGACCGCGTCGTCGGGAGCGCCGGCGGCATAATTCCACAGCCGCACATACCAGGCGCGCGGATTGCCCTCGGCGTCGCGCCCCTCGATCGTCAGCGTCGGGCCATTGACCGCATCGAGCGCCTTCACGCCCTCCGCGCGCCAGCGGAAACTGAGCACGCAACCCGAGAAGTCCCGATCCGCCTCATAAGCCAGCAATGGATGATCCCAGCGGTCCGCCGCTTCCCAGATCAGGCCCGCCAGGTCGCCGCTGGTGTGAAATACGGCATCGACCCGCAGGCCATCCGCACCTTGCGTCACCACGCTCGCCATCATCGGGCGCGGAAAGTCGACCGTCCAATAAGGCGGCGAGAAGCGCTTGATGACGCCGCTCTCCTGATCGCCACGCACAGTCGCGAGCCAATGGGGCATAAAGCTTGTCCTTAAATAGAGCGATCCACGGAACACGCCGTTCACTCAGATTGACGGAGCCTTGGCGTCGGCTCACAAATGAGCGCCATGCCGCCGACCGAAACTCTGTTGTTCTTTGGCTTCCTGTTGATTTGGCTCGGAGGATGGATCGTTGCGTCGATCTCGTTCCGCATTTCGCGCGGCAAGCCGATTTTTCCTTCGGTACCAGACGACGCGGTTTATGCTGAGCGCTGGGGCTCAGGCCGCAATCTTGCGATATTCTGGGGTAGGTTCGGCGGCGCGAACAACTGCCTTGTTTTCGCGGTCACTCGGGACCGGTTGGTTGTCCTGCCCCGGTTTCCATTCAATCTCATGTTCCTGCCGGAGATTTTGGGATTGGAGTTTGATGTCGCTCTCGAAGACTTGACCAACGTCGAACGAAGCCGGTTTTTCTGGCGCGACGTTGCGACGATCAGCACCCGGAATGGTCAGCGGTTCGAGCTTTATCCCCGCAGAATCGATGAATTCATGGCTGCGCTTGGCCGGCGCTGGACCTAATCTCCCAGCGCACCCCGGACCGCTCGCGCCACCTGCCGCGCACTGCGGGCCAGCGCCCTCGGCGCATCCGGCCCGCTGCCATTGACGGTGATCGAGACCCGCACGTCGCGCGGTGCACCCGGCCCCGCAGCCACGACCTGGCCACTGCTCGTGGGCACGAACATCTCCGGCCCACGCTCGCCGACCAGATAGGCCGCGCCCGGCGAGACCGGACCGCCCGTCGCACGGCCGGGGAGACCCAGGATGCCGCCAAGCACAGCCGAGGCGAGTCCCGCCAGCCCACCTGCGATACCCTCGCCACTCTTTCCGCCGATCCCGATGCTGTGCAGCCCATCGCGCACAGCCGCCGCCGCGATTTGCGAAAGGATCGAGAGCGCCGTGCGTCCCAGATCCTCGAAACCGAGCCTGCCCGTGCGCACGGCGCGCAACAGGTTTGCTTCGATCGCCCGCCCCGCCCGCTCGCCGGCGCTGGCCAGCGGCCCCTCGAGCTGCGCGCGCATCTCCGCCACGTCGCGGCTGAAGCGCGCGACGTCGGTGCGTACGTCGATCGTCATGCTGTCGAAATTGTCATCCATCCGGGTGCATCTCCTTGAGGCGCGCCAATGTCGCTCGGTCCGGCGGGGTTGCACCTTCCGGCATGACTGCCGCCAGTGCACCGAGCGCCGTGTCCAGCTCATCGGGTGTCGCGCGCCAGAACTCGTCCGGCCGCCAGCCGAGAAGCAATCCGGCCTGTCCGGCGAGCTTGCGCGCGTTATCCGTGAAGCTCATGCCGAACCCGTCAGCACCTGCCGCAGGATCGTCCGCAACACCGGCAATGCTGGGCCGACGCCCTGCGCCACCAGCGCCTCGCCGACCTGCTCGCGCGCGAGGCCCTCGCGTTCGGCAAGGCAATACCAGATCAGCGCCGCCATTTCGGCCAGCAGGAGCCTGCCCTCCGCTGCCCGGTCGGCCAGCGCCAGCAAAGGTCCCAGCTCACTCTCCGCCGCGACCAGCGCCGCAAAGCTGGGCCGCACGACCAGCGCGCGCCCGCCAAGCTCGAACGCCGCCTCGCCGCGCGCCGCATTCGCCACGCTCACAGCGCGCTCACCGCGCCGGAGCTTTCGAGGCTGAGCGTGTAGGAGCGCTCGCCATTATAGTCACCGGCATAGTCAAGCCGCGTCACCAGGAACTGGCCGCGCAGCTTCTCGCCGCTCTCGAAGCTCAGTTCATAATCGTCGATCGCGCCGGCGAGCGCATGATCGCGGAGCCGCACTTCCGCTGCCGATCCGGTGAAGATGCCCGCACCGGACACGCTTACGGCGCGCACCCCCGCGCCCGGCAGCAATTGCCGCCAGCCGCCTGAATCCTTGCTGGTGATGTTGACCGCCTCGCCGTTCACCGAGATCTGCGTCGTGCGCAGCCCCGCGATCGTCGAATAGACGACCGGCGCCCCGCCATTGCCGATCTTGAGCAGGAATGCGCTGCCCTTTTCCACTGCCATGGGTTCGTCCTTTCAGTTCCAGATAGCCCCTCCCCTTCAGGGGAGGGGTCGGGGTGGGGTCTTGAGAGCAGATGCGCTACGCACACACCCACCCCCGGCCCCTCCCTTGAAAGGGAGGGGCCGAATAGGGTCAGGTCAGCCGCGCCATGCGGATCGACCAGTCCGCAGCCGCACGCCATTCGGTGCCGCTGCGCCGGATGCGCGAGCGCTCGAAGGCGAGATGGGTCACGCGCCAGTCGCCCAGGTTGCCATCCATGCTGCGCAGCAATTGGTCGACGCGATCGAGGATCGCCGTCACCGCCGCGCGCTGGGCGCCGCGCGATGTCAGCTCGATCGTCTGGCGTAGCGTGACGCCGTCGACGCCCCGTGCGCCCCAGCCTCGCGCCTCCGCGCCGCCGACCAGCAGCCAAGGCGGGCTGGCCTTCACTGGCTCGCCGTCAGCCACCTGGTTGACCAGCGCCGCCAAGTCGACGTCGTCCCGGAGCACCGCGAGGATCGCCGCCCGCGCCGCCAGTTCCGCGCTCATTTGAGCACCATGCGCCGCCAGGGACGCCAGAGCGCCGCCACCGAGGCCGGCGGCCGCGCGTCCACGCCCTCGCGCAGCGCGTGATAGTCGCCGGCCAGCCGAACGATGCCCAGCCGGATCGAATCCGGCACGCTGTCCGCGTCCGCGGCGATGCCTGCGCGATAAGTCACACGGACGCGCGCCGCCTCGCCGGCGTCCTTGACCCGCAGCCAGCCGTCGCCATTGCCGTCGATGTCGATCGCATAGGCATCCACGCCAAGCGCGAATTCCGCGCCGTTCGCCGGCATCCCCGCGACCGCTATTATGCCCGTCGCCGGGCGGATCGCCAGCGCGCGCCAATCCGGGCTCGGCTCCAGTATCTCCTCGACGCCGCGCTCGATGAGCAACTGGCCGATGAACCCCTCGGCAACGTCGGTCGCAGCGCGGATGAGGTCGGCCAGCAGCGCGTCCTCGTCGCTCGCGCTGATCCGGAGATACGCTTTTAGCGCGTCGAGCGGTGCGGCCAGCGGCCCGCCGCATTCAATTCGCACGGTCATGAACGGGGGACCCTTCCATCGGTCGCAAGAAGAGATGGCCGCCCCGCCGGGCAGGGGAGAATCCCGGCAGGGCGGCCTGCTGCGAGGCGCATTGCGCCCCGCCGCAATCAGGAAGCGGCGAACTTCATCAGCTTGATCGCGTCGCTGTTCGCCACAGCGCCGCCGATGCGCTTCACCGCGTAGAAGTTCACGAACGGCTTGTTGGTGAAGGGATCGCGCAGGATGCTCGTCTCGCTGCGCTCCGCGATCACATAGCCGTGCGCGAAATTGCCGAAGGCGACCGAGAGGCTGTCGGCCGCGATGTCGGGCATGTCCTCGGCCTCGATCACCGGATAGCCGAGCAGGGTCGCCGGCGTACCGACCGCCAGCGAAGGCTGCCACAGGAACGCGCCGTCGCTCGTCTTGAACTTGCGGATGCGCGCCAGCGTCGCCGAGTTCATCACGAACACCGCGCCCTGCCGATAGGCACTGTTGAGCGACTGGACGAGATCGATCAGTTTGTCCTGCGGGTTCGACGCCGCAAATGCCCCCGCCGCGCCGGACGCCACATATTGCAGCGACCCGAAGGCACGCACCGCGTCCGTCTCGTTGGTCGCCGTGTAGGTCAGGAAGCCCTTTGGCTTGTTGGTCCCGTTGCCGCTCACGAAGGCCGCGCCCTCCGCCCGCGCGAACTCGCGGCCGATCTCGTCGGCAAGCCAGCTCTCCACGTCGAACTGTGCGTCGTCGAGCATCGCCTGGCTCGCTGCCGGATTGGCGTAGAGCTCGCCCGAGGGCGGCGCGATCTCCTGAAAGGTGGGCGTGCCCGTCTCGGGCCGCGCGCCGGTTTCGGAAGCCCAGCCCGAGACCACGCCGCCGGTCGTCACCAGCTTGCGATAGCCTGCCGTCCCGGTGCGCACGACATTGGCGACGGCGCGGATCGGCGAGATTGCCTTGAGCGCCGCCTCGATCATCTGGTCGATCTCGCGCGGCACGGCATAGCCGCCCGCTCCCGGCGTCGCGCCCGAGAAGCTTTTCAGTTCGACGCCCGACTCGATGCCGCGGCGCAGATATTTGTCGGTAAAGGCGGCACGCGCCGGGTCGATATCCGATCCCTTCGCGCCATCGAGCGGCGGACGCCCTGCCCGCTCCGCCTGCGCCTTCATCGCCTCGTCGAGCATCTCGACCCGCTCCTCGAGACCCGCAATCCGGTCGGCCTGCAGGATCGCGTCAAAGCTCTCCTCCAGCGCATTGGCTTTCACTTCCAGCATGTTCACGTCTCCTGCTTCAGACAAAGAAAAACCCCGCCGGGGCGGGGCAGCTCGAAGGCACCACCTGCATGTCCCATTCGGGGGCAGATGCGCCGTTTCTTCAAATGTTAACGAATCGGTAACCAACCGGTCACGCAGCAGCGCCATATCGACCCTGCTGCCTCTTCCCCCGCGGGAAAGGGGCGTGTGGGAACGCAACCAAAGTGGGGATCAATATGAAAAACGCTCTTCTGCGCGGCTGCGCGGCGCTGCTCGCCTGCACCGGCGCTTCGGCCAATGCCGCCGGCATCTTGGATAATTATAGCTTCGAATGGTCGAAGGCGATCGCCACCAAGGAAGGTAGCGCTGTCGCCTATAACTGGGACCTCAAGCGCCTGATGGTCACGAACGACGAAGAGGCCAAAGGCAGCGGGACCAACTATTTCGCGACGCTCGGCGAATATGACATGAACGGCAACTTCCTGGCGACGATCACGATCAACGGCTGCCAGACCGTGACCGCCACCAACAAGTGCGACCCCGAGGGCCTGACCTATATCGGCAACAATACCTATGTCGTCGGCTCCGAGCGCATCCAGGACATGTTCAAGGTCACCAGCGCCAGCACGAGCGGCGACCGCGAGTATACCGGCTTCGACACGGCACCGCAGATCAGCTTCGGTGCCGACGCGGGCAATAGCGGCCTCGAAGGCGTCGCCTATAATAAGGTCACCGGCGAATATTGGGGCGTGAAGGAAACCAACCCCCAGGCCATCTACCGGATCGGCAATGCCGACTGGGTCAACGAGACGGGCACGGTCACGAACCCGTTCAACATCAGCGCGCTCGGCTTCGCTACCCTGTCGGATATCGCTGTGCTCTCGAACGGCGGCTTCAGCGGCAGCACCGCGAACAACCTGCTGATCCTGAGCGGCACGTCGCAGATGATCAAGGAAGTCACCCAATCCGGTACCGAGATCGGCAGCTATTCGCTCGCCAGCTTCAAATCGCTGATCGATCCCACGAACGCCGGCGGCAAGTTCGAGGGCATGACCCTCGACGACGAGGGCAATATCTATCTCGTCAGCGACGATGGGAACGGACCGAACCAGTCCTATCTCGTCAAGCTCAAGTATAATGCACCGGCCGTCCCGGAGCCCGCCAGCTGGGCGCTCATGATTGCCGGCTTCGGCCTCGTCGGCGCCGGCATGCGCCGCCGGAAGGTCGCGGTCCGCTTCGCCTGAAGCAACTCCAGGCGATCATAGATCAGTGGGGGAGAGGCGCAGGTCTCTCCCCCACTTCAGTCCACCGAATTTCAAGAAACGAGGCGCGGCGCCGCCCCCCTCGATCTCAAACCGAGGTCAGTCCTTCGGTGACACATTTCACCCGGCCCCTGGCGTCGAATGTCACGGCAATCCATTTGAGTTCGTCGCGCCTGCTCGTCCCTGACAAGATCCAGCCATCGCCGTCTCGCTTCGCCGCGACATGAGTCCAACCAGAACGGCGCAAACGGTGCCTGACGGTTTCCAGCCGATCACCCTGACGGGCCGCATCGAGCAGCCATTTCGCCGGAACGCAGGCCTCGCGCCGGGTGATGAACTTCTCGAACGACACATAGCGGACGCCTCCGCGCTGGAACCCGCAATCGTCGGGATAGCTGCACATGCCTTGGGGCGTGGCCTCGTTCAGAGCGAGAGGCTCGGCTGGCTGGACCGGTGCCGACATTGCCAGCGAAGCGAACAGAATGCTCCAGTTGCTCACATTGTCTCCACGAAGATCGCCCAAACCAGATCGAATTAGCGTCGGTCTGCTGCAGCGGGAATAGACCGTCAATCCACAGCATGCACCCTTGCGAGCGGCTGCATCGGGTGCGTCACCAGGCTCACTTCCACCAGATCGAGCGCATCCAGCCGTCTCGGTTTCTCGCCCTCGGCCGCCACGACGCGATAACCGAACGAGAGCCCGTCCAGTTTGCCGTCCTTCAGAAACGCTGCGGCCCTCCGTGCCGTCGCCCCGCGCCCGTCGACCCGGCCAATCACCCGCAGCCCCCGCTCATCCTCACCCGCCAGTTCGATCGTGCCGATGCGCTGGTCGGGGCCATGTTGCCAGAGCAGGGGCAGCTCCCGCCCCGTCATCCGTTTCAGGCTCTGCGCGAAAGCGCCGCGTGCGATGATATCGCCGCCATTGTCGAGACGGTCGAAGATCGCGGCATAGCCCGCGAAGCGGACCGGCTCTCCGGAAAATGCTGCACCCGTCACGTCCGCAGCACCCGCAGCAAATCCAGCTTCACTGCGAGGCCGAGCAGGAACAGCGCCACCACGATCCGCATGAGCCAGCCGAACACTGCATTGCGCGCCGCCCGCTTGGCGTCGCGCCAGCCGCGCAGCAATTCGCGCAGCTCGCGCACATCTTCATGTGCCGTGGGGTCGGCAAGCCCGAGCCGTTCCAGTGCCCGCGCTGCCCCCAGGTCGCTCGCTTCCTCGACCAGCGCCCGGATCATGACGAGGTCGCCGCCCCGCTCCTCCGCCTGCGCAACGAGCAGCGCCAGCATCTCGCTGTCCCGCGCGCTCATGCAACCGCCTCCAGCCCGAGCATCGTCCGCTTCTCCTCGTTCGACAGGAAGTCCGCCAGCGCAATCCGGTCCCAAAGCATCGCCCGGTCCTCGATCAGCGCCGGCAGCGCGTTCCTGTCCACACCGAGCGTCAGACCCGGCATGAAGCCGCGCAGCCCTTGCGCAAGGCCGCCCAGGATCTTGTCGGCGAGCGGCAGCACCGTCTGCCGCCAGAGCGCGCGATTGGCCTCGCGATAGTTGGAATAGGTGCCGTCGCCCGGCAGCCCGATCAGCACCGGCGGCACCCCGAATGCGAGCGCAATGTCGCGCGCCGCCGCGGCCTTCAGCGCCACGAAATCCATGTCATGCGGCGAGAGGCTGAGCGTATGCCAACTCAGGCCGCCTTCGAGCAGCATTGGCCGTCCGGCATTACCTGGCCCCTGGAACGCCGCCTCGAGCTCGGCCTTCAGTCGGTCGAACTGATCGGGCGAAAGCACAGCGCCCTCGCCGCCGTCATAGACCAGGGCACCGGAGGGCCGCGCCGCATTGTCGAGCAGCGCCTTGTTCCACTGGGTTGCGGCATTGTGGATCGCGACCGCCCCCGCCGCGGCGCCGAGGCATCCCAGCCCATAGTGATCGTCGGCGGGGTTGAGCGATTTCAGATGCACGATCGCCGTGCGCCCGGCCGCATCCTCGCTCGCATAGCTCGTCACGGACTCGCCCGCCCGATAGCGATAGGCGCGCGGCCAGCCCTGCGCATCGGCCTCGATCGTGACCCGGTCGGGCCGCAGCGCATAGAGGCTCGCCGGCTTGCCGTCCGGCCCGTGGCCGATCTGCACATAGCTATTTCCGTGCAGCAGGATATGCGCAGCGACCGTCTCGACAAGGCCCTGCCCCGCCGCGCGCTTCTGCACCAGCGCCAGCGCCGCCGCCGCATCCTCGCCCCGGTCCGCATTCGCGATCAGCGCGGCGCTCCCCGCGGCCTCGCTCACCAGCCGCAGCGCCCGCTGTGCCACCGGATTGCACAACAGCGCCGCGCGCAACTGCGCCTCATAGCTTTGCGGCCAGTCGCCCGTTCCGCCCCAACCCGACGCAAGCCAGGCGCGCGCCAGGGGCGGCCGCGGGGCCTGCCCCCCGGCCTTTCGTCCAAACCATTTCACTGATGGTCTCCTCTCATTTGGGACGTCATGCCGAACATGTTTCAGCGCAGCCGAGGCCCCCCTGAATCTGCTTGCATCGTGCGGCGCGTTCATCGCCGCCGCTATGGACAATCGATCTTATCGAAGGTGAGGTTTCGCCGGGATCGGCCTGGCCATCGGCATTGGCTCGCCCTCCTTGATGGATTCCGAAGCACGGCGGAGCGCTAGGCCCTGATCAGCCCCGTGCTCACGCCTTTGACGGCGGCCGTTGTTCTGTCGGTCACGCCCAGCTTCTCGAAGATGCGCCGCAGATAAGTGTCGACCGTCCCCGCCGAAATCTCGAGGATCGTCGCGATCGCGGCATTGCTCTTGCCCTGCGCCACCCAGCGCAGGATCTCGACCTCGCGCTCGGACAGCTGCCATCCGTCGTCGCCTTGCGGAGCCCGAAGCCGGATCGCTTTCAGGTGCGCGGCCTGCGCCATCATGTGGAGAGCCGTGCGGTCCGCCCGGTCCAGGATGTCCTCGCCGGCTGGCCGGCCCAGCACCGCATAGGCATCGCGGCCATTGGGTCCGAACAGCGGGAAACCCATGCCATCCCGTGCGCCGGGAAACTCGTTGACCCGTTCCTTGTGGAGCTGCTCGCTTTTGGACAGGGTGAAGCGCGACAACACTTCGCTGAACCGCCACGGCCGGCCGGTCGTGAAGGCGACGCGCAGCGTGGGGTCATGAAGCCCATTGCCCAGCTGGACATAGAGCCGCACGACTTCCGGATCATAGCCATGCTGCAGCATCGCGATCGCGCGCCCCGTCCGGCCCTTGTCGAGGAGCAGATAGCCGATCGCGCCGAAGCCGAGCGCCTGCCCGCACCGCACCAGCCGCGCCCAGAGCTGCGCCTGGGTACGTGCCTTGGCGATTTCGGACAGGATGGCGTCGATGGACAAGCAGTACGTGCCTTTGCGGAACGGAGTCAGGGCCTGATGATCCCCATGCCGACTCCGCGAACAGCAGCCGAAGTTCGGTCGGTGACTTCTAGCTTCTCGAAAATCCTCCGCAAATAGGTATCGACGGTCCCTGGCGAAATCGCGAGGATTTCAGCGATCACGCCGTTGCTCTTGCCTTGCGCGACCCAACGCAGGATCTCCACTTCCCTAAGCGAGAGGCCATGGCCGCCGGCGGGCTCGGCCGGCCGCATCGACAGTCCTTTCAGATGGGCCGCCTGCGCGACCATCTGCAGCGCGACGAAATCTGCTGTCTCGATCACGCCGGGCCTTGGCCTGGTCAGCGCGGCCATGGCGTTGCGCCCATTGGGGCCGTAGAGCGGCAGCGCCAGCAGTTCGCCGACGCCAAGCCCATCCAGGACGTGGCGATGCCATGCCTCTTCGCGCGAGAGCTTATAGTGCTGCGGTAACGTGCTGCGCAGCACCGGCTGCCCGGTCGCCATCGCCACGCGCAGCATCGCGTCGTTGCGGCCATAGCCAAGCGCGGCATAGGTATTCAGCACCTCGGCGGGAAAACCATGTTCCAGCAGCGCAACCGCCTCGCCCCTGTTGCCCCGGTCGAGCAGCACATAGCCGACGGCGTCAAAGCCTTCGGCACGGACATGACGCACCATGAGCGCCCAGAGGGCACCCAGTGTCTCCGTCCCTTCGATCTGGCGGAAAATCCGCTCATTCGTCAGGCCCAAGGCCCTGCCTTTCCGCCTCGCGTTGTCGTGTCGGCTTTTGCTCAGGCGGCGATCAGGCCCAGGCCCACGCCCTTGACGGCGGCCGATGTCCGGTCCGACACGTCGAGCTTCTCGTAGATACGGCGCATGTAGGTGTCCACTGTGCCTGGCGAAATCTCCAGGATTTCGGCGATCACCGTGTTGCTCTTGCCGCGCGCCACCCAATCGAGGATTTCCTTCTCCCGGCTCGAGAGCTGCCGGTCGAGCGCGACCTCGTCGGCGAACAGCGCGCAGATCCGCAGGTGCGCCGCCTGCGCCGCGAACTGCATCTGCGTGAGCAGCGCCATCGGGACGACCGGCTCATCGATCCGGTTGGTGATGCTCACCACGGCATTGCGGTTGCCCGGCCCGTAGCAGGGGAGCGAATAGCCGTTAGGATAGTTCACGGCGCGCAGTGCCGTTAGGAAGCCACGTTCTTCCGGCGTCACCTGCACGCCGGCCCAGGCCTCGCTCCAGCGCACCGGCACGCCGGCGGCCAGCGCGATGCGCGGCACGATGTCCAGGCGCTGGAAATCGAATGAGAGATAGGCTGCCACCTCCTCATGCGAAAAGCCGTCCTGCAAGGGCACCGCCGCGGGCAGGTTCGAACCGCTGCGGACGATGTAATAGCTGCTCGCGCTGAAGCCGTGCCGCCGAAAATATCGTGTCATGTGCCGCCAGATCAGTGGCAGCGAGGGAGCATCGGATATGCGCCGCAGGATGATATCCATCCGGGCCTGGACTCCTTCCGGTCACTATTCCTCGTGAATTCCCCGCCTTCCCGGATCGGCTCAGAACTTTTCGCGAATAGAATGAATCGCCCCCACACCGCTTTATAGGGATCGTAGCCGCGCATTACCAGAATGTGACAGCGAGATTTCGGTGAGCGCCCACACGAGCGCATCGGCGCGGTCCGGCGAACGGCCCGGTCCCTCGTAATATCCGCCGATCGTCAGGCCGCAAAGCTGGTCTTCGAGCGCATTCAGCAGCGCCGCGTGCCGCACGCGTCCGGCCTCGTAGAGCGCCGCCACCGGCTCGGCCCGCGCCGTCTTGCCGCGCGCGGCGTGGACGAGCCTGACCGGCAGGCCGATGTCCGCCGCGCGCAGGACCGCCGCGACCATGTCGCCACCATTATTCGCTTCCGCCACCACCCGGTCCGCCTGCCAGCGCCCGGCGACTTCCGCCACCCGCCGCGCCCATCGCTCGGGTCGTGCGCCTTCGATCGTCGCATCCTCCAGCACATAGGCCATGCCCCGCCGGTCGAGCCCGGCCACGACAATCCCGCACGCATCGCCCGAAGCGCGCGCCGGCGGATCGACCGCCACCACGAGACGCACCAGCGCGTCCCGCCGCGGCGGCGCGCCCCTATGCCGGCATTGCTCCAGCAGCGCCCGCGTCCAGAGCGCGCCCGCGATATCGAGCAGCAATTCGCCGTCCAGCTCCTGCCGCCCGAGCCGCGTGCCCGCGAAGCCACGCTCCATCTCGGCGAGGAATGCCGGCGGCAGGTTCGCCCGGTTGTCCACCGTCCGCCCCCGCGTCACCGCGACGCCCGGGTCGGCCGCGAGCCGCACCACGAGAGGCGTCGCCCTCGGCGTTGTCGTCGCCACGATGCGCGGCCGGCGGCCCAGCCGCATGCCCATCGCCAGATTGTCCCAGGCCAGGATCCCGTGCGGCCATTTGCCGATCTCGTCGGCCCAGCCATGGCTATGCTGCGGCCCGCGCATCATGTCCGGATCGGCCGCGCCGTAGATATGCGCCATCGCCCCGTTCGGCCAGCGCAATTCCCGCAGCGAGGGCAGCCATTGCGGCCGCATCTTCTCCGAAGCGACGGCCAGAAGCCCGCTTTCCCCCTCGATCATGATGCTGCGCGCCTCATGCAGCGACGCGCCCACCAGCGCGATCCGCGCCGATCGGTCTCTCTCGGCAATCCCGCGCACCCATTCGGCCCCCGCGCGCGTCTTGCCGAACCCGCGCCCGGCCATGACCAGCCAGGTCGACCAGTCGCCAGCGGGCGGGAGCTGTTCGGGGCGGGCCTTGAGATACCATGCTAACGCATCCCGGGCTTCACCCTGCCCACCAAGCAGGGCGGAGAGCTCGGCGAGCCACGCCTGGATCTGATCCTCGTCGATGGCGGGAGCATCGCGAGCCCGATCCCGTTCGGCCGCCTCGGCAGCGCGAAACGCCGCCACTTCCTCCTTGTGCGAAAGCAGCAGCCTCAGCGCGACGGCATGACGGCGTTCGTGCGTCAGCTTCACCTGGGTCCTTTCACCGGTCCTCGGGTCGAGCGTCACTTCGGTGCGGACGCTGCCTTCCCGGGCGTCCTTGAGCAGGCTCCACTCGAGCTCGCCATAGCCCCGCTCCAGCGCAAGCCGCCAACCGCGCCGGAATTCCGGATCGCGATCCTTGAGGTCATAGGCACTCGACCGGTCCATGCCGGCGGCGCGCGCGGCCTCACTGACATTGCAGCTTTCGGCCAGCGTTTCGAGAAAGAGCGCACGGCGACGCTTGGTCCATGCACGCTTGGTACGGCGTGGGCGCCGCGGCGGCTGCACGCCTGCGGCGCCCGCCCTGGGGCGGTCGCTCATGTTCGTTGTCCTTTGGGAAGGGGCCGCGCGGTAGGCTGCCCGGCTGTCGATTCAATTCTCGACGTTGACTGTAACGTACCTAATCAGCATGACGATGTCAAGTGCATTTTGCCATATAGGTTATTTTTGTTCCGTGGAACCAATCGCGCCTGGCGGCGTTTTCCCTATGGGCGGGTTTTTGCCAGTCGGGTCCGGCGTGCAAGAATGTCCCGCGGGGTCGTTGGATTGCGGAAGGGGTGACGTGACAGCGCAGGAGCAGCAACTCCACGCCTTCATTCGTGCAACCTTCCGCTCGGTCTGGGCGATCGAGCTTCTGTGTCACCTGCGGGCGCGTCGCGACCAGTGGCTCGACGCCCCGGCGATCGTCGCGGCCCTGCGCGCGAGCGATCTCGTGGTCGAACAGGGGCTGGCCGATCTGGCGGCCGCTGGCCTGATCGTCACGAACGAGGCGGGCAATGTCCAATATGCGCCCGCCAATTCCGGCCTGGATGAAATCGCCGCCGAAGCCGAAGCGCTCTACGCAAGATCCCCCAATGCCGTCCGCCGCATGATCATCGCCGCAGCCAATCCGGGCGTCGCGGCTTTTGCCGATGCGTTCAAGCTGAGGAAAGACTGATGGCGATTTCCTTCCCGACGGCTGTCTACCTGCTCTGCTTCCTGACAAGCAGCCTGTGCGGCTTCCTGCTTGGCCGGTCATGGTGGCGTTCGGGCGCGCGCATCCTGCTGTGGAGTGCCATCTGCTTCACGCTGCTGGCGGCGAACAACCTCGTCGTGATTTTCGACATGGTCCTGTACCCGGACATCGATTTCCGCCTCTGGCGGAACCTCTTCGCGCTCGCCGGGATTTCGGTCCTTCTCTACGGCTTCGTCTGGGACCAGCAGGAGTAGCTCCCATGCTTCAAGGCTTTCTCCCCGGCGCCATCACCATGGGCTTCCTCATCGCCGGACTATTCTTCCTGCGCTTCTGGATGAGCACGCGCGATTCGCTGTTCCTCTGGTTCGCGGCGGCCTTCGCGCTGCTCGGCATCGGCCAGGCCGTGCTGACCTTCACGGACGTTCCGGTCGAGGAGCGCAGCCCGCTCTACCTGTTCCGCCTCGCCGCATTCCTGCTGATCATCGTCGCCATCTGGCGCAAGAACCGGCGCGCGGGGCGCGGCTAGACGGGTCCCCATCGTCACCCCGGGTCGAGTCCGGGCGACGGAAATGGTCAGACCCGCCGGTAACGGAAGTACCAGACCTCATGCCCTTTCTTCCGCGCCTTCGCCTCGTAGCGCGTCTCGGGCCAGCCGCCGGGGCGCTTCAGAAAGTCCTGCGGCGTCGCGCAGAGCCATTCGAAGTCGGTCCGCTCGCGCATCACCATCAGCGCCCAGCGCAGATAGATCGGATGATCGGTGCCGAAGCGGAACTCGCCGCCGGGCTTCAGCTTGGCCGCGATCATGTCGACCGGCCCCTTGTTCATCATTCGCCGCTTGGCGTGCCGCGCCTTGGGCCAGGGATCGGGATGCAGCAGGTAGACGAAGCTCAGCGCCCCGTCCGGCACGCGCGAGAGCACCTCCAGCGCATTGCCCATGTGCAGGCGCACATTGGTCAGATGCTGGTCACGAACATGCCCCAGCGCGCCGACCACGCCATTGAGGAAGGGCTCGCAGCCGATGAAGCCATGGTCCGGCAGCATGTCGGCGCGATAGGCCATATGCTCGCCCGAACCGAAGCCGATCTCGAAATGCAGCGGCCGGTCATCGCCGAAAAGCACCTGAGACGTAATGGGTCCCTCGTCCGGCACACTGATCGCCGGCAACAGCGTATCGACCAGCTCCTGCTGGCCAAGCCGCAGCTTGTGCCCGCTCTGGCGGCCATAGAGGCGATTGAGCGTGGTCGGGTCACCGGATTTGAAGGCCGTCATGGCGGGCCGCCTAGCTTATTGGGCGGGCAACTCGCAAGACCGCCCTGCTTCTCCTCGCCCCAGAATGGGGAGAGGATGCGAAGCCTTGCCGCGTTGGCGGCTAGGCGAAGCTGGAGAGGGGCTCAGCGCTCCCCCAGAATGCGCGCCTCGCGCACATAGCTGAATCCGCCCTCGCCTGCCCAGGCCCGGCCATCCGGATAGCGCAGTTCGATACCGGCAAGGTCCTTCTCATCCGCCAGCCACATGTTGACGCCCATCATGCTGTTGCCGAACTTCTCCACCGCGCTCTCGGTCAGCACGAAATGCGTCGTCGCGCCGCAGGTCGGGCAGAAGTGGAGTTCCGCCGACGGGTCGGCCTTGTCGCTGCGGCGAAAGGCTTTCGTTTCTCCCGCCACGCGCACATGCTCCGGCGCGAAATAGGCCCAGCGCGCACCCGACTTGCCGCAGAGCATGCAGTTGCACTCGTTGATATGGTCGGGCCGCGTGTCGAGTTCGATGCGGGCCTGGCCGCACAGGCAGGAGAAGGTCATCATAACAGCGCCCTAGCATGCGTCGACACCGAAAGTGAAGCCGGGCCGCTACGCGCTATCCCGCCGCGCTGCGTTCCATTGCCGCTGGTCCAGCTTCGAGGCCAATGGCCCGATGCACGACTATCTCGACGAGATGCTCGATTTCGACGCCAGCTTCGAGATCGGACTTCACGCGCTGGTGCGCGGCTTCGAGATCTAAAGTCTCGCTCTGCTCGGCTGCATCGTCATTGCGAGCGACGCGCGGCCATCCAGTTTTCTTCCGCACCAATTCTGGATTGCTTCGCCCGGCGTTCAACAGAACGGGATCAGACTCTCGGGCGGATCGCGGTGAATGGCAAGCCGCCCTACCGGTTCGGCTTGCACGGCTTCCCCTCATAGGCATTGCGGTTGAACTTATAGGCTGTGCCGTTCCACCGCACGACGGGGAAGCAGAAGCCTGGCCCGCCGATGGAAATGTCGGGCCAGCCGCCAACGCCCCTGGTCGCCAGGAATTCGGCGATGCCGGTCTCGCTGTGGAGCAGCTTCCAGGAGCCGTTCGCCTGCTGGCTGACGAGCCAGAACGCCTGACCGGTATTGCCATAGCAATAGCTTCCGCTCTCGATCACCACGGCGTCCGGGCGTCCGTCGCCGTTCAGGTCCTTCACCTGTTCGATCGAGCCGGCACCATAGGCGGCGCCCGCGCTCGGATCGTCGCAGCCGCTCTCCCAGCCGCGCCGTGTCTGCTTGAAACCCGCCGCCCTGAAAATGGCGGCATCGCGTGCTGCGGGCGACTGGGCCGCCGAAGCGGGCGCTGCAGTAGCAGGCTTGGCAGCGGCGGGCGCTGGGGCGGCCCTGGCGGTTGCAGCTGGCGGCGGGCTCGTCGTCGCCGCCCCGCCCACCGCATAGCCCTGCCCGTTATAGGCGAGCGTCTGCGTGCTGCCCTTGCTCGTCCAGGTCAGGATCAACCAGCCATTCTTGCCCACGCTCACGGCATTGGCCGTGCCGGGAAAGCCGCCAAGCCCGCGCCATCGTCCGGCGGTGTCCTTGGTCGCCATCGCGAACCAGCGCTGGTCCATTCCGTAGCAGGCGCCCGCATCCGTGAAGAGCGCGTCCGGCTTCTTGTCGCCATTGAGATCGAGGAACGTGATCTTGGGGTTCGCCGCCTGCCCGCAGCGATTGGTCGGACCGTTGTCGTCCGCGCTGATGGGGAAGCCGCCCGCCGCATAGAGCTGCCGCGCCTCGTCCCGGCTCATGTTCGGCGCCTGGGCGATCGCCGTCGCTGCCACGGCCATCGTCGAAAGGCCGCCAAGGGCCAGGAGCGCTCCGTTCATAAGCTGTCCCCACAACAGTCGGCGGGCGAGTCCGCGTTGCCAACCAGTATATGATTTTGCCAACTTGATGAAGTGCCACAAAAAAGGGGGCGCACCCACAGCGCGCCCCCTCAAGATTGCAGCCCGCCCGCTTAGGACGCGTGAGCGAACTGCGGCAGCTGGCGACGCATGGCCGCCCCTGCCAGGCCAAGGCCGAGGATCATGAGCGCCCAGCTTGCGGGCTCGGGCACGGCGCTGTTGGCGTAGGTCGCGCTGAGCGTGACATTGTCGAGACCCGGCGCGCCGCGTGCGCCGGAACCGCTGTCGCCCTCGAACTGGATGCGCAGCGTGCCCGATGCGCCGATGATGCCGGACAGGCTATATTGCGCCCAGCTGCTGCTCTGCGCGTTCGGGCTGTAGGGCAGGTCGATGACCAGCGAGTTGAGCAGCGTGCTGGTGCCCACGTCGAACAGCTTGGCGGTCAGCGTGCCGGAGCTGTTCTGCGCCCAGCTGCCGACCCAGAAGTTGATCGTGGCATTGCTGCCGCCGAGCAGACCCGAGACATCCTGAAACAGGCCGCCGGTCGGGCTCGCGCCATTCATATCGAGCCAGCGATCGCCGTCCTGCGCGTGCAGCAGTTGTGCGAAGCCTCCGCCGGTCTGGTTGTAGGCAGGGCCGAGAATGTCCGGCACCTCCAGCCCAGGAACGGCGCTCCAGCCGGTCGGCAGGACGCCGCGCGCAGAACCGTTGCCCTGGTTGTAGCCCGGACCGTCCTCGAAACTGCCGTTGACGAGACCCGGCGCCGCAACGCCCGGCGACGCCGCCAATGCGCCTGTCACGAGGGCGGCCGCTGCCAAGCCGCGAAAATGCCTGTTGAAAATGCCCATAGTCCCCACCTTTCCCCACGAAATGGCCGGCCGGGTTTGCGGGATGCAATCCGGCTCGATCATCAATGCGTGGGACGGGGCCAAAGCGGGCCAAAGCGGTGCAAATAAAAACGGCGCCGGAAGACCCGGCGCCGCTTATTTCATATCTTGATAGGCGCTTAGGCCAGAGCGGCCTTGAGGTCCTCAACGAGGTCAGTGCGCTCCCAGGGGAAGAAATCGCCCTCAGCCGTGCGCCCGAAATGGCCGTAAGCCGCCGTTTTCTTGTAGATCGGCTTGTTGAGGCCAAGATGTGTACGGATGCCGCGCGGGGTCATGCCGCCGAGCTTGGCGATCTTGCTGATCGCCTCCTCGATCTTGTCGTCACCCACCGTGCCGGTGCCATGCGTATCGACATAGAGCGACAGCGGCTTGGCCACGCCGATCGCATAGGCGAGCTGGATCGTGCAGCGCTGGGCGAGGCCGGCCGCGACGATGTTCTTGGCGAGGTAGCGCGTAATGTACGCGGCCGAGCGATCGACCTTGGTCGGGTCCTTGCCCGAGAACGCGCCGCCGCCGTGCGGCGCTGCGCCGCCGTAAGTGTCGACGATGATCTTGCGGCCGGTGAGGCCCGCGTCGCCGTCCGGCCCGCCGATCTCGAAGCTGCCGGTCGGGTTGATGTGATAGACCGTCTCGCCGCTGAGCAGCGCGGCCGGGATGACCTTGGCCACCACGCCCTTCACATAGGCGTGGAGCTCGGCTTCCTTCGCGCCCTCGTCATAGCCCTTGGCGTGCTGGGTCGAGACGACCACCGCGGTACAGGCGACCGGCTTGCTGCCCTCGTAGCGCAGCGTGACCTGGCTCTTGGCATCAGGCTCGAGGAACGGTGCCGCGCCTGAGTGGCGGTCGGCGGCCATCACTTCGAGAATCTTGTGGCTGTAATAGAGCGTCGCCGGCATCAGGTCGGGCGTGTCGTTGGCGGCATAGCCGAACATGATGCCCTGGTCGCCCGCGCCCTCGTCCTTGTTGCCGCTCGCGTCCACGCCCTGCGCGATATGCGCGCTCTGGCCGTGCAGGCGGTTGATGAACTCGAACTTCTCCCAGTGGAAACCGTCCTGCTCGTAGCCGATCTCGCGGACGGTGTTGCGCACCGCCTTCTCGATCTCCTCGAGCGCGCCCGGCGCCCACTCGCCATTCTCATAGACACCCTTGCAGCGAATCTCGCCGGCCAGCACGACGAGCTGGGTCGTGGTCAGCGTCTCGCAGGCAATGCGCGCTTCCGGGTCCTTGGAGAGAAACAGATCGACGATCGTGTCGCTGATCTGGTCCGAGACCTTGTCCGGATGACCTTCGGACACGCTTTCGGACGTGAAGAGATAGGAAGAGCGCATGTTCTGGGGAAGCCTTTCTTCTAGCGGCTCTGTCCTGGCCGCGATTGATATAAAGAAATGTTTATGTCGGCGCTCCTTAGCTTTTGCGCCGGGCAATGGCAACGGCGCTGAGCAGGAGCAGGAACGCTAGGCCCAGCGGGATGGCATTGCCACCCCGGGAAAAGAGCGTCCGCCCGACCGGCCCGGGCAGGACGCTATGGATGGCGCCCTGTTGGCCATGCGCAATCGAGCCCGAAACATAGCCAGACGCATCGACCACTGCGGAAACGCCGGTCGGCGTCGAGCGGATCACGGGTAGCCCTTCCTCGATCGCCCGCAACCGCGCCTGCGCCAGATGCTGCGGTGGGCCCCAGCGACCGAACCAGGCGTCGTTGGACGGATTGAAGATGAAGTCCGGCCGGTTTGCCTCGTCCACCACCTGCCCCGAGAAGACGATCTCGTAGCAGATCTGCACGCCCATCTTCAGAGCCCGCCGATTGCCCGCGCCCGGCAGGTCGAGCGTGCGCGGCCCAGGCCCAGGCCAGAAATCGACGCCGCCCGGCACGAGCCGCGTCAGGCCGATGGCCGAAAGGATCGGCCGCATCGGCAGATATTCGCCATAGGGCACGAGATGCGCCTTGTCGTAGCGCCCCAGCAGCCGCCCCTGCCAGTCCATCGCGTAGAGGCTGTTGTTCGCGCCTTCGAGCACATTGGTGTCGATGACGCCGTCCGTCTCCTTGAAGTGGAACTTGTCGCCGCCAAGCAGCACGATGTCGCCTTGCCCCATCAGCGCCGCGATGCGCGCGCGCCAGGCCGGCTCCATGTCGAGGATCGCCGGCACCGCCGCCTCGGGCCAGAAAATGAGGCGCGGGCCATCCGACTGCCGCCCGGTCAGCGTCGCGAGGCGGTTGAAATTCTCCCGCTCCAGATCGGGATCATATTTTTCATTCTGGTTGATGTTCGGCTGGACCACCGTGATGGACGGGTGCGGCTTCGGATCGAAATCCCGAAAGCTTATGTCGACAATGCGGCCCCAACCGAGCGCGGCGATCACGATCAGCCCACCCAGCATCAGGCCTGCCGGGCGCCATGCCCGGTGCGATGCCCACCAGACGGCCCCTGCAGCGAGCATCGCGACCAGCCCCAGCCCATAGGTCCCGATCACGATGGCAAGCTGGTCGACGCCCGTGCCCAGCCAGATCACCCCCAGCGGATTCCACGCAAAGCCGGTAAACAGGGTCGCGCGCAGATATTCGCTCAGCGCCCAGGTCGCTGCGAGGATCGTGGCGAACAACCGCACGTCGCCATGCGCAGCCTTCTTGCCGATCCACCAGCCCGTCAGCGCGCCGATCGCCGGATAGACCGCGAGGTAGACGGAGAGCAGCGGCACCGCGAGCCAACCGAGCCAGTGCGGCATGCTGTCCTGGAAGGTGAAGGCGTGCGCGATCCAGTTGAGGCCGATCGTGAATTGCCCAAGTCCGAAAAGATAGCCGATCTTGAAGGCCGCGCGCCGGTCACTTGCCTGCCACAGCAGGTGGATGAACAGCGCGAGGCAAGCCAGCATGACCGGCCACAGCCCGAGCGGCTTGAACCCCGTCGCCGAAACCGCACCCGCCACGAGCACCGTTACGCCGGGCCTCTTCGCCATCAACGCGGCAGCCCGATCGCCAAGCGCACTCATGATGCGGTGATCGTTTCCATCGTGGCCCTGCTGCACTTGTCGCTGGCGCCGCCGCCCGTGAGCGCACTGGCCATGAACACGCCCCCGACGACCAGCACGACAAAGCCGATGCTGATGATCGTGAGATAGCGCTCGAGGAACACCTTGATCGGTGCGCCGAACTTCCAGAACAGGAGGCCGACCAGCACGAACTGCATGCCGCGCGAGATGATGGTCGCCCACAGGAAGGTGAAGAGCGAGAGGTTGATGAAACCCGCCGTGATCGTGATGAGCTTGAACGGGATCGGCGTCGCGCCCTTGATGAGGATGATCTCAGCGCCATAGTCGCGCAAATAGCAGGCCGCCTTGGGAAAGCTCGCGGTCAGGTGCAGCCAGTCGAGCAGCGTCGTCCCCACCGTCGCGAACAGGAAATGCCCCACCGCATAACCCAGCAACCCGCCCGCCACCGAGGCCGCCGTGCAGACTACGCCATAACGCAGCGCCCGCTCCGGCCGCGCGAGGCACATGAGCCCCAGCAGGGGATGCGGCGGGATCGGGAAGATGCTCGATTCCAGGAAGGAGAAGAGAATGAGCCACCATTCGGCGTGGCGGTGCGCGGCCTTGGCCAGCGTCCAGTCATAGAGGCGCTTCAACATCGCGAGCGCCATTACCCGCTAATTGTGACAGGCGCCAGCGGGCGCTGATGACTATCCAATATCCGGACGCGGTATCACAACCGCATTCTCTCGCTTCTCTGGCCGGATGTAGATGGAGGTGAGCTGCGGGACTGCAGCCTTCATCATGGCCTCCATTTCCTCGACGAAATTCTCCGCCCGCCCCATTTGCAGATCGTCCGCGAAATCGGCGCTGATCGCCACAAACACCGCATCTGGCGCGGTGTGGATCGTGCGGACATGATTGACGGCTGTAATCTCCGGCCGCTGGTCGAGCATATGCCAGACTTGCCCGATGATCGCCGCGTCGGCGCTCTCGCCGATCAGCAGACCCTTCGCCTCCCGAGCCAGCAAAATGGCAACGCCCGCCAGGATGAAACCGATGGCAACCGAGGCGTAACCGTCCAGCCGTGGATCGCCGTAGTGATTGCTCGCCCAAACGCCGATGCCTGCGATCAGGAGGCCTGCCAGGGCTGCGCTGTCTTCGAACAGGACGATGAAGCCGGCTGGATCCTTGGAGGTGCGAATGGAATGCCACCAGCTGCTCGCACCACGTTTGCCGTCGAAGGCGCGCACGGCGATTGCCCAGGACGTGCCCTCCAGAACGACCGCGACCCCCAGGACCACATAGTTGACGGTCGGGTCCCGTATGGGCTCCGGCGCGGCGATGTGGAGCCAACCCTCATAGATCGAAACACCCGCGCCGACGGCAAAGATGAGGATTGCGACGACGAAGGCCCAGAAATAGAGCTCGCGCCCATAGCCAAACGGATGAGCGGCGTCTGCCGGGCGTCGGGCCTGGGCTTGCCCGTAGAGCAGCAGCATCTGATTGCCGCTGTCGACCAGCGAATGAACGCCCTCTGTCAGCATGGACGATGAGCCGGTGACTGCAGACGCTATGAACTTGGCAATCGCGATGCCGACATTGGCGAGTAGAGCGCCGTAGAGGACGATATTTTCTCGAAAATGTCCGGGCGGGGACTGTTCACGCATTGCCGTGAGGCGTCCAGATGCCCACCAGCGCGGCAAGGCTGACCAACGTCAGGAAGCCATTGACCAGCAAGAGCAGGGCCGATGGCAGGCGTGGCGCGTGGGGGCGTGGAGGCGCCACTTTCATCATCTCGCGCCAGATCGCTGCCAGAAAGCAGAAGGCGCTGAACAGGATCAACAGGCTTGCTGTTGCCATACCAAGCGACGAGGGAAGCAGGTCCTCAAGCAGCGCTCGGGCTCCGACGCCCGCTGCGAGCGAGGCCAGCCCCGTTCGCACCCACGCCGCATAGGTTCGTTCGGCCGCCAGTACCGTGCGGTCCGCCGCCAGTTCTGTCCGCCGATCGGCACTGTCGGTCTGCTCCTGCGCGCTTTCCTCCAGCCTGCCCGCGCTCCGGGCGAGCTTCACTTGCGCCTTGGCCGCAGACCCTTGCTGCTGTTCACTCATGCAAATGCAAACGCGCGGATCGCGATTTCGTGGCCGTAGCGAGTGCGGCAAGGCGCTCCCCGATTGCGAGGGGCGGTCCGGAACTGCTAGCGCCATCCTGACTGGAGTACGGGAGAGGAACAGCGTGGCGACCATCCAAGCCGATTTCGTCATCATTGGTGCAGGCAGCGCAGGCTGCGTCCTCGCCAATCGATTGAGCGAAGACGCGCGTCACAAGGTCGTGCTGCTGGAGGCGGGTGGCGAATGCCGGCATCCGCTCATCGACATGCCGCTCACCTGGATGCAGGCGGCGGCAAACAAGCGCTTCATCTGGGGCCATGAGAGCGAGCCCGATCCCGCCCGGCTCGGCCGGACCGAACCGGTGCCGCGCGGCAAGGTGCTTGGCGGCAGCAGCTCGATCAACGGCACCATGTATGTCCGCGGCGCGGCAGCCGACTATCACGCCTGGGCGGCGTCGGGCCTGACCGGCTGGGGCTATGACGACGTGCTGCCCTATTTCAAACGCTCCGAACATCACTGGCGCGGCGAGACCGCCGAACATGGTGGCGCGGGGCCGATGCATGTCTCGTCGATGAAGCCCGACCCCATACTCTTCCCGGCCTTTGCGGAGACGGCCGAGGGCCTCGGTTACAATGTCGTGCCGGATTTCAACGTCGCGGCGCCCGAGGGCTTCGGTATCCCGGACTGCACGATCAAGGACGGGCGGCGGCACAGCACCGCGCGCGCCTTCCTCGATTCCGCCAAGAGCCGGTCCAATCTCAAGGTCGAGACCAGAGCCCTCGTCACCCGCATCGTCGTCGAAAACGGCCGCGCCGTCGGCGTCGAATTCACGCGCGGCGGCGAGACCCACGTCGTCCGCGCCGCACGCGAGGTCATCCTCAGCGCCGGCGCGGTGAACTCGCCGCAGGTGCTCATGCTTTCCGGCATCGGCCCTGCTGCGCATCTCCTTGAAACCGGCATCGATCCGCTGCTGGACCTGCCCGGCGTCGGCGCCAACCTGCAGGACCACCCGATCGCGCTCAGCTTCTGGGCGGCTTCCAGGCCCGTCACCTTCGACAGCAAGATCCGCCTCGACAAGCTGGCCTTGTCCTTCATCCAGTGGCGACTCACAGGCAAGGGCACCATGAGCCAGAGCCCCATGTCGATCCAGGGCTTCCTGCGCTCCAGCCCCGCGCAGGACCGGCCCGACTGGCAGTTTCAGATCGTCCATTCCAGCTATGCCGCCACGCCTTGGTTCCCCGGCTGGCGCAAGCCCGCGGGTCACCAGTTCTCGCTCGGCGTCCTCCTCCTCAACCCGGAGAGTCGCGGCAGCATCACGCTCCGCTCGCCCGACCCCGCCGCGCTGGCGAAGGTCCAGCTCAATTTCCTGAGCGCGCAGGGCGACGTCGTGCGACTGCGCGAGGCAGTCCGTTTCATGCGCACGTTCATGACCGCCTCTCCCGCCAACGAACTGGTCGGGGCTGAACTCGCGCCCGGCGAGGGGATTGCGGATGTCGATGAAGCGATCGACGGCTGGAACCGCGCGACTGTCATGAGCGGCGGCCATGCGGCCTGCACCTGCGCCATGGGCACGGACGGCATGGCTGTGGTCGATGCCGAACTCAGGCTCCGCGGCCTCGACGGCCTGCGCATCGCCGACGCCTCGGTCATGCCCAACCTCATCCGCGGCAACACAAACGCACCGACCATCATGATCGCCGAGAAGGCGGCGGACCTGATCCTGAAAAAAGCATGAGGCCGGACCCGAAGGCCCGGCCTCACCTGGCGGCTAAACGCCGTCAGAAACGATAGGCGACGCCCACCAGCGCCTGGTGACGCTGATACTTGGCGTTGTCCGAGCCGATATCGTTGAAGCGATATTCGACACGCGCGGAGACATTGTCGGTGAGCTTGCGCTCGACGCCACCGCCGACGAACCAGCCGTCGAACGTCTGCTTGCCGCTCGTCGTGACGTTCGCGACTGTCCGCGTCACGTCGGCGCGGGTGTTGGCATAGCCGCCCCGCACGTAAACGAGGTTCTTCTCGTCGACGACATAGCCGGCGCGCGCCGACAGATCGAAGCTGTAATTGGGATCGATCGTCGCGGCATTCGTACCGGCCGGGCCGATGCGGTCGCTGGCAGCCAGCGAGAAGCCGCCCTCGGCGCCGAGGATGATGTTGGGCGCGACTTCATGATCGTAACCGGCGAAGACGCCGCCAACGAGGGCGTCCTTCTTGTCGTTGATCGCGATGTCGTGGTTCCAGCCAGCCTGGACGCCGATCGACGGGCCCTCGAACGCGGACTTCGCCAGCGCAGGGGTCGTGGAGAGCGCAACAAGGGCTGCCCCAATGAGCATGTAGTTCTTCATATTCAGTCCTTTCGGGAGATTGGCCGGCGGGAGCTAGGGGTTTGAGGGGGCGCTCCACGCCGGCACTAGGGGTGACACGAACAATCCTTTCACTGGGGAAGTCCGGGTCCGAAACGCAGTCACCCACGCACCGACTCAAGAACTCCCCTTTTCGTACCGAAAGGTATGGTAATAAGCGCGGGCGCCTTCAACCCCGCGGCCGCAGATATTTTGTACCGATCGTTATTTTTATCGGCCAGCAGGCGTTTTGTTGCCTCGGCGCAACAATCTTGCCGAGCTCAGGCGCTGCCCACCGCAACACAGGCCGCGAATATCAGCAGGCCCGCGAACCGGTTTGACCGGAACTTGGCGAGCGGATCGGCGCCGTCCTGCTTGAGGAAAGCGACCTGCCAGGAGAAATGCAGTCCCACCGGTAGCAGGGCGACAAGTGCCAGCGTCACCTGCGCCGTCATCCAGAAGGCCGCGCCCCAGAGCAGCAGCGCAAGCCCGTAGCAAAGCCCCACCCCGGCGCGGACATGGCCGCCCATGGCCAGCGCACTCGACTTGATGCCGACCAGCGCGTCGTCTTCCTTGTCCTGCAGCGCGTAGATCGTGTCATAACCGATCGTCCAGAACAGCCCGCCCGCGTAGAGCAGCAGCCCCGCCGCGTTCATGCCGCCCGTTACCTCCACCCAGGCCACCGGCGCGCCCCAGGTGAAGACCAGCCCGAGCCAGGCCTGCGGCCACCAGGTGATGCGCTTCATGAAGGGATAGGCTGCGACCAGCGCCAGGCTTCCCAGCGCAACCAGCTGCGCGCGCCAATGCAATTGAAGCAGGACGACAAGGCCGACGAGGCTGAGCGCCATGAGCCAGGCCGATGCCGCCTTCAGGGACACGGCACCGCTGGCGATCGGTCGGCTGGCGGTCCGCGCCACCTGCGCGTCGAGGTCGCGGTCGACAATATCGTTATAGACGCAGCCCGCGCCCCGCATCGCGATGGCTCCGAGCAGCATCCACAGGATCAGCGGCCAGCGCTCGATCGCGCCGCCTGCCAGCGCCACGCCGAACGAACAGGGCCAGAAGAGCAGCCACCAGCCGATCGGCCGGTCGAACCGGGCCAGCAGCGCATAGGGCCGCGCTGCCCGTGGCAACAGGCGCAGGAGCCCCCGCACCTCCGTATCCGGCACTTGCGCGACCGCATCCGTCTGCATGAAGCGTCTCGACTCCCTCGGTTCCACCCGGCATGGACGGCGTTCAAGCACCTAGCGAAAGGACAGCATGCCCGCCACCCCCGCCTGGCCGCCCCGCAGCGCGCCGCGCCTCTATGTCGAGGTGGCGCTCGGTCAGGACGTGGCCGTTCCGGTCGATGGCAACGCCGCGCATTATCTCATCTCGGTCATGCGCGTGAAGGAGGGTGACGCAGTCCTGCTCTTCGACGGCCTCAACGGCGAGTGGGCGGCAAGGCCCGAGCAGATCCGCAAGCGCGACCTCGTCCTGCGCTGCGTCCAGCAGATGAGGCCGCTCGAAGCCGTCCCCGATTTCTGGCTCTGCGCCGCGCCGATCAAGAAGGGCCGTATCGATCTCGTCGTCGAGAAGGCCTGTGAGCTGGGCGTCGCGCGGCTTGTCCCCGTGCGCACCGAGCGCAGCGTCGTCGACAAGGTCAATCTCGACCGGCTCCAGTCGCATCTCGTCGAGGCCGCGGAACAATGCGGCCGCACCGCCCTGCCCGAGCTTGGCGAGTTCGTCGCCCTGCCCCGGCTGCTCGAAGACTGGCCCGCCGACCGAACACTGTTTTTTGCCGACGAACTGGGCGGCGCGCCGATGCGCGACGCATTCGCCGCCAGCCCTGGCCCGGCTGCGCTACTTGTCGGCCCGGAGGGCGGCTTCACCACCCAGGAACGCGAACTGATCGGCTCGCTCCCCGCCGCCCGCGCCATCTCGCTCGGCCCCCGCATCCTGCGCGCCGAGACCGCCGCGATTGCCGCGACAGCATGCTGGATGGCGGCGAATGGCGACTGGTAAGTGGGCCGGATGTGGACAAGTTGCGAAACGAAATGAATTTGCGACGGCTCCATAAAGGCCTTATGGGCGCCCGCTGGGTTGAGAGGACCAACAGGGCATGAGTACGCGGACAGAAACGGCAGGCAATGATCCGGTCATCGAGAGCCGCGATCAGCTCATTGCCGTGTTCGAAAAAGGCGAGAAGCCGGCGACAAGCTGGAAGATCGGCACCGAGCACGAGAAGTTCGTCTACCGCACCGCCGATCATCGCGCGCCGAGCTATGACGAGCCGGGCGGCATTCGCGACCTGCTCGCGGGCCTTGGCGAATATGGCTGGGAGCCGGTCTTCGAAGGCGACAAGGTCATCGCGCTGTCCGGCGACGACGGCACGATCAGCCTCGAGCCGGCCGGCCAACTCGAACTCTCGGGCGCCCCGCTCGACAATCTCCACGAGACCTGCGCCGAGACCGGCCGCCACCTGACGCAGGTGAAGGCGATCGGCGAGCGCCTGGGCTTGGGCTTCCTCGGCTTGGGCATGTGGCCGGACAAGACTCGCGCCGAGCTGCCGATCATGCCCAAGGGCCGCTACGCGATCATGCTGCGCCATATGCCGCGCGTCGGCACCATGGGCCTCGACATGATGCTGCGGACCTGCACCATCCAGGTCAATCTCGACTATTCGTCCGAAGCGCGCATGGCCAAGATGTTCCGCGTCAGCCTCGCGCTCCAGCCGCTCGCGACCGCCCTGTTCGCCAATTCGCCCTTCACCGAGGGTAAGCCCAACGGCTTCCTCTCCTATCGCAGCCATATCTGGTCGGACACCGACCCGGCGCGCACCGGTATGTTGCCCTTCGTGTTCGAGGATGGCTTCGGTTACGAGCGCTATGCCGATTATGCGCTCGACGTGCCGATGTATTTCGTCTTCCGAGAGGGCAAATATATCGATGCGGCCGGCCAGAGCTTCCGCGACTTCCTGAAGGGCAAGCTGCCCGCCTTGCCCGGCGAGCTGCCGACGGTTGGCGACTGGAACGACCATCTGTCGACCGCCTTCCCCGAAGTGCGCATGAAGAGCTTCCTCGAGATGCGCGGCGCGGATGGGGGGCCTTGGAACCGCATCTGCGCGCTCCCGGCGCTCTGGGTCGGCCTGCTCTATGACGACGGCGCGCTCGACGCGGCGTGGGATGTCGTCAAGGACTGGTCGATGGAGGCCCGTGAGGCACTTCGCAACGACGTTCCGCGCCTGGCCCTCAAGGCGCCGATCCCCGGCGGCCGCACGCTGCAGGACATTGCCGGGCAGGTGCTCGACGTCGCGCGCTCCGGCCTCGCGGCACGCGCGCGGCTCAATGGCGCCGGCGACAATGAAAGCGGCTATCTCTCGGCCCTCGATGAGGTGGTCGCGGCGCGCCGGACCAATGCCGAGCGTCTGCTCGACCGTTACAACGGCGAATGGGCCGGCGATATCAGCCGCGTCTATGCCGAGGAAAGCTTCTAGGCCTCCGGATCCTCCTCCAGCGGCCGCCCATTCCGGGCGCGCAGGTCCGCGATCAACGTCCGCATGGCCCAGCGGACGCTTGCCGCCATCTCCTGGCCGGTCAGGCCCCATTGGTCACGCATTTCGAGCCAGGCGCTGGTGTGCAGGAACTGCAGCATAGCGGTCGCCAGCTTGCGGTCATGCGCGGGCAGGTCCTTCACGATGTCGGCCGCCGCCGCCGTGTAGGTCGCCCGGCGACGCTCGCGATCGGCAAGCCGAATCTCGCGGCCATGTGGCGTTGTGCGCATGAGAATGGCGATCGGTGCGATCACGTCGAAGCCGGTGTAGATGTCCTCGATCGGACCCAGGAGGTCGGCTTCTGATTGGGGAAAACGCACACTCGGGCCGATGAGTGCACCGACATGCTCGCGTGCGCCGCGCAGCAGCGCAGTCTGGTCCGGGAAATAGCGATAGACCGTCCGGCGCGAAAGGCCGGCGCGCGCCGCCACGGCGTCGTGATTGATGGTGCCGACTTGTCCGATGAGGTCGACCGCCGCCTCGCAGATCCGCCGACGCGTATCCTCGTTGTCGGATGTCGGCGCTGCTGTGCCTTTGCTCTTCATGAGTCCCATCTAGTCGATGACACAAAAAATGCCATACCCTGTTGACACTTTTTGTGCCATGCGTATTGAGGCGGCAATACACGGAAATGAGCGGGAGCGATTCGATGATCTTTCACCTTTCAATTGACGCGGACGATCCGCGCCATGTTGCCGGCGTGCTGGCGGAACTGATGGGCGGCGAGGCGATGCCCTTCCCGCCGGTCTCGGTCGGGAGCTGGATGGCGCTGGCCGGGGACGATCGCGGCAGCTCGGTCGAGGTCTATCCGCGTGGCACGCAGCTGGTGATCTCGGACGGCGACGCGGACGCCGTCGGCCTGCCGGGCGCCATGGCGACGCATTCGTCGACGCATTTCGCCATGGCCACCAATCTCAGCCCGGAGCAAGTCTATGCCATTGCCGAGCGCGAGGGCTGGCCGGCCAAATATCGCAAGAGGGGCGGGGCGTTTGGCGTCATCGAATTCTGGATCGAAGGCCGGCTCATGGTCGAGCTCCTCACCACCGAGATGCAGCGCGAATATCTGGCCACGGCGACCATTGGGAACTGGAAGGCGATGCTCGCGCGAGGCGCGCCGCAGCCGGCCTGAGTGGGCGGCTACGCCACCTTGGCGCGTGAGCCCTGCTGCCCGTCCGACCAGTCGTCGATCGCGCCGGCGAGGCACTTGAGCTGCACGGCGCCGCCGGCCGGAACGTTCGGCATGTCAAGCAGCTCGATATTGGCATGAAGCTGCGCCGCGTCGCGCCAGGCCGCGTTGAAGCGGATCGTGCGGCGGCGCAGATGGACGGTCGGGATCGCGAGGTCGCCAGCCGAGGGCAGCACGACCAGCATGCGCGCCCGGTCGGCGGCCACACGCTCGCAAAACTGTTGGATGCAGGCGTCAAGCAGTCCGTCGCAGTCGAGCAGGTTGGCCAGGTCCGGCCAGCGGTCGTCCTGATAATCTAGCCCCGCGCCATAGACGATCATCGGCGGGAAGGTCATGCCGACCATCGGGCCCGCAATCATCCGCGCAAGCGAGAACTGGCGCGCTTCGGCACTGAAATCGATCCGATGGCGCAGTCGGCTGAACTGCCCGATGCTCCGCGTCTGGGCCCCGAACAGCAGTGCGATGTCGCTCCGCGTCTGCCAGGGCCGCCGATGTGCGACCAATATGGCCTCGAGGATCGCGTCGGCATCCTCCCCGGCAGCATTCAGGATGCGAATATCCGGCATGAGCGCCCGCGCCCGTTGCAGCGCCTGCGGATCATCGTCGACCAGCAGCACCTGGCCTGGGACCATGTCAAACTCTGCAATGAGCTGGCGGACCGACTCGGCATCATCGGTCGCATCGAAGCGTGGAAGCACGAATTCGTCCCAGAGTCCCGCCGCATTGAGGCGTGCACGGGCAGCCGCGCCATCGCTATTGGCGCAGATGGTGGAGGCAATGCCATAATCGTTGAAGGCGCGAATCAGCGTCGCGCGCGGTTCGAGAAGCGCACCGAATGGACTGGTGTCGGGCGCGGCTCCGAAGAGCGTTCCCTCGAGGTCCCAAATGATCAGTCCGACATGCATTGCGCGGCCCCTGTTGCCGTCCCCCAACGCAGGATCGACTGTCCGCCAAATTGGTTAACGAAAACCTAACGGGCCCATGCCGCGGCGCAAAAAATGAAGGTTTACGCGCCGCCAATCATGTTCGCGAAATCGCGGCTCAGCCGCCGCCGATGATGTTGATCGAGAAGGCGATGATGCCGAGGTTGAAGAGGAACGCGGCCAGGCTGTGAAACAGGGCAACCCGGCGGATCACCGGGCTGGTGATCTGGATGTCGCTGGTCTGGAAGGTCATGCCGAGCGTGAAGGCGAAATAGGCGAAATCCCAATAGTCCGGCTCGGGCCGTCCGGGGATGTCCAGCCCGCCATGGTCGTTGCCGTCCTTGCCGCCGAGGTAAAAGAGATAGGCATAATGGAAGGTGTAGACGAGGTTCGAGAAGAGCCAGCCAAGGACGAGCGTGACGACGATCAGCAGCAACTGTGCGGGCGACGGCGCGACGCGTTGCCGCAGATCACTCGCCACCACCACCAGCATGACGATCATGACGACCGACGTCAGGACGAGGATGGTGGTGCGGTTTGCGTCATTCTCCCGCGCGCGGCGGCGCATTGTCTCGGTGTCGTGCCCGAAGAACGGCCAGATCAGGAAAGTGAACAGGATCGCGGCGATGTCGAAACCGGCCATGATGCCGACGCGAACGCCGAACAGCTGGGCGAGCGGCGCCATGCTGGCGCAGGCCAGCAGGAAGACGCCGTAGCGCCACGGAAGGTGCCAGAAGCGGATCGGTTTGCCTGCCATGCGGCACGTGTTGGACCTGAAGGTGCCCGCCATGCAAGCTGGTCCTGCCAAAGCGGGCGATATCGGTTTGCGACTGGCTTGTCGGGCGCGGTGCGGGCGTCGTAATGACCGGCCACCCTTCCCCGCGAGTCCAGGAGAGCCCCCATGCGCTACAACAAGCTCGGCCGCACTGGCCTATTCGTCTCCGAGCTCTGCCTCGGCACGATGACCTTCGGTGCGACCGAAGGCCGTTGGAAGCTGATGGGACAGCTCGACCAGCCGACCGCCGATTCCATCGTGAAGGCCGCCTTCGACGCCGAGATCAATTTCTACGACACCGCCAATGTCTACGCCGAGGGGACGTCGGAGGAGCGGCTCGGCCAGGCCGTGCGCAATCTCGGCCTGCCGCGTGAGCAGCTCGTCATCGCCACCAAGGTGCTGGGGCCGATGGGACCGGACATCAACGGGCGCGGCCTGTCGCGCAAGCACATCATGGACCAGGTCAAGGCGAGCCTGAAGCGTCTGCAGATGGACTATATCGACCTCTATCAGGTCCATGGCTTCGACCCGACAACGCCGGTCGAAGAGACGGTACGCGCGCTCGACGACCTCGTGCGCGACGGCCTCGTTCGCTATGCCGGCGTGTCCAATTGGGCCGCCTGGCAGATCATGAAGGCGCACGGCATCTCCGCCGCCAACGGTCTCGCCCGCTTCGAAAGCCTGCAGGCCTATTACACCATCGCCGGGCGCGATCTCGAGCGCGAGCTTGCGCCGATGCTGCTCAGCGAAGGCGTCGGACTCATGGTCTGGAGCCCGCTCGCGGGCGGTTTGCTGTCCGGCAAATACAGCCGCGAGGGAGAAGGTGAAGGCCGCCGCGCCAATTTCGACTTCCCGCCAGTCAACAAGGACCGCGCCTTCGACATCATCGACGTGATGCGCCCCATGGCAGACGCGCGCGGCGTGTCCGTCGCGCAGATCGCCATCGCCTGGCTGCTGCACCAGCGGGTCGTCTCGAGCGTCATCGTCGGCGTTCGCCGCCTGGACCAGCTCACCGACAATATCGCCGCCTGCGCGGTCGATCTCACCGCCGAGGAACTGGCCGCGCTGGATGTCGCAAGCAGGCTTCCGCCGGAATATCCCGGCTGGATGCTGGCGGTGCAGGGCGGCTATCGCGAGACGCCCGGTGCCCAGCCGTCGCGCTGGACCTAGGCGCTCAGGACGACGGCTTCTGGCCGTTGCACCGGCGAGCGCTTCGCAGAATGGCGCAAGCCTGCGCCGACCGCGCCCAAGCCAATGATCATCAACGCCCAGCTGGCTGGCTCAGGGACAGACGAGGCCGCCCAGAGGCGGTCGATGCGGCCCGATACCACGGCCTGCAGATTCTCGCCCTCGCCATTCCAGCTGCTCGAATCCGAGAACCGGACATTGAACTGGCTGTTCGTTTCAGGGCCGATGAGAGACGCGTGGAGAGCGGCCAGATCGACGTCAGCTGAGTTGCCCGACACGAGTGAGGCGAAATCGGCATTGTACCAGGGTGAATTGAAGAGGCTGATGCTGACCATGTGCGGATTATAGGCGCCGACATAAGCACTTGCGGGCACCGGCACTGATGGCGAGGGTCCACTCCAGTCTGTCGGATAGTTGTGGGTCCGGATATCAACGCCATTCCAGCCCGCCGATCCATCGCCCACGGCGACATATTGCCACGCATCGTTCATCAAGCCCTGGGTCGGGACATCATAGCTATATGCTCCGCCCGGAAGATCGATCGTGAAGCTCAGCGAGACCAACGGCGAATAGTGGAAGGTCAGGTTCCAGTTGGGATCCGAGATATAATTCCAACTCGTCGTGACGGCCTCTGGATCATAGACGAGTTCACCATGAAAGCTCTGACCTGCGGCAAATTGCCACTCAGCTATCGGCGCAAACTGATACTGCGACGTCAGAATGCCCTCGAACTTGTATGTCGTCGGTGCTGCAGATGCTGCTTGCGTGCCAAGCAGGCAAACCGAAACAGCTAACACGGTTAATAACTTCATGATTCCCCCCACATATTCCTTAAGGAGAACCAGTAGCTTGGCCAATATCCGCGGCGCAACAGGATGTTTGGTCCTGATTCAGGACATATTTTGGAAAATAATTCTCGAAATCGTTTTGCCCGTTTCCGCTGCGCAGACGGGCAACCTTCAACAATAGACAATATTTCTATCGGTGAAAGTTCAATCCCGTTCGAGATCTGCTTTCAGGCGCGCCAATAAACCGACCGCCCGCGCGGCGTGGGGGCCGATCCAGCGCTCGTGAATGGCGTGGATCGGAAGCGGGTTGAGATGGTTCCAGCGTTCGCGGCCGCGGCGCACGACTGTCACCAGGTCCGCCTCCTCGAGCACCTTGAGATGCTGCATCACCGTGCAGCGGTCGAGCTCCGGGAAGTGGCTGCACAATGTGCCGGTGGTGAGCGGCTGGTCGCGCAGGTCGTCCAGCATCTGCCGGCGGACGGACGATGACAGCGCCTTGAAAACCCGGTCGTGCGCGTCGCTGATTGACATGTTATATTTTTATAACATAATTGAAGGCGACTCAAGAGGAGAATCCCCATGGACCTCAAATTCACAGTCTCCATCCGCATCGCGAAGCCCGTGCACGAGGTGTTCGAGGCCGTCGCCGACCCCGCCAAATTGTCGGCCTATTTCACCACCGGCGGCGCGCAGGGAAGACTCGAATCCGGGGAACGAGTCATGTGGGATTTCCATGATTTTCCAGGGGCTTTTCCCGTGAATGTTGTTGAGGCTATCCAGGACGAAAAGATCGTCCTGCGTTGGCCCGCCCACGAGGGTCAGGATGAGGGCCGCGCGGAAGAGCCCTACTATAATGACGTCGTCTTCACCTTCGAGCCGCTCGACGGCAACACGCGGACGCTCGTCTCCGTGAGCGAAGGCAGCTGGCGCGAGACGCCGGCCGGACTCAAGGGCGCGTTCGGCAATTGCTTCGGCTGGTCGCAGATGGTCTGTGCCCTGAAAGCATGGCTCGAATATGGCATCAACTTGCGCGAAGGCGCCTTCAAGTAAGAGCGGCCCTCAATCGGGCCGACGCTTGCGCGATGCAAGCCACCCACCGATGCCGCCGCCAACCAGCTTGAGCGCATGGCTCAGCAAATAGAGGGGTGAAAAGGTCCTTGCGACGTCCAGCGGCGGCGCGCCCGGCAATGATGTCGCGCTAAGAATCAGGGCGTTGTAGATTAGGACACCCGCCGCGCCCATCAACGCGCCATGCAGGACATGCCGGCCCGAAAGCGGTCGCGCGATCACGAACCCGAACAGCGCGAACACGATCAGCGTGACCGGCCCGACGGCAATGTCGAGCAGCCGCTCGCCACCCAGCAGCGCAAATGGTATAACGATGATCATCAGGGCAACTTCGGCGGCGAGGCCCATGAGCAGCACGCGCAGCCAACGAACAGGCTCGACCTGCATGGTCCTTCTCCCCCGTTGCAGGGGCTTTATGGCGGAGTTGCCGCCGTTCGACAATGCCCGGGAAGTCGCTGCGGGATCCTGTGCGGAACTGCGAAGTGGACTGCAGCGTTCAAGTCGAGAATGGAGGCCCACATGGACCCTGAAATCCACAAGTCGACCGACGATGCGCGCGCAGGGAGCACACCGCACATCGTGCGTTATGTGCTCGGCATTTCGCTGCTTCTTGCGATCGGCGCGCTGACCACGATCTGGGTCTCCGGCGCGCTGTTCAAATAGGCTTCAGCGGTCGCGGCGCCCGAGCAGGCGCAGGCGCAGGGCATTCAGCTTGATGAAACCGGCCGCGTCGCGCTGGTCGTAGGCGCCCTGATCGTCCTCGAAGGTGACGACCTTCTCCGAATAGAGCGAATAGGGCGACTTCCGCCCGGTGACGATCACGCTGCCCTTGTAGAGCTTGAGCCGGACGGTCCCGCTGACCTTTGCCTGGCTGTGGTCGATCGCCGCCTGCAGCATCTCGCGCTCGGGTGAGAACCAGAAGCCGTTGTAGATCAACTCGGCATAGCGCGGTGCGAGTTCGTCCTTGAGATGCGCGGCACCGCGATCGAGCGTGATCTGCTCGATACCGCGATGGGCGAGATGATAGATGGTGCCGCCCGGTGTCTCATACATGCCGCGCGACTTCATGCCGACGAAGCGGTTCTCGACCAGATCGAGCCGTCCGATGCCATGCTTGCGTCCGAGGTCGTTGAGCGCCGCGAAGAGCGTCGCCGGCGACATTGCCTGGCCGTTCAGCGCAACACCGTCGCCGCGCTCGAAATCGATCGTGATCGTCTCCGGCTCGTCAGGCGCATCTTCCGGGTTCACCGTGCGCGAATAGACGTAATCCGGCACTTCCTGCCACGGATCCTCGAGCACCTTGCCCTCTGACGAGGTGTGCAGAATGTTTGCATCGGTCGAGAAGGGCGCTTCGCCGCGCTTGTCCTTGGCGATGGGAATCTGGTGCCTCTCCGCGAACTCGATCAATCGCTCGCGGCTGGTGAGATTCCATTCGCGCCACGGCGCGATCACCTTGATGTCGGGATTCAGTGCATAATAGCCAAGTTCGAAACGGACCTGGTCGTTGCCCTTTCCGGTGGCGCCATGGCTGACCGCGTCTGCTCCGACCAGCTTGGCGATCTCGATCTGGCGCTTGGCGATCAGCGGCCGGGCGATGCTCGTGCCGAGCAGATACAGGCCCTCGTAAAGGGCATTGGAGCGCATCATCGGGAAGATATAATCGCGGACGAACTCTTCCTTCAGGTCGTCGATGAAGATGTGTTCGGGCTTCACGCCGGCCATCTCGGCCTTCTTCCGCGCCGGCTCGAGTTCCTCGCCCTGGCCCAGATCGGCGGTGAAGGTCACCACCTCGCACTGATATTCCTGCTGCAGCCACTTCAGGATCACGCTGGTGTCGAGGCCGCCCGAATAGGCGAGGACGACGCGATTGATCTTCTCGGACATGGGCAATCCTGTGGCTCGAAGTTGGGGATCGGCGCGCGCCTATCAGGGGCGCGCGAGAATCGCAACCGGCACGGCAACGGAGGCTTGCATGCCACAGACCCGGGAATGACGCACCGCACACGGGGCACGGATCAGCGCCATCGGGCAACCTTCTTCCCAGCCCGCGCATTGGCCGCGAAGGTCGACGCACAAAAAGGAGTGACCCAATGCATGTTATTTCAAAAGTATCCATCGCTGCACTTACTGCGTTCGCAGCCATGCCAGCGCTCGCCCAGGACGAGCGTCCGCCCTTCACGGGTCCGCGCGTCGAGGTGATCGGTGGCTATGACAACGTTCAGCCGGGGGATGACAACTCCGACGACGCAGCAGAAGGGTTCACCTATGGCGTCGGCCTTGGATACGATTTCCAGATTGGCGGCGCGGTGCTCGGCATCGAGGCGGAACTGGCGGACTCGACAGGCAAGATCACCGGGCGGGATATCGACATCAGCGGCGACAGTCTGCGGCTCGAATCGGATCGCGATATCTATGTAGGCGGACGGGTCGGCTTTGCCGTTGGCCCGAGCACGCTCCTCTATGCCAAGGGCGGCTACACCAACTTCCGCGTGCAGAGCCGCTACGAGAACAGCACCGGCACCGTCTTCGACCAGGGCGTAACGCTCGATGGTTGGCGCGCGGGCCTCGGCCTTGAGCACAGATTTTCGCTTCTCGGTCCGAGCGGCTTCATCAAGGCCGAATATCGATATTCCCATTATGGCAACATCAATCTGGACAATGTGAACGCCGACATCGATGTCGACCGCCATCAGGCTGTGCTGGGCGTCGGCTTCCGGTTCTGAGCGAATGCGGGATCGCGGGGCGTGTTCAGTGAAACACGCCCATCGCCAGCAGCGCCAACATGTAGAAGCCCAGAGCGACGCCGCTCATCACGACCAGCAAGGCCGTGCGCAGCATCGCACCGGGCCGGCTGCACAGATAGGCTCCGCGCAACTGCCGGTACATGTGAAGCGGCGGCACGACGAGCGCGGTCAGGACGATGAAGCCGGCGGGCAGACCGAGAGCGCCCAGGATCGTCATCAGCGTAACCAGCAAGGTCATGAAAGTGAGCGAGAAGGTGACGAAGACGAGATGATCGTAGACCTTGTACTGGCGCTTCCAGAAGAAGAGCAGCCAGACCAGCGGCGTCGAGAGGGGGATCAGCGCCCAGCTATATTTGTACGCGCTTGACTGGAGCCGGTAGAAGAAGAGGTTCGGATTTTCGTTGGCATTGGCGATGCCATGATCGAGCGCCGCCCAACCGGTGTGGATGCCGCTGAAAACGGTGCCGCCCTCCCCGTCCGCAGTCTTCACACCCGGCACGAACCGCGCGACCCGGTCCAGCGCCTCGGCCTTGGTTTCCAGCTCATCCAGCCGATTCTCTAGCGCGCTGGCGTCGCGGTCCGCCTTGTCCTCCAATGCGATCCGCGCCTTGAGTTTCTTGATATCGTGACCGGTCTTGTCGATCTCTTTCTTCAGCGCTTCGGGCGAGCCCATGTTGACGTTGATGTTTGCAGCGCCATCCCGGGCCGGGGCGCTCTTCGGGGCGACATGCATCTCGCCGGCAAGGCCGCCGACCACGGCAAACATCAGGAATGTGCAGAACAGGAAACCCGCGAGCGGCGAGACGAACCTGGCGCGCTCGCCATGAATATAGCGCCGCGTCAGCTCGCCGGGCTTGAAGAAGAGCAGGGGCAGCGTGTGCCAGATCTTGCCTTCGAAATGGAAGACGCCGTGCAGCAAGTCGTGGACGAAGCCGCTCAGGGAGCGGTGGATATGGCTGTTCTGGCCGCAGCCGTGGCAATAGGCGCCAGCCAGCGCTGTGCCGCAATTGGCGCAGTCGCCATGGCGAGCCTCGCCATGCTTGCCCGCATCGGGCTCGACGGCCGAGGCGAGCAAAGCGCCTGACGCTGCATCTCCCACGGCCTCCAGTCCGGATGTCATGCCGGCAAATCCCCCTTCGCTCCGACTGCGCATGGCCTAACAGGCGTAATCAGCCTCGGCAATTGCACCATGCCGGAGCTGCCGAAAACCGCTATGAACGTCCGATATTCAGGGCGGAGCGGATATGGCGGAGATCAAGACCAAGGCGCACCAGCGCACGGTCGCCGACTATATGGCGACAGTGACGCATCCCGTACGCCGCGCCGATGCGGAGACGCTGATCCCCATCATGGAGAGGATCAGCGGCGAGCAGGCGACGATGTGGGGTCCATCGATCATCGGCTTCGGCCGCTATCATTACAGATATGAGAGCGGGCATGAAGGCGACATGTGCCGCATGGGCTTCTCGCCGAGGTCTGGCAGTCTGGTCTTCTATCTCGCACCCTATCGCAGGCACGAAGACCTGTTGGCGCGGCTCGGCAAACACAGGCTTGGCAAGGGCTGCCTGTACGTGAACAAACTGGCCGACGTGGACATGGCAGTGCTCGAAGCGCTCATCGCCGATGCATGGGACGCAATGCGCGAACGCTATCCGGCCTAACCCATTGCGCGGTAGCGGGCTTCGGCCTCGCCCATATAGTCGCGTGTCAGCGGCAGCGTCATGCGGTCACGGGCAAATTGTAGCTGGTAAATCGTCTGGCTGCCGAAGCGGAAGCCGGAAGCAGCCGCCGCGAGATAATAGCTCCACATGCGATAAAAGCGCTCGTCGTAGAGCGCCACGATCTGGTCCTTCGCGGCGACCGTGCGGTCGTACCAGTGGCGCAGGGTATGATAATAATGGACGCGCAGGATCTCGATGTCGGTCGGCAGGAGCTTGTTAGGCTCACTGCCCTGCATGATCTCCGAAAGCGCAGGCGCATAGCCGCCCGGGAAGATATATTTGCGCGTGAAGGCGTCGGTCGACGCCGGACCGTCGAGCCGCCCGATCGTGTGCAGCAGCATCACGCCATCGCTCTTCAGCAGATTATGGCACGTGCGGAAAAAGGTCCGATATTGCGGCACGCCAACATGCTCGAACATGCCGACCGAGACGATGCGGTCGAATTGGCCCTGGACATCGCGATAGTCGATGAGCTCGAACTTCACGCGGTCGGCAACGCCCGCCTCCTGCGCGCGCCGCCGCGCGACCTTGAGCTGTTCCTCCGACAGCGTGACGCCCAGCACCTCCACATCGGCGACGCGATTGAGATAGAGCGCCATGCCGCCCCAGCCACAGCCAATGTCGAGCACCTTCTGGCCGGGTTTCAGCGCAAGCTTGGCGGCGATATGCGCCTTCTTGTCGAGTTGCGCCTGCTCGAGGCTTACCGTCTCGGGATCGGTGAAATAGGCGCAACTATATTGCCGGTCCTTGTCGAGGAAGAGGTCGTAGAGATCATCCGACAAGTCGTAATGGTGCGCCACATTCGCCTTGGAGCGATCGCGCTTGTTCACCCCGTCGCGCAAATGTTTGATCTGCTCAACGAAGCGCTGGATGGCGCCAGGGCGGTTCAGCACCTTGTCGCTTTCCATCGGCGAATTGCCCGTGACCAGCATGATGAGGTCCCAGATACTGCCCTGCTCCAGGATGATGCGGCCGTTCATATAGCCTTCGCCGGCACCGAGCTCGGGATCGGTCACGATAGCGCGGGCGATCGCAGCGTCGGTGAGCCTGATCGTAACATCGGGAAAGCCAGGCGCCGTCGTGCCAACCGTTTCCACCACGCCATCGGCATAATTTATGGTCAGGGCACCCCGGCGAACCACGCTGCCGAGCAATCGCGTCAGAATCTTCATTGCACTCTTCTATTTCGACTGACCGGCCGCGCAAGAGCGACAGGCGACCTGTTTCAAATGCCGGCGTACCATTCATATCCGGCGACGTCTTCCCAGAAGCCGCCCTTGCCGCCGCGAATCTGCTTCAGGTCCGCCACGACCTCGATATGTTTGATGAACTTGGCTTGCTTGTAACCGAGATGCCGCTCAGCGCGCAGCCGCAAAGGCGCACCATTGCGGACCGGCAGCGGCTTCTCGTTGAGCGCGAAGGCAAGGATGGTCTGCGGATGCAGGGCGTCGATCATGTCGATGCTCTCATAATAGCTGTTCCCGCCGCCCATGTCGTCGAGGCAGTGAAAGACGATATATTTGGCGCGTGTCGAGATTTGCGCCTTGTCCAGAACAAGGCTCAAAGGCACGCCACGCCACGTGCCGATCGCGCTCCAGCCTTCGACGCAGTCATGCCGCGTCGTCTGGATGCGATTGGGCATGGATTTGAGCTGGTCAAGGCTGAGCGTCAGCGGCCGCGCGACCAGACCATCGATCCGCAACCGCCAATCCGCAAAATCGGCGCGCCACAGCGCCTTATATTCCTCGCTATTGGGATTGACCGTGCCGTTGCCGCGGAACAGGCGCGAGCGCTGGTCTGGCCGGAATTCGCGAGCAAGCGCATTGCGGTCCATAAGGCTGCGTTGCAGCCATTTGTGCATGTTTTCGGCGGAAAAGAGGGCCTTCTTGAAATCCTCATTGCTGGCGAGCCTGTCGCAGCCGGCAAGCAATGTCGCCGCGCTGGCGGTGAGTCCGGTGACGAGACCGCGGCGCGTGATAATGAAGCTCATGGCTTGGAATCCTGCCCCCTGGCTTTCGGCAGCACATACCAGCCGGTGATCATCGAGCGGATCTCGTTGATGGGGCCAGCAAGCAGAACCATCAGAAGATGGACGACAAAAAAGGCCACCAGCAGCCAGGCGACAATGAAGTGGATTGACCGCGCCGACTGGCGCCCGCCGAACAGGTCGACAAGCCAAGGCCAGGCCGCGTCCATCCCTGGCGACATGGTTAGTCCGGTGAGGATGATGAGCGGCAGAAGCACAAACATAACGCCGATATAGCTTGCCTTTTGAAGGACATTATAGCGCGTCGCCGCTTCACCGGTAGGGAAGCGCAGGCGGGCGTGATCCCTGATGTCTTGCCAGACATGGCTGGGCTTGAGCTCGCCCTTCCTGAAGGCGAGATCGCGGGTGACGTGTCGATTGACGAGGCTCCAGAGCATATAAGCGAGCAGTGCGAAGGCGAAGATCAAGGCAAAGGCCAGATGCCAGCGCCGTGATATGGCGAGGTCATATTGCGCGGGAAGAGTCAGCCAGCTGCCGAACCGCGACTTCTGCAGCCAGGGCTGATCGAAGTTCGCGCCGAGATGGCCCCAGTACAGCCGCGGATGTGCATTGAAGATGCCGAGGCCACTGGAAAAAAGCACATAAAGGCAGAGCGCATTCATCCAATGCCAGAGTCGCGTCGAAAGCCGGTGGCGCTTGACCTTGGCTGGGGCAGCGTTTTCTTTATACGGTTCGTCGGCCATGTGCGGCTCCGTTCGCTCCAATCCCTGCTTTATCAGCCTAGTGCGATCGTGCGAAGCCGCAAGCCCGCACAACAGCGATCACACTTGAACGGAGAGCGGCCTGATCGGCAGCTCTCCGGGAAGAACAGAAAGGGCGGCTTCGCAAGAGGCCGCCCTTTTCGTGAAACACTATCTGCGGCCGCCGCCGGGAAATGGCGGCATCAACCCGAAAACCTCCGTGATCCAGTAGCTGGGCATTGTCTGACCCGCGGCGTCGACGGCCGGCGTGAATTTCGCGTTCTTCATGATCGCGTCGCAGGTCGCCTTGTTGACGGTCGCCGTCACGGTCGCACGCTGGACGACGCATGCGGTCGGCTTGCCCATCTCATCCACCATGACGCGGAACGTGTTCTTCCCGCCCAGAACCTTCTGGAACTCGGTGAAGGGGATCGTGCCATTGGGCACCCAGGCGCTTGCCGCACCCTGTGGCATTACAGGGCGCGTCAGCGTTTCATGGCGCTTGGCATCAAGACCCCAGGAGGCAATGAGATCGCTGACGCAAGTTTGCAGGGCGCCGATCGGCGCGTCGAGCGAGCCGGTCTCGAGCGTGATCGGCTCCACGAGACCCTCGCCCATCTCGAAAGACGACAGTGCCTTGGCTGCGGCGCGCTCTTCATCCTTCTTGTAGGGCTTGAAGGCCGGAGGAGCGCCCGGAGCGCCCGCGACAGGCGGCGACATCATGGTCGGGCCGAGATCGAAATACTGCTTTCCGTCGCCCGTCTTCGACACGAGGATGGGCGCCTTCCAACCCTGGCCGACCGGCCCGAACTTCACGCCCCACTGGGCGGCGCCGCGAAACGGCCTCACACCATCGCCGACCAGCATGAGCCGCAGGAACGGCCCCGGCTGGGTGCGCTCGATCATGAACGTGAGCTGGTTCTTCCCGTCGGTGAACACGCGGCCCAGATCGCAATAATCGTCGCCATAATCGGCGGCCCAGGGACCGGCCGGCTTCCAGTTCGCCGCATGGGTAGCAAAAGACATGGTCGCAGCGGCAAGAATCGCCACGACAAACTTCAAGGACTTCATCGCATCCTCCCCCCTGTTTCGCGCAGACATAGACAACGAGAGTGGCGGCGGCAACATAGTGCCCGTACCTTATGACCCGTATAGGTCAGCGCGGCCGGCAGAAGGACGACGGGACCGGAATAGCAGACAAAGTCAACCTGAACGCTCAGCCCAGCGCGGCCTGCTTCTCTTCGGCCAGCCGATCCAACTCGGCGCGGCTCTTTTTCTCCGACGCGGATTTCAATTGTCCGCAGGCCGCCATGATGTCGCGACCACGCGGCGTGCGCACGGGCGCGGAGATGCCGGCTTCGAACACGATATCCGAGAAACGCTTGATGCGCTCCGGCGTCGAGCATTCGTAGATTGCGCCCGGCCAAGGGTTGAACGGAATGAGATTGACCTTGGCCGGCAACTTGTACTGCTTGATTAGGCGGACAAGCTCACGGGCGTCGTCGTCGCTGTCATTCTTGTCCTTGAGCATCACATATTCGAACGTGATGCGGCGCGCATTGTTGGCGCCAGGATAGTCGGCGCAGGCCTGCAGCAATTCCTCGATGCCAAACTTGCGATTGATCGGCACGATCTCGTCCCGCACCTCCTTGGTCACGGCGTGGAGCGAGACGGCAAGATTGACGCCTATCTCCTCGCCTGCCCGCGCCATCATCGGCACGACCCCCGACGTCGAAAGCGTGATGCGGCGCTTAGAGAGCGCAAGACCGTCGCCGTCCATCACAACCTTGAGCGCGTCACGGACATTCTCGAAATTGTACAGCGGCTCACCCATGCCCATCATCACGATGTTGGTGAGCAGGCGGCCATCGGTCGTATATTGAGGGGCGTCGTCGTCCTCTTCTTCACAAACCTCGCGCATAGACGACATCGAACCCTTGGGCCATTCGCCCAGGGAATCCCGCGCCAGCATGACCTGACCGACGATCTCGCCCGGCGTCAGGTTGCGCACCAGGCGCATCGTCCCTGTGTGGCAGAAGCGACAGTTGAGGGTGCAGCCGACCTGCGACGAGACGCAGAGCGTGCCGCGATCCGCATCGGGAATGAAGACCATCTCGTAGTCCTGGCCGTCATCCGAGCGGAGCAGCCACTTGCGCGTGCCGTCAGAGCTCACCTGCGCCTCGACCACATGGGGCCGGCCGATAACGAAGCGCTCTTCCAGCCAGGGGCGCTGGGCCCTGGCAATGTCAGTCATCGCATCGAAATCGGTGACGCCGCGATGATAGAGCCAATGGAAGATCTGCTTGGAACGCAGCTTGGCCTGCTTGTCGTCAAGCCCGGCCGCGGCAAGCTCCGCCTTGATCTGCGCACGGGACAGGCCGACGAGATCAACGCGGCCATCCTCGCGCGGCGTGATTTCACGCTTCACGGGCACGGGATCGACATGGCCGGGAATCGGCATGAGGGGCGTCGCAGCTTCGGGCATGGGCGCGCATATAATGCGATCACCCCTGATTTGGAAGCGTAGCGGATGATCGCGCCCGGACAATGCCAACGACCAACAGTGTATGCGTTGAACGAGAGGCCAAAAAACCTCCGTCCGCCGCTCGGGGAGTCGATGAGGATCGAACTCGTTCAACACTTGCCCACGAATGGCACCGGCAGAGGCGACCGATTCAAAGTTGATGAAATTTGCGGTGCGTCACGCAGAAAGCTCTTTCTTTTCAATGGCACCCAGGTTCGGCTTCATCGGGACGGACAATGGCTCGGCTCGGTCATGTCCAGGCTCGTGCCTGACGCGAATAGGCGTAGGACAGCGATTTTTCGGACCTCGCTCCCCCGCATGGCCGACGGGACATGGAAGCCGGCCTCAATCCAGGTTTTTGCGCATCTCTCACCGCAACTCCGCCGTGAGAGGGACCGTCACCGGTCTGCCTCCGGTCCTATTTCGCGAAGCGCCGGAAGTAGCTCGTCTCATACCAGTGCGGCCGCTCCGGCTTGTCTGCGATGCGGCGCACCAGCGCGATCATATAGTCGGCAAGTTTCACGCCTTCCGCCTTCATCACCGGCTGGAGAAGATCGTCTTGCGGCGAATGATAGATATTGGCACGCCAGTCGGCCTCGACCTTTTCCTCGGGCGTGCCGAGGGCAAAGCCATATTTGAGGAAGAGCGCGGGAATTCCTTCCTTGATGAAGCTATATTGGTCCGAGCGCGTGAAGACATTCCGGTCCGGCTTCGGATCGGGCACGATCGGCAGGCCCATGGCGGCACCGACCGCCTTAGCGTCTTCGCCAAGCGAGCTTTCCTCATAGCCGACCGGGGTCACGCTGGTCAGCCTGAAGATTGGCAGCGGCATGTCGAGATTGATGTTCGCGATGATCGCAGCGCGGGGCACAGTCGGCCGGGCCGCGAAGTAGCGCGAGCCAAGCAGCCCTTTTTCTTCAGCAGTGACGATCGTCACCAGGAGGGATCGCTTGGGCTTCTGCTTACCGGTAGCGATCGCCTTGACGACATCGAGCACGGTCGCAACGCCGACGGCGTTATCGAACGCACCGTTGTAGACCGCGTCGCCCTTGATCGGCTCGCCGATTCCATAACCGTCGAGATGTGCGGAAAGCAGCAGATAGTCGGATTTGAGCCTGGGATCGCTGCCCGGCAGGACGGCGACGATATTCTTGCCGTGGACTGCGCTTTGCGAGGCGGCGATCGTCATCGCCATGCGGCCCGACAGATCGAAACGCGGCACAGGTTGCGAGGCGTCGGACAGGGCGCTCAGCTCCGCAAAGCCATGGCCCGAGCCCGCGAACAGCAGCTCCGCCTTGTCCGGCGAGAGCGTCGCCTGCGCGAAGGGAATGGATGCTTCGCGCAGGGCAGGATCGGCGAGATACATCGACGGCTGGGAGGAGATGGCGACCTGCCGCTCCCATTTGATCTCGACCTGCCGGGGCGTGGTGACCGCGATGATGCCCAGAGCGCCGCGCGCCGCCAGCAGCTTGGCGCGCTTGGAGCGGGCATCGGACTTGAGCGCGCCGGAGATGGTCGCGGGACCGCCCGACAGCACCACAACGATCTTGCCCTTCACGTCGAGCCCGGCAAAATCGTCATGGCCCGCCTCCGGGATCGACAGGCCATAGCCTGCGAAGACAAGAGGCGCCTCGACGCTGGACGGCATGGGTGCACTGCCGCGATAATAGAGATCCTGCGGAACCGACAGCGCGACATCGCCGGAGCTGCGCTTGAGAACCGCCGTGCTCGCCCGCTGGTCGAAGCGCTGCTCCACCAGTTCGACCGGCTGGAAATAGCCTTTGGTGCCGGCAGGCTTCAGACCATAAGCCTTGAGCTGACCGACCACATAGTCAGCGGCCCGGTCGAAGCCCGGTGACCCGGCCAGCCGCCCTTCATTGGCATCGCTGGCGATGATCTCGACATGCTTCCACCACGCCTCGACGCGCTGTGGAGACGGCTCCGGCGGGGCGGCGGATGCCGCTACGGTGGCGGTGAGAACGAGAAACCCGGAAAGGCGGCGCAGCTTCGACAACATCGCGGTCCCGATCAGCTGATGTCAGAGCGTCGATGCTGCAGCGCAGCATAGTGCGATGTCAACCGGATTAGATGTCGTCAGAGGGTGACGAAGAAAATCAGCGACGCGATCGCCATTACCAGCGTTGCCGCCCAGCCAAGGATCGTCGCGCGCGGTCCCAGCGTCAGGCGCCCCATCGCCCGGGGATTCCGCGCGATAAGCATCATGACGGCCATGGTCGGCGCAGCGAGGACGCCATTCACGACCGCAGCCCAGTAGAGCGCCTTAACCGGATCGATGCCGACTGTCTGCATCGCGGCGCCCGCCAATGTGGTGGCCGCGATCGTCGCGTAAAACAGCCGGGCATCGAGCAGCTTGGCATCGAGACTGCCCTTGACGCCGAGCGCCTCCGTCACGGCGTAGGCCGCCGAAGCGGCCAACACGGGCACGGCGAGCAAACCTGTGCCGATGATCCCCAGCGCAAAGAGTGCGAAGGCGAGATCGCCGGCGATCGGCCGCAACGCCTGCGCGGCCTGCGCAGATGTCTGCACATCGGTAATACCGTGGACATGGAGCGTCGCTGCGGCTGCGTAAACGATGGCTAACGAAACCAATGTGCTGAAGGCCATGCCGGTCAGTGTGTCGGTGCGAATGCGGCGCAGTTCCGGACCGGCCTCCTTGGGCGTGATACAGAGCGGCTTCGCGTGATGACGATGCAGCTCCTCCACCTCCTGTCCGGCCTGCCAGAAGAAGAGATAGGGGCTAATCGTCGTGCCCAGGATCGCGACAAGCGCTGTGGCATAGGCCGCCGTCCACTCGATCCGTGGCACGATCAAAGCCGTCAGCGCCTCGCCCCAAGGTACGCGGGCGACCATCACCACCGCGACATAGGCGAAGAGCGAAAGCGTCGTCCATTTGAGGACCGAGGCATAGCGGGCATAGCTCAATCGCACCTCAAGGATGATGCAGACTATGCCGAACAGCAGCGTGTACAGGCCAGCGTCGCCGCCGCCGATGAGCGCCGCGGCCGCGCCCATGGCGGCGAGATCGGCGCCGAGATTGATAACGTTCGCAATCAGCAGGAGCAGGACAACCACGAACAGGACCGGGCGGGCATAATGCCGCCGGAGATTGCGCGCGATTCCCGTCCCGGTCACTCGGCCGATTTCTGCCGAAACCTCCTGGATCGCCACCATCAAAGGGAAGGACAGGACGAAGGTCCAGGCCAGACCGTAGCCGAATTGCGCGCCGACCTGGCTGTGCGTACCGATGCCGCTTGGATCATCGTCCGCAGCACCCGTGACCAGGCCAGGGCCTAGCGCACGAAAAAAGCGGCGCACAGGGCCAACGCGCTGTTGGGAAGCGCCCTCTTCAGCCAAGCGCCCACTCCACAGCAGCCTGTGCATGCAGGATCGTGGTGTCGAGAATCGGGACGAGCGCGTCGTCCGGTCTGACCAGAAGGCCGATCTCGGTGCAGCCCAGGACGATGGCGTCTGCGCCGTCGCCCGCAAGCTGCTCCATGATGTCCTTGTAGATTTTGCGCGAGGCGTCCTCGATCCGGCCGGCAACCAGCTCCTCGTAGATGATGCGATGCACCTCGATGCGATCCGGCTCCTCGGGCACCAGCACCTCCACCCCGGCCTCTTCAAGACGCTCCCGATAGAAGCCCTGCTCCATCGTGTAGCGCGTGCCGAGCAGGCCGACGGTCTCGATTTCCAGCTCGCCCAGCATGATCTCGAGCGGATCGGCAATGTGCAAGAGCGGAATAGCTACCGCGTTCTCGATCGCATCGGCGCAACGGTGCATCGTGTTGGTGCAGAGGACGAGAAAATCAGCACCCGCCGCTTCCACATCCTGCGCGGCCTGCGCCATCACCGCGTCGAGCCCGGACCAGTCGCCATTGCGCTGCAATTGCTCGATCGGCGCGAAATCGAGACTGCGCATCACCAGATCTGCGGAGGCATGGCCGCCGAGCCGCGCCTTCACGCCGAGATTGATCAGGCGATAGTAGATGGCGGTGCTTTCCCAACTCATGCCGCCGATAAGGCCGATGCGTTTCATGAGCGCGCACAGCCCAGGGCAGCGGCGTCGATCGCCGTCGCGGCGCCGCGCAGTTCGTAGCGATCGGAGAAGGCGGCGCCATTCTGCGCGCGACCATGGACGCTCATCGTGCCGCCAGCACGAAGCGCAGCCACGATGGCGGCGTCATCGCGCCGATCCCGCGACCAGACATCTGCTCCGCCGCCGACCAGAGCGAAATGTTTGTCGCCGACATTGAGCGTCGCCGCAGCGCCTTTCTGCAAATACTGGCTCAGGCGGATGTTGACCTGACCGCGCACGCCCCCCCTGGGCCAGAAACCGACCGAAGCGAAGGGTGACCAGCCGCGCTTTGCATCCGGCCTGCCGAGCGGTTCGGAAATGGCGAAGCAGCGCGCCTCTCCGGCATCACGAAAGGCGCCCCAGCGACCGAAAACGCCAAGCACGTCGCGCGCCAGTGCAGGGGCCGCGACCGTCGCAAATGTCGCAAACAGCAACGCGGCCCATGCTGCCCCCACGCCTCCTCGCCTCAACTCATGCCGCTTCATGACGTCCGGCAAAGCGCATCGGCGCGGCCTTGGCAAGCGCGTCGCGATAACTGTGTCCATTTTCCGCCGCCGCTCTTGCCCGGCCCGGCTTTTTCGATAAGGAAAGGAACCCCAGCGGACGCTTCTTCGTCCGACTCCACTCAACCGGGCAGAAACGGAACCGAACGGGATGAAGGCCACCATCGAACGCGCGACCCTGCTGAAGAGCCTCGGCCATGTGCAGTCGGTGGTCGAACGGCGTAACACCATTCCGATCCTGTCCAACGTGCTGATCGACGCGACAGCCGACGGCGCCATCAGGTTGATGGCCACTGATCTCGACCTGCAGATCGTCGAGAATGTCCAGGCTGGCGTTGAGGGCGCGGGCGCAACCACCGTCTCGGCACACACGCTGCATGACATCGTGCGAAAACTGCCCGAAGGCAGCCAGGTGCGGCTCGAGGCCGCCGAGGGCAAAATGCTCGTCCAGGCCGGGCGCGCGCGTTTCAACCTGCAGACGCTGCCGCGCGACGACTTTCCGATCATCGCCGAGGGACCGTTGCCGACCAGTTTCGAGCTCCCCGCTGCGACGCTCATCCAGATCATCGACAAGACGCGCTTCGCTATCTCGACCGAAGAGACGCGCTACTATCTGAACGGCATCTTCTTCCACGTCGCCGACGATCCGGCACCGGTGCTAAAGGCCGCCGCAACCGACGGCCACCGCCTCGCGCGCGTCACCGTTGCCCGTCCGGACGGCGCCGAGGGCATGCCGGACATCATCGTGCCGCGAAAGTGTATCGCGGAGCTGCGCAAGCTGCTCGATGAGGTCGAGGGAAGTGTCCGCATCGACCTCTCGCCAACGAAGATCCGCTTCGACCTCGGGAACGCGGTGCTGACGAGCAAGCTGATCGACGGCACTTTCCCCGATTACAGCCGCGTGATCCCGACCGGGAACGACAAGCTGCTCAAGATCGACCCACGCAGCTTCGAGGAGGGCGTGGACCGCGTCGCCACCATCGCCACCGAAAAGACCCGCGCGGTCAAGATGGCGCTGGAAAAGGACAAGATCACGCTCTCGGTGACCAGTCCCGAAAACGGCACAGCCGCAGAGGAAGTGCCCGGCATCTATGGATCGGATCCATTCGAAATCGGCTTCAATGCGCGCTACTTGCTCGACATTCTCGGCCAGGTGCAGGGCGACGCCATCGAGATGCATCTCGCAGACGCGGCTGCACCGACGCTGATCCGGGAGAATGACAAGGCGCCGGCACTGTATGTGCTGATGCCGATGCGAGTGTGAGCGGAGACGCTCAAGGCATTTTCTGCGCGATTGCTACAGTCCGGGATCGCGATGCCGTCGTCGCGCTCTGGGCAGCGTGCGGGCTAACGCGGCCGTGGAACGATCCAGGCGCCGATTTCGATTTCGCGCTCGCAAGCCCCGCTTCGACGATTCTCCTGCTCCAAGAAGGCGGACGCATCGTCGCGTCGGCGATGGTTGGCCATGACGGGCATCGCGGCGGGCTCTACTATCTCGCGGTCGATCCGGAGCAGCTGGGCCAGGGGCTCGGGCGCCGGTTGATGACCGAAGTCGAGACATGGCTGCGCTCGCATGGTATTTCGAAGCTCAACCTATTGGTCCGCAACGAAAATGAGGCCGTGATCGGCTTTTATACAGCGCTCGGCTATGCCGACAATAGCTGCATCAGCCTGGGCAAACGGCTGGACTGATGCATCAGGTTCGGCTTGCGGCGACCATGTCGTCGACGCGCACGAATTTCTCGCGCGGTGCGCCGGTCCGCGCGCGCTCGATCTCGGCGAGGTCGATCTTCTGCCAATCTCGAAACGTCACGATGTCGAGCCCGCGTTCGGCAATGAGTGCCTCAAGTCCGGCGCGGCCAGCCTTTTCAGCGGCCACGGGCTGGTCCTTGGCAATCTCCTCGGCGATCAGGAAGCCGTCGGGCTTGTTGGTGCCGATGGTTCCCGTCGGCCCGCGCCTCGCCCAGCCCACGCAGTAGAGGCCCCGCGAGATGCGCCCTTGCTCATTGGCGAAGCGGCCTTGCCTGTCGTCATAGGGTACGCCCGGGATCGGCGGCGTGCGGTAGCCAATGCAACTGATGATGAGGCCAGCCGGAATCTCGTAGGTCTCCCCTGAGCCGACCGCAGCGCCGTCAGCATCCAGGATGGTGCGCTCGACGGTGAGACGTTGCGCCCTGCCCTCACCCGCGATGCTGACCGGCGCTGCAAAGAAGTCGAAGCGGATCGCAAGGCCGTCGCGTGGCGCCGCCGCTGCGAATTCGCGCAGCAGTGCGACCGACTTGCGCTGGCCGGGCTCCAGCGCCTGGTCGCTTTCCACAGGCGGCAGGTCGGCGCTCTCGACGATAGGATGGGCATGCGCCAGATGACCCAGCTCACCGAGTTCCTTGGGTGTCATCGCGATCTGATGTGGGCCTCGCCTTCCGATGATCGTGATCGAGCGCGCGCGCGACCCGGACAGTCGATCCAGCGCATGGCCCACAATGTCGCTACCCTCGAACTCCTCTGCGCTCTTGGCCAGAATACGCGCGCAATCCAACGCTACATTGCCATTGCCGATGATCACGACATCCTGCCCGTCAATCAGCGGTGCGAGATCGGCATGATCAGGATGGCCATTATACCAGCCCACGAAGGCCGCGCTGCCGAGCACGCCGGGCAGGTCGTCACCAGGGATGCCGAGTCGGCGGTCCAATGGCGCTCCGGTAGCCAGGATCACAGCGTCATAGAGACCAGTCAGTTCAGCTATGGAAATATCACGGCCGATCGACAGCTTGCCGACGAAGCGTACATTGTCGGTGAGGGCGATCGCTTCGTAGCGCCGTGCAACCGCCTTGATCGACTGGTGATCCGGCGCCACGCCAGAGCGAATGAGCCCGAACGGCACCGGCATTCTGTCAAGAATATCAACGCGAACATCGTCGCCAAATTGCTTCTGACAGGCTTCGGCCGTATAGTAGCCGGCAGGGCCAGAACCCACAATTGCGATATGTCGCATGGCCCCTCCTTGGTTTGCACTGCATCTGCCGACGACCGCAGAGTAATCTGCGCTAGGCATGAGCCTAACCTCGCCAGCGCCGGGCGCAAGGCCCTCGCCGCAACCGCTCCCTCCATTCCTCCAAAAGTAGGATTGGCGCCCAGAGTAACGCTTCTTCAATCGCGTGCATGGCAAGGGGCAGCATGGTTTTTGTCCGCCCGAGAACGGGTCTTCAGCCCATTCCACGACCAACCTGGAAGTCAGTCCTTGGCGCCGCCAACGATCAGGACGGCCGGGAGAGCGCGCTGCTGGGCGATACATTGCGGCAGATCAGCGGCGACTGGATCGCGGTTCTCATCGTCCGATTGGCGCTTTTGGCCGTTTTCCTCGGCTTGCTATCAGTCTCGGTCGACCTGCAGAGCGTCCCGCTCGAACTCGCGCTCGGCGGTTGGCTTCTCGCCGACCTAGCCATCATTTGCCTGCATCGCTCCAGTCGCTTCGAAAACATACCGCCAAACCGGCGGCTCGGCATTCTCGCCGGGCTTGTCTTCACTTCGGCGCTCGCGTTCCGGCTGGGCGCAGCCGTACTTCTCGGAACCGAGATTTCAGCGCTTTTGGTTGTGACGCTGGCCCCGGCGCTTCTGGCCCTTTCCGTTCTCGCGCGCATGCGCGCGCTCGGCCTTGCATTGTCGATTGGCGCCGGCATCGGCGTGGCCCTTGCGTCACCCAATCTTTTTCTCATCACGCCTTATGCGGCATTGGCCGCCGGACTCATCATGCTCTTGATCGGCGACTATTGGTCGCGCTCGCGACAGGCGAGCGAGCAACAGGCCGTCCAGAGTGCGCTCAGCGGCGAGCAGGCCAAAGCCCTGCTGGAGGAGTTCGAGGCTGCCGGGCGGGGCTGGTTTTGGGAAACCGACCGATCAGGCAAGATCTCCTACATCTCGGATACGCTCGCGGCTCAGATCGGGTGCAAGGCAGGTGAGCTTTTCGGGACAGCCTTCGCCGACCTGATCGCCGCGTCGGGCATGGGGACGGACGGCGAGAGCCAGCGGACGCTGGGCTTCCATTTTTCGGCCCGTACCGCATTTTCGGACATGGCCGTGCGCGCCGCTCTTGCGAATGAAGAGCGCTGGTGGTCGGTTTCGGGCCGGCCAGTGATCACGGAGTTCGGCCAGTTTCTTGGCTTCCGCGGCAATGGTTCCGACCTGACGGAGATGCGCCGCAGCCAGGCGGAGGTTGCGCGCCTCGCCAGCGTCGATGCGCTCACTGGCCTCGCCAACCGGTCTCAGATGATGCAGGCATTCGAGCAGGCGCTCAGCACGCCCGGTGGGCTGACCGGCGAGTGCGCGCTGCTGCTGCTCGATCTCGACCGATTCAAGGAAGTGAACGACACAATGGGCCACCCGGCGGGCGACGCCCTGCTGCGGCAAGTTGCCCAGCGCCTGCTGCGCCTCATCGGGTCGAAGGGCAAGGTCGGTCGCATCGGCGGCGACGAATTCAAGATCATATTGCCCGGCATGATCGAAATGATGGCACTCGCGAAGCTTGCCGACGCGATCATCCACAAGATTTCCGAGCCCTACGAGATCGATGGCAGCCAGGTCGTCATCGGCGTGTCCATCGGCATTGCGCTCGCCCCTGCAGACGGTGAAAGCACTGAGACGCTGATCCGCAACGCCGATCTCGCGCTCTACACTGCAAAGGGCGAGGGCCGAGGCCAGTTCAGATTCTTCATGCCCGCTATGCATGCGGAGGCCGAGGACCGGCGCCAGCTCGAGGGCGAACTTCGCCAGGCCATCATCACTGGCGGCCTGCATCTCGAATATCAGCCCGTCGTTTGCACGGCCAGCGAACGCATCACAGGCTTCGAGACGCTTATTCGCTGGCAGCATCCCGCCCGCGGCGCGATCTCGCCGGCCGTGTTCATCCCAATTGCCGAGGAAGCCGGGCTCATCGGCGCGATTGGCGAGTGGGTGCTGCGTACCGCCTGCAAGGATGCCTTGAAATGGCCACGGGGCACACGCGTTGCCGTCAACGTCTCACCCATGCAGTTCGCCAATCCGGCGCTGCCGAGCGTCGTGATGAGCGCATTCACCAATGCCGGCCTGCCAGCAGCACAGCTTGAGCTGGAAATCACCGAGAGCGTGTTCCTCTCGGATCAAGACAATACTGACAGCATGTTCGCCCATCTCAAGAATCTGGGCGTGCGCCTAGCGCTAGACGATTTCGGCACCGGTTATTCGGCGCTCGGCTATCTGAAGACGGCGCCCTTCGACAAGATCAAGATCGACCAGAGCTTCGTGCGCGGCGCGGCGATCAAGGGCAGCCGCAACGCCGCGATCGTCAAATCGATCGTCAACCTCGCCGAAGCGCTCGGCATGGAGACCACGGCCGAGGGCGCGGAAACTCTGGACGAGTTGGACCTTATCCGTTCGCTCGGCTGCAGCCACATCCAAGGCTATGTCTACGGCCGACCGATACCAATGGACGAAACTTTGCAGATCCTAGCCGCCAATGACGGCCACGCCATCGCGCAGGGTTACAAATCAAGCCGCGAACCGCGCATGACCATGCTGCGCACGGTCTCCCTTATTCATGGTGAGAACAACTACACCGGCCGTATCCGCAATATCTCTTCAAGCGGGGCGCTGATCGAGGGTCTGAGCGACGTGCCCCAGGGCACCATCTTCAACATCGAATTTGGCGGTCACTATCGCGCCAGGGGCCACTGTCGCTGGTCGCGCGGAGACCGGATGGGCATCGAGTTCGACGCGCCGGTCAGCATCGAACGCATCCGCAACGCAGACAGGGCGGCAGCCGACCTAAGAAAGGGTCAATCGCCGTCGGCAGAGCGCAAACGCGCCGTCGGCTGAGGACGGTCGACAGGGCCGGTCCTCGGCGATACGGTCTGCGGCGTGAGCAATCTTGAGTATCTCGCCGCAGCGCTCGGCCTTTTCAACATCGTCCTCCTCGTCCGCCGAAGCCTCTGGAACTACCCATTCGGCATCGCGATGGTCGCGCTCTATTTCTTCATTTTCGCTGAGGAAAAACTTTACAGCGACATGCTGCTGCAAGTCTTTTTCCTCATCGTGCAGCTCTATGGCTGGCGGAACTGGGTCCGCGGCCGCGACACAGGCGGCGCGTTGATCGTAGAACGGCTTTCGCATCGAGCCGTGTTTTACTGGGTGCTCGGCATCGCTATCGCAACGGCGCTGTGGGGATGGCTCATGCATCGTTTTACCGATGCGGCCTTTCCCTGGTGGGATGCATCCGTCGCCATGATCAGCATCGCCGCACAGATCCTGCTGTCGCGCCGCTATATCGAAAACTGGCCGCTCTGGGTGCTAGTCGATGCAGACGCGCTGCTGCTCTATCACGTGAAGGGCCTTGAAGTGACGGCCGGACTCTATGCGCTGTTCCTCGCGGTGGCGGCATGGGGCTGGTATGAGTGGGTCCGTGTTGCCCAAACGCTGGATGGCAAGGAAACAAAGGCGGCATGACCAAGGCGCGCACCATCTGCCTGCACGGCCCGGAAAGCGTTGGCAAATCGATCATGGCCGAACAGCTTGCCGCAGCTCTGAAAGCGACGTTGGTGCCGGAATATGGCCGGGCCTATTGCGCCCGTCACGGCACAAACCTGCGAATGGCAGATCTGGTCGACATGGCCATGGTGCAGACCGATCTGATTGCCGAGGCGCGAGAAACCGCCCCGCAATGGGTGGTCGCCGACACCGACGCGCTGATGACGGCCGTCTGGGCCGACATGATGCTGGGTAAGCGTGACGCCTGGTTCGCGCGGTTCGACGATATGGCCGACCTCTACCTGCTACTCGACATCGACCTGCCTTTTGTCGACGATGGCCTGCGTATCTATGGAAGTACTGAGGAGCGAGCCCGCTTTTTCGATCTGTGCAAGGCTGAGCTGGAGCGGCGGGAGGTGCCTTGGGCACTCGTCGGAGGCACTGGAGAGTCGCGTCTTGAGAACGCGCTCAAGGCAATCCGTGCGGCGCTGGGCGACTGAAGCGAGAGCCGGGCGGGACAGGTAATCGACCCGCCCCGCCGCCCGTCCGATTATTTTGCGGGTGCGAGCGCGGTGTTCTGCACCCAGCCGACATTGTCGTTCTCATCGGCGATCTCCCACCAGACATCTTCCTTGTTGCCTGTGGGGTAGACCGTCGCGCCGACCGGTAGCGACCGCACCACGGCCGCCTTTGAATTCGCGGCCTTGCGCATGGTAACGACCTGCTGGACGGTATAGGACCGGATTGGTGCATCTGCGGCGGGCGTGCCGGAAAGACCGCCCAGTTGGGTCACCATCTTGGTGTAGGCGTCCAGATAGGCCAGAACGATCACCTGACCAATATCGGTGTTCTGGTAACCGCCGCCGCCAACTGCGGCGAGGCCGCCCATCCAGCCGAGACCGCCACCGGCGCCGAAGCTCAGGTCCGACTTGCGAGCATAGCCGTCGGTCAGCGCCTCATCCTCGGTCGTGCGGGCATTGACCAGTTCGAGCGTCACATTGGCTTCGCTCTTCTTGATGTTGATGCCGCCGGCAATGGCGCCAAGCGTGCCGCCCATGAAGCCACCGAGAAGGCCGCCGACTTTGCTGCCACCGCTGTTCTTGTTCGACGAAACAATATCAGGCTGCAGGAAATAATCCGCCGCTTTCGTCTGACCCTTGCCGACGTTGCTGCCGCGCTGGAGGTCGCCATTTGCGGCCATCGCCTTCTCCATCGCGCTGCTCTGCGACGCCGCACCGCGATTCACCAGGCTGAAGCAGCCCGACTGCTGGACGAACAGCTTGATGATTGCCTCGGGGCTGCCGAGATTGAGTTCGCGCCACCATTGCTTGTCGGGCTCGACGATCGCGAGCGTGCCGAGCTTCTTGGTGCACTTGGGAATATCGCGCTGACCTTTTTCCTGGTCCTTGCGGCCGGACGAGGCGCCTTTGGTGGTGCCATCCTTGTTCTTGTTGTCCGACGAACTCATCGTCGCTGCCGACACCATCACCGGCGAAAGCGCGACGGCGAGTGCGGTCGTGGCCAGGATGACTTTATGGAACCCTCTCATTCAACTTCCCCCACATCTGCGAAACTGACTGCCGGCAGTTTATCACGGCTATCCCGATAGACAAGAAGCGCGGCGGCTTGGATGCGCCATTGTCACGCGGTTGCGGAGGCGTATTGGACGGAACCGACGGCGCTTTGCCTTTGATGCGCGGCGCTGCTATCGGCGCGGCATGGCAGACCTGAAGCATATCCGGAACTTCTCGATCATCGCGCATATCGACCATGGCAAGTCGACCCTGGCGGACCGGCTCATCCAGCGGACCGGGGGCCTGACCGACCGCGAGATGACCGCGCAAGTCCTTGATAACATGGACATTGAGAAGGAACGCGGGATCACGATCAAGGCGCAGACGGTGCGCCTGGACTATACCGCGAAGAACGGCGAGAAATATGAGCTGAACCTCATGGACACGCCGGGCCATGTCGACTTCGCCTACGAGGTCAGCCGCTCGCTGGCCGCGTGCGAAGGCGCGCTGCTCGTCGTGGACGCCGCGCAGGGCGTCGAGGCGCAGACGCTGGCGAACGTCTACCAGAGCATCGAGCATGACCATGAGATCGTGCCGGTGATCAACAAGATCGACCTGCCGGCCGCGGACCCGGAGAAGGTAAGGCACGAGATCGAGGACGTGATCGGGCTGGACGCGAGCGAAGCGGTGCTCGCCAGCGCGAAAAGCGGCATCGGCATCGACGACATCCTCGAGGCGATCGTCGGCAAGATCCCGCCGCCCAAGGGCGACCGCGACGCGCCGCTGACCGCGATGCTCGTGGACTCATGGTACGACCCCTATCTGGGCGTCGTCATCCTCGTGCGCGTGATCAACGGCGTGCTCAGGAAGGCGCAGCAGATCAAGTTCATGATCGGCGGCACCGAGCATCTGGTCGACCGGGTCGGCTGCTTCCGCCCCAAGATCGAGCAGCTCGACGAGCTGGGCCCGGGCGAGATCGGCTTCATCACCGCGCAGATCAAGGACATTACCGAGACGCGGGTGGGCGACACGATCACCACGGTGAAGAACCCCGCCGCCGCCGCGCTGCCGGGCTTCAAGGAAGTGCAGCCGGTGGTCTTCTGCGGCCTGTTCCCGGTCGACGCCAACGACTTCGAGAAGCTGCGCGACAGCATCAGCAAATTGCGCCTCAACGACGCCAGCTTCAGCTTCGAGATGGAAACCAGCGCGGCGCTGGGCTTCGGCTTCCGTTGCGGGTTCCTGGGCCTGCTGCACCTGGAGATCATCCAGGAGCGGCTGACGCGCGAATATGACCTCGATCTCATCACCACGGCGCCATCGGTCGTCTACGAGATCCACATGCGCGACGGATCGGTCCGCCACCTGCACAATCCCGCGGACATGCCCGACCCCAATCATATCGAGCTGATCGAGGAGCCGTGGATCGAGGCGGTCATCTATGTGCCCGACGAGTATCTCGGATCGATCCTCAAGCTCTGCCAGGACCGGCGCGGCATCCAGAAGAACCTCACCTATGTGGGCGGGCGCGCGCAGGTAACCTATGAGCTGCCGCTCAACGAAGTGGTGTTCGACTTCTACGATCGCCTCAAGTCGATCAGCCGGGGCTATGCCAGCTTCGACTATCACCAGATCGGCACGCGCGAGGGCGACCTCGTCAAGATGAACATCCTCGTCAACAACGAGCCGGTCGATGCTCTGAGCATGATCGTCCACCGCGTCGCCGCCGAGGCGCGCGGGCGGCACATGTGCGAGCGGCTGAAGGACCTCATCCCGCGCCACCTCTTCAAGATCCCGATCCAGGCGGCGATCGGCGGCAAGGTGATCGCGCGCGAGACCATCGCGGCGATGCGCAAGGACGTGACCGCGAAATGCTATGGCGGCGACATCACGCGCAAGAAGAAGCTGCTGGAGAAGCAGAAGGAAGGCAAGAAGCGGATGCGGGAATATGGATCGGTGCAGATCCCGCAGGAGGCTTTTATTGCGGCGTTGCGGATGGGCGACGAGAGCTAGGCGCTTTTTGCCTTTCTTGTCTTCCGGAGAAGCAGACTGAGAACAGGCGACGGATCAGCCGAAAGCGCGGGGCGCTTTTGGCCCGTCGCCCGGATGCGGGACTGTGCTATGAAGCCTGAAATAGACCTCTTCTGAGTTCACACCAATGAGCGCTTCGAATGACCCGGAAAATTCCGATCAGCCACGGAGGGCTGGAGATCGGTTTCGGTTGGATTTGAAAACCCGCCTTCTGTCGGCCGACAAGGAGAGCGGAATCTTCCGTATGGTGATGGAGCCCGATCCTCGGCGCTATGATAAGATCGAACGCGATGAGCCGGGACTTTGGTACATCGATAAATATTTCAATACGATGTTCGACTTCAGGGATTTCGCGTCACCCGAAATGGTTGGCCTACCCATTCATGCCTCAGGACGTACCGTAGAGACCGCTTCGGAGTACGCGGAAGATCGGCGCAAAGCAGTAGCTCAAGAACTTGCTTCAGGAGATTATTCACCACCGACGCAAGCGGCGCGACCCCATCAATCAATCGACCCCAACTCCGAACGCGATATCGCATTTATTTCGGTGGATATCTGCGGCTCAACTGCTCTTCGGCGTGCCGATTCAGCGGGGTTTGAGAAGGCGCGGAAAATTTTGGTGCGGGAGTTAGGCACCACCGTTGGTCAGTTTCAGGGTTCCATTTTGAAGACCACCGGCGACGGCTTTATAGGATACATCGACCACCCAGGCTTCACCACACTTGTCGATAGCGCAATCGACCTAGGAGGGACCCTGCTTCGAATCCTGCACGTCGGTGTGAACGAGGCCCTGAGGCAAGAGGGACTGCCAACACTGTCTGTTCGGATCGGGGCCGATTACGGACCGGCGGAGATTTGTGAAGTGCACGTCCCGCTAACCGGCTTCGCGGCTTCAGAGCTTCAGAGCGACGCTCTCAATCGTGCGGTCAAAATCGAACAAAGTTGCAAACCAGACACTTTTCGCATTGGTTATGATTTATATAGACTTGCCCACGTGCAGTGGCTTGAGCGCTGCCATCAGGTCCCCTTCGACAGTAACTCGGTAGGCATACCCGACTACAAAGTCTTTGAGGTCTCTTGATGCCAATAAATGACCTAAACAGACTAAATAAAATTTACGCCGCAATTCAAAATAAGCGCATTGATGCTATGCGAGGACGTATAAAAGCGAGAGTTAGCGCGATCAAATCGGGAAGGGCGATTCCAAGCAGAAATGATCTCGCTATCGGCATAGGACGGCGCATTGAAGCTTCAATTATATTTTTAGACATATCTGGATTTACCAAAAGACCTTCGAATACTCAATTCGAACAGGAATTGAATATTCGCGTTTTGACGCTATTCTTTAACGAAATAATTAAAATTGTAGAAGACTACGGGGGGACGGTAGAAAAGAACACTGGTGACGGGATAATGGCGTATTTTGGCCCAGCCAGTGGCCGAGGAGATACACGCCAGAGAGCCGTTGCATGCGCCATGACAATATTCCACGCGGGCGATAACCTAATTAATCCTATAATTGTCGAAAGCGGTTTGGATCCATTACTTTTTCGAGTGTGCGCCGATTTTGGTTGGATCACCATCACAAGAATGGGTGCTGCGCAGCGCTTTAATCATATTGTCGCGGTGGGAACCCCGGCAAACAGAACCGCTAAGATGCTCGGGTTCGCGCAAGGCGGGCAAATAATGATTGGGCAAGCGATGCTCCCCGGTCTCCCAGACGACTGGTGCGATACACATGTGTCGCTTGCAACATTCGATACGGGCTGGACGCTTGCTGATGGATCGCCATATGGCTTTTGGCTCTTCGACGGGAGATGGACACCCCCCGATGAGGTGCTCGACCCCCAATGCCCACGGTGAGAACTGGATGCGCAAATGTCGAACAACGACAAAGTAGAGCATTTCCACACGGAATTCGCTGATTTCCAAGAGGGTTATGTACGACATTATATCGCCTTGGCCGATACAAAGGCAGCTGTCACCTTTGGCGTATGTTCATCGCTACTTGCCTTCGTGGCTTCGGACACGCGACTTGGCGGTATACTAGATCAACGCCTTTGCTCCATTAGCGGCTTACTTCTGATCGTCGCCTTCTTTTGTCTCGTTGTGGGTGCAAGTCTCTCCGCTTGGGTAGTATTACCTAGGCTTCCAAATGTAGGCGAAGGGCTAGTATTTTTCGGGGCCGTCAAGTCTTACCAAGACGGGCGCGCCTACATGAACACCATTAAGTCACAAGATGAAACTGCATTGACGTCTGCCCGTCTCCAGCATTGCTACAACACTTCTAAAGTATGCTGGCAAAAATACTTCTTTTTGCGAATAGCCATGTGGGCAGCCGCTTTCAGCGTCGCGCTATTAATTGTCGTTCTCACGAAAGAACGCTTTTAAACTGATCGATAGTACGCCCTTAAAACCCCTACCCCTCCGGCAGCTGGTTCGTCTTGTTCAGCCGGTCCATGATCTCGTCCAGCGGCTCGACGACGGTGACGCTGCGGCCTTCGCCGAAGCGGATGCGGGTGCCTTCCGAATTGCTGGTGATGAAGGAGATCTGCGTGGCGTTGACGGCGACCGGCACGCGGTCTGTGCTGGTGAACTTCACGAACATGGGCACTCTCTCCTTCTGAGTCCTTTTGGGAGAGCTTAGCCTGACGGCGGGATTTGGCTAGCGGGGAGAAGAAGAGGAAGCTGGACCCCGGCTCGGGGGCCGGGGTGACGG
>DASWYL010000074.1:0-26281 GCA_036404995.1 Sphingobium sp. | reverse complement strand
GTGCAGCTCACGCCAGAACGCAAAGTGCTAGCCAGCACCTTCGCCGATGGAAGGCCGCTCGGCCGCCTGAACGATGTCGCAGCCGATGGGATCGGCGGCGCCTTCTTCACGCAGACCGGCGTCTATCATGCCGGCGCTGATGGCAAGGTGAGTGTCGTTGCAGAGGGCAACGGCATGTTCACCAACGGCCTGGTCCTCAGCACGGATAACAAGACCCTCTACGTCACCAATCGCACAACCATCGTCGCCTTTGATGTGGGCGCCGACGGCAGCACATCGAACCGGCGCGATTTCGCAACGCTCGGCAGCGAGCCGCAGGGCAGCTTCGGCGCGGATGGCCTTGCGGTCGATAGTGAGGGCCGGCTTTACGCCACGGCGGGCGCCGGCATCTATGTGTTCGACAAGGCCGGCAAGCAACTCGGCGTCATCCCGACGCCGCGTGCGCCCATCACGCTCGCCTTTGCTGGTGCGGACAGAAAAACGCTCTACGTCGGCATGATGGGGGGCGTCACGCCCGATGGCACTGCCTGGACCACACCGCAGGGCGTGCGCAACGTCGCGATGACCGTCTACAAGGTCCGGACCATCGCCGCAGGCCCGAAGGACAAGCCCAAATAACTCTCCGCATTACGGTTTTTGGGAGCAACTCCCTACCGTTGTCGGCACTCTTTCAACATGGCTCCCGTCATGCGATGATGCTTGCCGGGGATGGCAGCAGGGGGGAGTCGCCATGAAATTCGTTCATGTCGTGATTGCAGGCTTGGCGCTTGCAGGGACGAGCGCAAGTGCCGAGCGGTGGTACCTAGCCGCCCAAGGCGACAAGATGAAATCCTATGTCGATTTCGATTCCTTCACGAACGTCGGCGCCATGATCCGCGTGCAGGTGCTCGATATCTATCCGAGCGGCCTCGGAAGTACCGGAACCTATGCCTCGCGGGTCTGGGAAGAAGTGAACTGCACCAACCGGACATTCCGCACCCTGGAATATATCTTCTTCGGGCGCGGCAAAAGCGTGCAGTCTGTCGAACCGTCCGCGACGATCAATGAGTGGAAAACGTCCGATCCGGGCAGCATCAACGAAAGCACCGTTCGCGTCATCTGCACACGCGAAGGCCGTGGATTCGAGCCCGATCCGTTCGCGCCCGTCCGCTGAGGCGGGGCTGCGCAATGCGCTTTGGTTCCACGATGTTGGGGGAGGAGTCATCATGAAGTTCAGATATCTTGCCGTTGCGGCTTTGATCTTCGCTGGTTCGGCGGCGCAGGCTGAACGCTGGTTCCTTGCAGCGACGAGCAACCAGACGCGATCCTATGTCGATTTCGATACGTTCGGTGCGGCCGGCAGCATGACGCGGGTCAATGTGCTCGACGTCTATCCGGCGGGCCTGACCTCGGGCAGCACGACCATCGCCGCGGCGCGGATTCTTGAAGAGGTGAACTGCTCGAACAAGACGTTCCGCACGATCGAATATCTGTTCTACAAGATGGACCGCAGCCCCATGTCGCTGGAAGCGTCCGACACGATTAACGAGTGGAAGGTGCCGGCCAAGGGCAGCCTCAACGAGGCGCGCGTCGATATGATCTGCTCGCGCTCGGGCGGCCGTCAGGTGGCGGATCCGTTCACGGACCGCTGATATTTTCTGAGCTTATTGCGGCGCAGGCGGCGCCACTATTTCGGCTTCCGGAAGACCATGACCCACTGGTCCGTCTTGCCCTGGATGGCAGGATTGAACACGTTGGCCGTGTGTGGGTCAGTCGTGTTGCGCAGCATGTCGCTCTGGCTGACGAACACGAAGCCGGCCTTCTCGATCTCGGCGCGCGCCTTCGCGGGGTCGATCCGGTGCAGGGTGGTCGGCGCCTTGTTGTCCGGGTCGTTCGCGGCAACGTGATCCGCAACGAGGAAAGTGCCGCCGGGTTTGAGTGCGTCATAAAGCCGCTTGGTCACCACCACCGGAAAGTCGGGCCCGCCGCCGAAGGGAAGGTACAGGTCGTGAAAATTCTGTACCGTGATGATCGCGTCCAGCTTCTCCGGAAAAGCGATCTCGCCCAGCTTCATCGCGAGCGGTGTGACATTGGCATGGCCCTTGACCGCAGCCGCCTGTTCTTCGGCATAAGCGGGGCGAAAGCCGATAAACTCGGCCGCCTGATAGGCGTAGACATGACCTTTCGGGCCGACCAGCGGACTCAGGATCTGCGTCCAGTAGCCGCCGCCCATCATGAAATCGCCGACCTTGTCGCCCGGTTTGATCCCGGCCAGCGCAAGGAACTCGCCGGGATGGCGCGCAGAATCGCGCGCGGTCTGGGCGGGCGGACGGCCAGGATCGGCAAGCGCTGCCTTGATTGCGGGCGTGACGGTCTGGGCTGCGAGCGGCGCGGCAGTGAGCAGCGCGAGGATGGTCAGGCCGGTTTTCATGCGCATATCTCTCCCGATCGACATCGCCCGGTTGCTCCGCTCACTGGCCGCGCCTAAATCCGCTGGCATGGCCGAACGCCCCTCATCCCCGGACCGCTTCAACGAGGAGCGCGCCACCTATACGGTGCGCGGCAGCGATACGCCAGATATCGACGCCGGTGTCGCCGCAATCCGCGATACGATCAAGACATTGCCGACCCGGCCCGGTGTCTACCGCATGCAGGATGCGCGGGGCGATGTGCTCTACGTCGGCAAGGCGCGGGCGCTGAAGAGTCGTGTGACCAACTACACGCAGGTCGATCGGCTGCCCAGGCGTCTGCAGCGCATGGTCTCGCAGACGCGATCCATGACCATTGTAACTACCGAGAGCGAAGCCGAGGCGCTGCTGCTTGAAGCGCAACTCATCAAGCGCTTCCGTCCGCCTTATAATGTGCTGCTGCGTGACGACAAAAGCTTCCCTTTCATCCTGTTGCGCAGCGATCACGCCTTCCCGCGCGTCCAGCTTCACCGCGGCGCCCGCAAGATCGAGGGCCATTATTATGGGCCGTTTGCAGGGGCCGGACAGGTGCGCAAGACGCTCAATGCGCTGCAGAAGCTCTTCCTGCTGAGGAGTTGCACCGACAGCTTCTTCGCCAATCGCTCGCGGCCCTGCCTGCTTTACCAGATCCGGCGCTGCTCGGCGCCTTGCGTCGGCCGCATCGACGAGGCGAACTACAATGAACTGGTGCAGGACGCGCAGGATTTCCTGGGCGGCAAGTCGACCAAGGTGCAGGCCAAGCTCGGCGATGCGATGACGCGGGCGGCCGAGGCCATGGATTTTGAAATGGCGGCCATCTACCGCGACCGGCTGAAGGCGCTGACCTTCATCCAGGGCAGCCAGGCGATCAATGCCGAGGGGCTGGGGGATGCGGACATCTTCGCGCTCGCCAGCAAGGATGGCGGCATGTGCATCCAGGCATTCTTCATCCGCGGCGGGCAGAATTGGGGCCATCGCAGTTTCTTCCCGGTGCACACGGCGGAGGTGAACGAGGATGAAGTGCTCATGCAGTTCATGGCGCAGTTCTACGAGGATGTGCCGCCCGCGCCGCTGGTCCTGTGCGATCGCGAGCCTGCCGAAGCCCTGCTCGTCGCTGAGGCGTTGACCCAGCGCATCGGCCGCAAGGTGCGCATCGAGGTGCCGCAACGGGGCAGCCGGGTGAAGCTCATCCGGCAGGCGCAGCGCAATGCGGTCGAGGCTCTCGAGCGGCGCCAGGCAGAGAGCAGCGCGACCGGCAAGGCGCTCAACGAGATGGCGGACCTGTTCGCTCTCGAAGGCCCGCCGGACCGCATCGAGGTTTATGACAACAGCCACATCCAGGGCACGAACGCGCTCGGCGCGATGATCGTCGCGGGACCCGAGGGCTTCCGCAAGAACGCCTATCGCAAGTTCAACATCAAGAAGCCCGAGACCATTGCGGGCGACGATTTCGGCATGATGCGCGAAGTCTTCGAGCGGCGCTTCGGACGTGTCCAGGAGGAGGACCCCAATCGCGATACGGGGGAATGGCCGGACCTAGTGCTGGTTGACGGCGGCCGTGGCCAGCTCAACGCCGCGCGCCAGATCCTCGAAGATCTCGGCATCGAGGACGTGCCGATGGTCGGCGTTGCCAAAGGGCCGCATCATGGCCGCGAGGGCCGCGAGGTTTTCCATCTGCTCGACGGCCGCGAGCTCACGTTGCCGGTCAATCACCCCGTCCTCTTCTACCTCCAGCGCCTGCGCGACGAGGCCCACCGCTTCGCCATCGGTGCGCATCGCCAGAAGCGCTCCAAGGCGATCACGGTCAGTTCGCTCGATGAGGTTCCGGGTATCGGCCCGGCGCGCAAGAAGGCTCTGCTCATGCATTTCGGCACGGCCAAGGCCGTACGCAACGCGAGCCTCGACGACCTCCAGCGCGCGCCGGGTGTTTCAGCGGCGGTTGCGCAGACGGTTTACGACTATTTTCACGGCTGAGGGACGGTCACCGTTCCCGTGCGCACCAGTTTGCCCCAGCCGACCACTTGGCCGCGCAGCGCGGCGTGGATCGAGCGGATCACGACTCCGTACATGAGCTGGCGATAGACGAAGCGCTGCATGATCATGAGCATGCCCGGGAAGCGCTGTCGCGTCGGTTCGAGGCGATAGGCGATCCAGCCGGCGAGCAGGTCGATGGCGACGAACACCAGCCAATAGCCGCCCATGCGCAGCACGTCGCTCTGCGTCTGTGCCCAGCCATGCTGCTGCACGCGCACGATAGTGTCGACCACCGACACGACCAGCGCCAGGTCGATGATCGGCGAGAGCGCGGCGAAGACGATCTGGAACAGCCAGGCCTGTGGCATGCCGAACCAGGCGAGGCCGCGCGGACGTCCGCGTTTCAGCACATCACGGTGCTTCCAGAGGCACTGCAGCGTGCCGAAGGACCAACGGTAGCGCTGCTTGCCGAGCGTGCGGAAGGTCTCGGGCGCCTCGGTCAGCGCAATGGCTTCGACATCATATTCGACCCACCAGCCCGCGCGCTGGATCGCGATGGTCAGGTCCTGGTCTTCGGCCAGTGTGTCCTCCGGATAGCCGCCCACGGCATCCAGTGCCTCCCGGCGCCAGGCGCCGACAGCGCCGGGGACCACGGTGATGGCCTTCAGCGCGTCCAGTGCGCGCCGCTCGACATTCTGGGCGGTCACATATTCGATCGCCTGCCAGCGGGTGACGAGGTTGATCCTGTTGCCGACCCGCGCATTACCGGCGACGGCCCCGACCTTTGGATTGCCAAACCAGCGCACCAGCTTCGCGATCGTGTCGGGGAGGAATTGCGTATCGGCGTCGAGTGCGATGATGATGCTGCCGCTCGCCTGCTTGAGCGCGCGGTTGAGCGCGCTGGCCTTGCCGCCGTTGACGAGCGTCATCAGCCGCACGCGCGCGTCGCTGCCATAATGCCGTGCGACGAGCGCGCTGGTCGCATCCTTCGATCCGTCATCGGCGACGATCACTTCCATGGCGGGATAGTCGCTCGCCAGCACGCGCGCGATCGAGGAGACGATGACCTTCTCTTCATTATAGGCCGGGATGATGACGGACACTGGAGGCTGCGCTGCATCCTTCGGTGCGTCCTCGCTTGCCTTGCGGTCGAGGAGCGCGAGCGCCGTCATGAAGACCGCCCGCGCGATGCCGAGCGCGATCGCGAAGAAGAACAGCCAACGCAGCGCATAGCCGAGCATGGCAATGGCAATGAAGAAGCCGACATCGGCGCGGACAGCGACGAGGTCCGAGCCCTTGACCGGCGGCATGACCGTGTCGCGGCTGAGACCGGCGAGTTCCGACGCGGTGACGAACTGGTAGCCGCGCGCGCGCAACTGATCGATGATCTGTGGGAGGGCGGCGATGGTCTGCGCACGGTTGCCGCCGCCATCGTGCAGCAGGATGATATTGCCGCTGCGCTCGGGCGATCCGGCAAGCACCTCCCGCACGGCATCGTGAACGATGTGCTCCACGCCCGGCGTCTTCCAGTCGTCGGGATCGACGTGCAGGCCGACGATCGTGTAGCCGGCCTGTTGTGCCAGAGCGGCCGGGAGCAGTTCGTCCGCCGTGGTCGGCTCGGCATCGCCGAAATAGGGCGCGCGGAACAGGCGCGTCGAGCGGCCGGTATAGGCCTCGATCAGCCGCTGCGTTGCGTTGAGCTCCAGCTTGACGCCGAGCGGCGACACCTCTGCCAGGTTGGGGTGGGTGTAACTGTGATTTCCCACCTCATTCCCCTCGGCGACCAGCCGGCGGAGAATTTCCGGATGTTCCAGTGCATTCTCGCCGATCACGAAGAAGGTGCCGGGAGCGTGCTTTGCCTTCAGGATGTCGAGGATGCGCGGCGTCCAATCGGGGTCGGGGCCATCGTCGAAGGTGATGGCGATCTTCTTGGGGTCGGTGGCGCCGGTGCGCTCGACCACGTAAGGGGAGGGCAGCGTAAGCAGCTTCTGGTCGATGATCGCGCCGTCCTTGCCGAAGCTCAAGATGCGGCTGCCGCCCTTGGGGGATGCCGCTATGCGCAGGATCTCGCCCGAACCTTCGACATCGGTGCCGGGCGCTGGTGCGATCGTCTCGAGGCGCGGCAGCCGGCGGACCTGCCATGCGCGCACCGCTTCCCAATAGCCGGGATCCTCGCTGCCCAGGCGCCAAAGCGCGATGCCGCCAATTCCGCCGCGGAGTTGTGAAAGCTGGTTCCAGCTCGTCGCTGCGTCCATCATCCAGACGATGTGCTTGGTGTCGCCTTCCTCATAGGCAAAGCCGCTATTGCCGCTCGCGGGATCGAACGCCGGCTTGGCGCCACTGTCCTGTGCCGCAAGCCAGGCTTCGTTGACGGTGAGGGCGTCGGCGATGCCGTCGTGCCAGTCATAACCGTAATTGCCGAGCGCGACGATGAGCTTGGCGGCGGGGATTTTGCTGCGCGCATCGGCCAGCATCGAGACGAACCAGTCCTGCGCGGCGATCGGCCCGGCCTCGCCTCCCTGCCAGTGCTGGTCATAGTCCATGAAAATGACGTGATCGACCGCATCGGCGAAGCGCTTGAGGTCCCAGGCGGGCTCGCCGGCCGGAACGGTGACGCTCATCAGAAGCCCTGCCTTGGCGAAGCGGCTATGGGCGCGGGCGAGGAAATCTCGGTAACCGGGAAGGGCGCTGTTGGGGAGGTTTTCGAAATCGAAGACGACGCCTTGCCAGCGCGTCCGCTTCGTGGCGGCGATCACGCCCTCGATCAGCGCATCGCTTTTCGCGGGATCGCGGAACAGCTGTTCCATTTCGGAGCCGAACCAGACACGCTCGTCGACATTCTGGACCATCAGGAACATCTTCGGGCGATGGATGCGGCTGCGGACCAGCGCGTGCAGCCCCGGATCGGCGTGGATATTGAGTCGGCCCGTCTCGCGGTCAATCGCGGCGTTGCTGGCGATGACCCAATCGAGCTGGTCATAATGGGCGCGCAGCGCGCTAACGCTTTCCGGGTCCCACGGCACATAGAAGGCCGCATTGATCGGGCGCTGGCGCCCGGCGGGATTTGCCCATTGCGGCATCCGGTGTCGCCAATGCGCGAGATGCGTCTTAAAGGGTAGCGGCTGCTGGCGCTCGCGCGAGAAATCGAGCGCGGATGTGGCCGGAACTTCGACGATGGTCGTGGCGAAGGCAATGGCAGAAGCTACGACGAGCGTGAGCAACAGGGCAATGAGGCGGCCGACAAGGCGGCGGCGCTTGCCCGTACTGTCGAAAAAGACCGGTGAGGTCATGGCATCCCCTTGCCCGCGCAAACGCGTCCTGAGTCGGCGCGCTGCTGGCGCGGGCCGTTAAGCCTAGCACGCTTTCGCGCGGCTGAACGGACGGCGTTGACGATCATCCCGCGACCACCCGAGGTTGACCATGGACGCTCGAAACCCTAAGTCGCGCCTCTCGACATTATCGCAGGCCCAAAACCACTCATGCTGTTCACCTTCCTCCTCGTCGTCCAGGCCGTCATTGCTGCGGCCTTGGTCACTGTCATCCTGATGCAGCGTTCGGAAGGTGGCGGTCTGGGCATGGGCGGCAGCCCGTCGGGCCTCATGTCGGCGCGCGGCGCGGCCGACTTCCTGACGCGCGCGACGGCGATTCTGGCGACCGGCTTCGTGGGCCTCAGCATTGTTCTGGCCGTGCTCGCCGCGACGCAGCATCGCGGGCAGGGTGTGGACACGTCGCTGGTCGGCAAGACCTCCTCGGCGCAGGAGCAGCCCGCAGCCCCGGCCCAGCCGGCGGCGAATGCCGCTGGCGCCGTCCAGGGCGCGCCGGCCGGCAACCAGTCCGTCCCGCTTCAATAAGCGTTCTCCACGAAAAATTTTTCGTCGCAGCGGATTCGTCCGCTTGCCCATTCACGTGAAAACAGCTTAGGCCTTTCCTCCCATGGCGCGGTTCATTTTTATCACCGGCGGCGTGGTCTCATCGCTCGGTAAAGGCCTCATGGCGGCGTCGCTCGGCGCGCTTCTGCAGGCGCGAGGCTATCGAGTCCGCACGCGCAAGTTCGATCCCTATCTGAACGTCGATCCCGGCACGATGTCGCCCTATCAGCATGGCGAAGTCTATGTGACGGATGACGGCGCCGAGACCGATCTCGATCTCGGCCATTATGAGCGCTTCACCGGCGTTTCGAGCCGCCAGGCCGACAATGTGACGCAGGGGCGCATCTACCAGACGATCATCCAGCGCGAGCGGCGCGGTGACTATCTCGGCGCGACGGTGCAGGTCATCCCGCATGTCACCGACGAGATCAAGAAATTCGCTCTCGCCGAGACCGACGATGTCGATTTCGTGCTGTGCGAGATCGGCGGCACGGTCGGCGATATCGAAAGCTTGCCCTTCATGGAGGCTATCCGCCAGCTCCACAACGAGCTGGGCCATGGCCAGTCCATTTTCATTCACGTGACGCTGGTTCCCTATATCGCGGCGGCGGGTGAACTGAAGACCAAGCCCACTCAGCACAGTGTCCGCGAACTCACGTCGCTCGGCATCCAGCCCGACATCCTGCTCTGCCGCTGCGAGCATCCGCTGCCCGAGAGCGAGCGCGCCAAGATCGCGCTCTTCTGCAATGTCCGCAAGGAAGCGGTGATCCAGGCGCTCGATGCATCCAGCATCTATGCGGTGCCTGCCCAATATCATGCCGAAGGGCTGGACGAGGAGGTCCTCCGCGCCTTCGGGCTCGAGACGCAACGACTGCCCGACCTCACGCGCTGGTTCGACATCATGGACCGCTACGACAATCCCGAGGGCGAAGTGACCGTCGGCGTCGTCGGCAAATATGTCGGCCTGCAGGACGCCTACAAGTCGCTGAACGAGGCGCTGATCCACGGGGGACTGGCCAATCGTGTCAAGGTCAACATCCACTGGATCGACGCCGAGCTGTTCGAGCAGCCCGACAGCGATATCGCGGCGCGCCTTGAGCCCATGCACGCCATTCTCGTGCCCGGCGCGTTCGGATCGCGTGGTGCGGAAGGCAAGATCGCCTCGATCCGCTTCGCGCGCGAACGGCGCGTGCCCTATTTCGGCATCTGCTTCGGCATGCAGATGGCCTGTGTCGAGGGCATGCGTAACCTTGTCGGTGTGCCGGAAGCCAACTCGACGGAATTCGGCCCGACACCCGAGCCCGTGGTCGGGCTCATCACCGAGTGGATGGGCGCTGAGGGCTTGCAGAAGCGCGAGGCGGGCGGCGATCTTGGCGGCACGATGCGCCTCGGCGCCTATGAGGCGAAGCTCTCGCCCAACAGTCATGTCGCCCAGATATATGGTTCAACCACGCTCAGCGAGCGCCACCGGCACCGCTGGGAGGTGAACATGGGCTACAAGGACCGCCTGGAGAATACCGGCCTGATCTTCTCCGGCATGTCGCCGGACGGCACGCTGCCGGAGATCGTCGAGCGGCCGGATCATCCATGGTTCGTCGGCGTGCAGTTCCACCCGGAGCTCAAGTCGCGGCCCTTCGAACCGCACCCGCTCTTCGCGAGCTTCATCGAGGCGGCGGTCAAGCAGAGCCGGTTGGTCTGATCGCGAAAAGGGCGCCCGGTTTCCCGGACGCCCTTGTTCGTTCTCGATGGGGAACAGGGACCGCCGTTCCTAGAAGCTGTACTTCAGCGACGCCGAAACCGTTCGACCATTGATGGCCCGGCCCCAGGCGATGCCGTTGGTGGGCACGGTGCTCTGCGAGATTTCGAAGAATCCGATGGTGTTGAACAGATTGTTCGCGTTGACGCTCAGCTGCACCTTGTCGATCGGCCGGATCTGGACGAACGCGGCGACCGTCGTGAAACCGGGCATCTTGAGCAGGTTGGTGTCCTGCGCATAGCTGCTGGTGATCGTCACGACATTGGCGCCGGCGGTGAAGAGCTTCGTCTCATATTGCGGCGTCGCCGAGAAGGTCCAGGCCGGCTGGTGACGAGGCTCCTTGCCGTTCAGCGTGGGATCCAGCTTGTCCTCAGTGATCTTGGCTCTGGTATAGGTTGCGCCGGCGGTCATGCTGAACGAACCGGAGCGGAAGCTGCTCTCCAGCTCCAGGCCATAGGCGCGGTAACTGCGGTTGGTCCGCGTGGCCGAGCCATTGAGCACATTATGGTCGTCCGCCGTTGCGCGGAAAGCGGTGGCATTCAGCGTGAAATTGGCTTTGCGGAACTTGAAGCCGCCCTCGAGCTGACGCACGTCGTCATATTTGTCGTTGGCATTGGCCACCGTGCCATCCGTCGCGCTCACGACGGGCGTGAACAGGATCTTGTCGGCATTGGCGCGGGCGCCGCGGCTGTAGCGGGCGAAGACCGAGAAGGGCTCGGCGACGCGATAGTTGATGCCTGCCGAATAGCTGAGATAGCCGTAGTTGTAGTTGACCGGCGCCGGCTGGGCGAGGGGCAATGACGCCACATACTGTTCGGGTACGGAAATCGAGCCATTGCCGTTGATGTCGTAGCTGCCGATACCGACGCGGCCTCCGCCAAGGTCTGCGCCATAAAGCGAACCGCGCACGCTGCCGATGTCGTAGCGCAGGCTGCCGCCGATCGCGATCTTGCCGAAATGATAGTTCACCGATCCATAGGGCGCGGTGATGTCATACTGCACATTGAAAATGCGGCGGAAATTGCTGCTGCGGCCGCGGCCAAAGCCATAATAGCCGCCTTGGGTCTGAGCGACGCCGGTCGAACTGGTGATGTTGACCATGGCGGTCTGGCCGTTGCCTGCGACGTCCGTGTCGATCGACGAATGCAACCACTCCGAGTTCAGGGTCTGGATGGCCTTGTAGACTCCGGAAGTGACGGTGAGATTCCCATTGCCAACCTTCCACACCTTGGTGGCGCGCAGATCGTTGGTGAAGTTCTTGAGCGAACGCGCGCGCGTCTCAGCCATGTAGAAAAGCGCGAGGAGACCATTGCCGTTGATGTTGCCGGCAATCGACTGCCCGGCGTTTGGACCGCTGGCATAGCTTGCCGTCGCGCCCGCACCGCCCTGCGACGCGGCAAAAGCAGAGACGGTGTTGGCGGTGTTCGGGAAGATGCGCAGGAAGTCGCCTGACTGGAGCGAGAAGCGCGCACGCTCGCTGATCGTCCAGCCACCCCAATCGAACTGCGCTTCCACGCCGACGGACTTGGCGACCGGGTGCATGCCGTCCGCGACAGAGAAATTGGCCAGCTTGTTCTCGCCGTCCAGGGTCACGACCGGGCCGATATTGGGCGAGAGCACCGCATCCTTGCGGATGTCGAAATTCGGCAAGTTGGCGATGACTGGGTTGTCGTTGGTGCCGGTCAGCTGGAAGAAGTAGGGCGCGAACGTCGGCGAACGGTCATTCAGATATTTCGCGTAGAGGCGGACATAGCCGTTGCTGAACTGGCGCGTGATGTTGAGCTTGATCTGGCCGCCCTTGTAACCGTCGAAGCCGATATTGCGAGGGCCTTCGCCCCAGCGATAGAAGCCACCGACGTGGAAGCGCAGGTTCTCGCTGATTTTTCCGCCATAATCGGCGTCGAGGCGATTCTCGCCATAGTCGAGGCCGCGCGTGACCTGGATCGCGCCGCCCTCGGTGTCGCCGGTCTTGGAGATCAGGTTGATCACGCCGCCGGGCGAATTGGAGGCGAAGGTTGAAGCCGATCCGCCGCGGATGGATTCGATCTGAGACAGATTGAAGTCGGGCCGCAGGAACACGTCGCCCGCGAAATTGAAGAAATCGCCGAATTCGATGGCGGGCAGGCCGTCCTCCTGCAGCTGCATGTATTTGGAGCCACCGGCTGCGAGCGGAAGGCCGCGCACGGTGTAATTGGCATTGCCTTCGCCGATACCGGATTCGACGCGCAGGCCTGGCATGGTGCGCAAGATGTCGCCGAGCGGGCGGGTGCCGAGCTTTTCAGATTCGCTTGCCTTCAGCGCGCTCGTCGAGGTCGCGCTGTCGAGGCGGTCGCGGCCCTTTGCGACGCCGGTCGAGAAAACTTCCTTCTGTGGTTCTGCTGCCTTTGCGGTTGCCTGGGAATCCGCGGCCGGAGCGGCCTGAGCCCAAACTGGAGCGGCGACAAGCAGTTGTGCTCCCGCGAGCAGGTGAATCATTTTAGCCATAGCGACCCTTTCGGTTGACCTTTTTTCACCGGTCGTTGCCGGCGTTTTTTTGGTTCTGTCCGCCGCTCATTTCAGGCTTTGATTGAGATAGGATTAATGCTGTTTAACGTTTCCGTTAGCGTAAACTGCGGACCTGTGCGCCTGCGGGACAACCGCTCGAGCTTCTTGTCGGATCGAGAAAAAAAGGGCGCCCGGTTTCCCGGACGCCCTAATTGCTACCTCAAGTCAGTGGGGGGAGACGACGGAGGCAGCGGTAACTCTCGGGTCAGGCGGCGTTTTTATCGCTCAGGTCGATGACCTCGCCCTTGCCGTTGATGGCGATCTTGCGCGGCTTCATCGCATCGGGAATCTCGCGGACCAGCTCGACGACCAGGAGGCCGTCGGCAAGCGCGGCGTTCTCGACCCGTACGAAGTCGGCAAGCTCGAAACGGCGTTCGAAATTGCGGTTGGCGATGCCCAGGTGCAGATAGTTGGCGCGTTCTTCCGCGCTCACTTCGTCCTTGCGGCCTGTGATCTGCAGCAGGTTCTGCTGGGCGGTGATGTCGATCTCGTCCGCCTTGAACCCGGCGACAGCGAGCGTGACGCGATAGCGGTCCTCGCTCACGCGCTCGATGTTGAACGGCGGGTAATTGTCGGTCTGCTGCAGACGCGCATTGTTCTCGATCAGGTCGAACAGGCGGTCAAAGCCGACAGTGGAGCGGCGATAGGGGGTCAGGTCGAAAGTTGTACGCATGGTTCAAATCCTCCATTGAGCGTGTTTGACTGTGCGATGCCGGACCCGAAAACGCGGCGTCCGGCTCATCTCCGGTCCCATGATGGCGGCCGGATGAGCGATAAATGTGTGCTGGAAATCGGGTTTCAAGAGGGTGGCAAATCAAGACGGACTTTTCGTCGCTCAGGATTTGCCGGGCCGAAACGACTAAGCGCCCAGGTCGTTGCCGACCCGGGCGCCCGTGGACGATAGTTCGTCTCCCCCTTGGCGCCGACTTCACGCGCCCTTTAGGCCCCCTCAAGCTTCGAGGCGGGAAGTCGGCATCCCTGAACCACGGCCCTGCTATGAAAAGCCAGTGTTTCAACCATAGAGCTATTTGAGCGGCTTGCCGGAGTCACGGGGCAAAGTGGACCAACCTTTCAATTGCCTGAACGGCTGTGCTGATTCCGCAACATCTACTTGACGTCCACGTAAAGCGTTCGGCTGACCGTGCGAGGAGCAAGCCCTTGCCAGCCCGGGGACGGGGCCATAGAGGTGCGCTCTCCCTCCGGAGGCGGACCACAGCCCCATGATCCTCGCCCGTTACGAACAGATGATTGCCCGGCGTTACCTGCTGCCCGGCAAGGGGGAGGGCTTCATCTTTCTCGTCGCTTCGATCAGCCTCGTTGCGGTCATGCTCGGTGTGGCGGCGCTCGTCGTCGTGATGAGCGTGATGAACGGTTTCCGGGCCGAGCTCTTCGACAAGATCGTGGGCCTGAACGGCCACGCGGTGGTCCAGGGCTATAACGGGCGCCTCGCCAACTGGCAGGAGATCGCCGCGCAGGCGCGCGCCACGCCGGGAGTCACGACGGCGACGCCGCTGATCGAGCAGCCCTTGCTTGCGACCTTTAACGGCCGGGTCGAGGCGGCGGTCGTGCGCGGCATGACCGAGCATGATATCCGCACCAATCCTTCGATCAGCGCCAAGATCGTTGCCGGTTCGCTAGCCGACATCCGGCCTGGCAGCGGCAAGGTCGCGATCGGATCGCGCCTGGCGGAAAACCTGGGCATCTCGCTCGGCCAGACGATCAGCATCGTCAATCCTGCCGGCCGCTCGACGCCCTTCGGCACGGTGCCGCGCCAGATCGCGTACGATGTCGGTGCCATTTTCGAGATCGGCATCTACGATTTCGACGATAAGTTCATCATCATGCCGATGCAGGACGCCCAGACCCTGCTGCTGCTCGGCAACCAGGTGCAGATGATCGAGGTGCAGACCACTGATCCGGACAAGGTCGCGGACATCCTCAAGCCACTTGCCGCCAAGGTGAAGGACAAGGCCAATATCGTCGACTGGCGGCAGATGAACTCCAGTCTGTTCGAGGCGCTGCAGATCGACCGGATCGTCTCCTTCATCGTCCTGTCGCTGATCATCCTCGTCGCCGTGTTCAACATCCTGTCTTCGCTGATCATGCTGGCCCGCGCCAAGACCCGGGACATTGCGATCCTGCGGACGATGGGCGCGACGCGGCGCAGCCTGCTCAAGATCTTCGTGACGGTCGGTCTCGCCATCGGCGCTACCGGGACGTTGGCCGGCGCCGCGCTCGGCTTCACGATCCTCTTCTTCCGCCAGAACCTGCTCGACTTCGCCCAATATGCGACCGGGCAACAGATCTGGGACCCTTCGATCCGTTTCCTGACCGACCTGCCATCCAAGCCGGACCCGTTTGAGATCGTGGGGATCTGCCTCATGTCGATTGGCTTCTCCTTCCTCGCGACGCTCTATCCCGCGTTCAAGGCGGCGAGTACCGATCCAGTCGAGGTGCTGCGCTATGAGTGAGGTGCTCGCTGTCACGGGCTTGACCCGCAGCTTTTCGCAGGGCGATGTAACCATAGAGGTTCTGCGCGGTATCGACCTGACGATCGCGGCGGGCGAGATTGTTGCCCTGCTCGGTCCTTCGGGCTCGGGCAAGTCGACGCTGCTCCAGGCCGTGGGCCTGCTCGAGGGCGGCTATGGCGGCTCGATCCGCCTCGCAGGCGTCGAGGCGGCGAAGGAAAATAACGAAGGGCGCACGCGTCTGCGCCGCGAGAAACTTGGATTCGTCTACCAGTTCCATCACCTGCTTCCGGATTTCACGGCGCTGGAGAATGTCGAGTTGCCCCAGCTCATCCTCGGAGCGAGCGAGGCCGATGCGCGGGATCGTGCCACCGCCTTGCTCGGTGACCTGGGCCTGGCGCAACGCCTCCACCACAAGCCGAGCAAGCTTTCCGGCGGCGAGCAGCAGCGCGTTGCGGTCGCCCGCGCGCTGGCCAACAAGCCGGCGCTCGTGCTCGCCGATGAACCGACCGGCAATCTCGACGAGCGCACGGCCGACGTCGTTCTGGATGAGTTCATCCGGCTCGTGCGAGGCCAGGGATCGGCGGCGCTGATCGCCACGCACAATGAGCGCCTCGCCGCGCGGATGGATCGCATGGTGCGCCTGCACGACGGCAAGGTTGAGCAATAGGAGATCAGGCATGCACATGTCCGTCAAGTCTGCGGCGTTCGTCCTGACGATGCTGGCGTGCGGCGCGCCGGCGTTCGCCCAATCCACTCCGGCACAATCTTCCGCATCCGCGGTCGCGGCTTGCGCCGATGCCGCGCATCGCCAGTTCGATTTCTGGCTTGGCGGCTGGGAGGTCTATCCGGCCGGATCAGACAAGCCGGTCGCGCGCAGCATCATCGAGACCGTCTATGGCGGCTGCGGCATTCGCGAGAACTGGATGCCGTTCAACGGGACGGGCGGTGGCAGCCTCAACAATTATGACACGCCTTCGGGCAGGTGGCACCAGAGCTGGATCGATTCATCCGGCACCCGCGTCGAGTTCGAGGGCGGGCTGGTCGACGGCAAGATGGTGCTGACCGGCACCCACAAGAGCGGTCCCAATGCCGGGAAGGGCCTGCTCGTGCGCATGACGTTCACGCCCTTGCCGAGCGGCTGGGTCCGCCAGTTCGGCGAGCAGTCGAGTGACAATGGCGCGACCTGGCAGGCGCAATACGACTTCACCTACAAGCCGCCCAAATAGGAGTGAGCGAGCCATGGCGACCATCCTGATCACTGGCGCGAACCGCGGCATCGGCCTCGAGCTGGCAAAGCAATATGCTGCCGCCGGCGATACGGTGATCCGCACCATGCGCGGTCATGACAAGGCGAGCGGGCCGGTTGGCGAGATCCTGCCGCTCGACGTGACCAGCGGGACCTCTGCGGAGGGGCTTGCCGACACGCTCGAGGGCCGTCCCATCGACCTGCTGATCAACAATGCCGGCGTCATCGGGCCCGACCCCGCGCACCAGACCAGCACCGACATGGACTTTCCCGGCTTTCTGGACGCGCTCAACGCCAATGTGCTGGGACCGCTGCGGGTCACGCAGGCGCTGCTGCCCAATCTCCGAGCGGCCAGGAATGCCAAGGTCGCCGTCATTTCCAGCCAGATGGGGCAGCTCTCGTCGAAGCAATCCGGCTTCGTCGCCTATCGCGCATCCAAGGCGGCAGTGAACAAGGTCTTCCAATGCCTCGCGACCGATCTTGCGGGCGAGGGGATTGCCGTCGCCATGCTGCATCCGGGCTGGGTGCGCACCGACATGGGCGGCGCCGGTGCCGATCTCGATGTTCGCGAGAGTGCATCGGGCATCCGCAAGGTGCTGGCTGGCCTCGATGTTACGACGACCGGGCGTTTCACCGCCTGGGATGGCCGCACGCTCGACTGGTAACTCGGCCTACTTCGCTTCCAGCGCCTTCAGCTTGGCCGCATCGACACTGGCAGCGGCGCGCTTGAGTTCGTCGAAGCTGCCGGCTTCGCCCTCGGCCTGGATCAGGAAGCGCTTGTCGACGATGGTCGTGTAGCTGCCTTCCTCGTCGTCATTGTCCCATTTCTCGGCTATGAACGTGCCGTCCTTGTTCGAGACGTGCTCGAAGCCGTCTTCGTCCCGCCTGTTCCGCTCGATCCTGAAGGCATCGCGTATCCGCGTGATTGCGCCAAAGGCCGCGAGGTCGACGACCTTGAGCGTGAATTCCCGGTTGCCGCTTTCGTAGGTCGCCTCGGCATTGCTGCCGCCGCGGCCGCCGCTCGAACTCTCTATCGCCGTTCGCTCGAAACTGCCGAGCTTGGCGGGAAGCAGTGCCTCCAGCGAGGAACCTTCAACCCCCTTGACGCCGGCGCCGCGAAAGGCGTCGCCGAGCTCGCGTTCAAACCGGCGCCCATCGAATTGAAAATCGTCGCCCTTGATCTGGTAGGTCTGGCGCTGCTGGAAATTGGGTCCGCCGCCCAGCAGCCAGGCCGGGCCGCTCAAAACGAGGCTGGTGACCAGATTGAGGCCGATTGCGCAAGCGATGGTGGCGAAACCGAAGCGCTTGCGGTTCTCGTCGTCCTTCACTTTCATGATCGGGCCAATGCCGGTGAAGAAGAGATAGAGCGAGTAGAAGCTTGCCAGGCCGACGAAGCCGAGGCCCGGAATCATGGCCACGGCCGAGGCGAGCCAAGCCGCCGTCGAGGAATAGACGATCAGCTTGAACGCATCGCGCGGACTGCCTTCCCCACCAAAGCGCGGCGCGAACTTGGCAGCGACGAAACTCATGACCAGCAGGCTGCCGAGCGAGAGGCCGTAGCCGATAACTGCCGTGAACAATTGGCCGATGAAATGACCGGAAAACGGATTCCAGCCGATCCGGCCCGTAAGGAAGCCGATCACGGGGGCCAGGGCCGCGAGGGGCGCGGCATAGCGCGTGAACAGTTCGCCGCTTGGCGTCATGTCCCGATCGATTTCGGGCCAGGCGTCCTTCGGCCGTGCGAGGAGTGTCTTGGCGCGCTCGATAAGAGTGGCCGCCCAGCCGCGTGATTCCTCGATGGCCATGACTCTGCAATCACTCCCCGTCCCATTCGATATCTCTAAGATATATCTTTTGGGGGGTCGGCTTCAAGCGGAACCGACCGAAAAAGCCTGTGGGTAAATGGCTGGGCGGATTGGGCGGCGCTTGCCGCGCCCCGGTCGGCAGCCCATAACGGCACCATGGCTCACGCCCCCTACGTCCCGCTGCGCAATCTTTCGGCCTATTCGCTGCTCGAAGGCGCCATCGCGCCCAAGCAGCTTGCCGCGCGCGCGAAGGATCAGGGCTTCCCGGCCGTCGCGCTGACCGACCGTAACGGACTTTATGCGGTGATGGCCTTCTCGGAAGCGGCGGCGAAGGCCGGCGTGCAGCCGATCATCGGCGCAACGCTGGCCGTCGCGCGTCCGGACCGTCCCGACAATGCACCGCTCGTGCTCGATTGGCTGGTGCTGCTCGCGCAGGACGACGAGGGCTATGGCAATCTCTGCGCGCTGGTCAGCCAGGCGCATGTCGCGCGGCCGATGGACGATGACGCCCATGTCACCTTCGACCAGTTGGAGGCCCATTCCCGGGGGCTGATCTGCCTGACCGCCAGCGGGGACGGCGCGCTCGCCCGGCTCATCGCCGAAGGGCAGCCCGACGCAGCGGGCGCCTATCTGGGGCGGCTGCACGTGCTGTTCGGCGACCGGCTCTACATCGAGCTTTCGCGCACCGGCGATCCGGTCATGGACCAGGCGGAAGGCACGCTGATCGACCTTGCCTATGCGCGCAACCTGCCGCTCGTCGCCACCAATCCGGCCTGCTACGCCGATCCCGGCTTCCACGCGGCCCATGACGTGCTGCTCTGCATTGCGACAGGCAGCTATGTGGAGAGCGCCGATCGCCGCCGCAGTTCGCCGGAAAGCTGGATGAAGCCGGCGTCGGACATGGCCGCCCTGTTCGAGGATTTGCCCGAGGCGATCGCCAACACGCTTGTCGTGGCCCAGCGCTGCGCGGTCATGGCGCCCAAGCGCAAGCCGATCCTGCCCAGCCTCGCGGGCGACCGGGCGGGCGAGGAGACCCAGCTGCGCGCTGACGCAATGGCGGGGCTGGCCGAACGGCTGGACAAGATGGGCGTCGCCGATGAAGACGCGCGCAAGCCCTATTTCGAGCGTCTCGACTTCGAGCTCAACGTCATCATCCAGATGGGTTTCCCCGGCTATTTCCTCATCGTTGCCGATTTCATCAAATGGGCGAAGGCGCACGATATCCCCGTCGGTCCCGGTCGCGGATCGGGCGCTGGCTCGGTGGTCGCTTGGGCGCTCACCATCACCGATCTCGATCCGCTGCAATTGGGCCTGCTGTTCGAGCGCTTCCTCAATCCCGAGCGCGTGTCGATGCCCGACTTCGACATCGACTTCTGCGAAACGCGGCGCGGCGAGGTGATCCGCTACGTCCAGCAGAAATATGGCCATGACCATGTCGCCCAGATCATTACCTTCGGTACGCTGAAGGCCCGCGCGGCACTCAAGGATACCGGCCGCGTCCTGCAGATGGGCTATAATCAGGTCGACCGGCTGGCCAAGCTGATCCCCAATCATCCGACCGATCCGTGGACGCTCGAGCGGACCATGAACGGCTCGGCCGAGTTCGTGGCGGAATACAAGGCCGATGCGAGCATCAGGCGCCTCGTCGATCAGGCAATGCAGATCGAGGGCCTGCCGCGCAACAGCTCCACCCATGCCGCCGGCGTGGTGATCGGCGACCGTCCGCTCAGCGAGCTGGTGCCGCTCTACCGCGACCCCAAGTCGGACATGCCGGTCACCCAGTTCGATCTCAAATATGTCGAGACGGCTGGCCTGGTGAAGTTCGACTTCCTCGGCCTCAAGACACTGTCCGTGCTGCAGCGCGCCGTGCAAATGCTCGCGGCGCGCGGGATCGGACTTGACCTCTCGGCGCTGGGCTGGGACGACGAGGAGACCTACAAGCTCCTTCAGCGCGGCGATACGGTTGGCGTGTTCCAGGTGGAATCGGAGGGCATGCGCAAGACGCTGTCCGCCGTGAAGCCAACGGTTTTCGAGGACATCATCGCGCTGGGCGCGCTCTATCGGCCCGGCCCGATGGACAACATCCCGATGTTCGGTCGTCGCAAGAATGGTCAGGAAGAGATTGAATATCCTCATCCTTTACTTGAGGGGATCCTCAAGGAAACCTATGGGATCTTCGTCTATCAGGAGCAGGTCATGCAGGCCGCGCAGATCCTCGCCGGCTATTCGCTCGGCGGCGCCGACCTGCTGCGCCGGGCCATGGGCAAGAAGGTCAAGGCGGAGATGGACGCGCAGCGCGCCACCTTTGTCGAGGGCTGCAAGGCGCATCACGATATCGACAAGAAGAAGGCCAATGAGCTGTTCGACTTGATCGACAAGTTCGCGGGCTACGGCTTCAACAAGAGCCACGCTGCGGCCTACGCGCTGCTTACCTACCAGACCGCTTATCTGAAGGCGCACTACCCGGCGGAATTCTATGCCGCGTCCATGGCCTACGACATCCACCAGACCGACAAGCTCTGCGTCTTCGTGGACGACATGCGCCGCATGGGGCTCACCTGTCTTCCGCCCGACATCAATGTCAGCCAGGCCGATTTCTCGGTCGAGCCCGATCCTAACGATCCGACGCGCCACGCCGTCCGCTATGCCCTCGGCGGCCTCAAGGGTGTGGGCGAGAAGGCGATGGAGACGCTCGTCGAGGAGCGCGTGCGCAGTGGCCCGTTCCGCGATCTCGACGATCTGGCCGATCGCATCGAACCGCGCCTGCTCAATCGCCGCCAGCTCGAGAGCCTCGCCGCAGCCGGCGCCTTCGATAGCCTTGGTCTCGATCGCGCCGTGGTGCATGCCGTGGCGGAGACTTTGCTGTCCGTCGCTGCCAAGGCGGCAGAGGCCCGCGAAACGGGGCAGGGCGGTCTGTTCGGCGAGGTCGAAGCCGCCCATGCCGACGTGCCGCTTCCGGTCGGCGTCAAATGGGCGGCGTCGGAGCGCATGGCGCAGGAAAAGGAGGCGTTCGGTTTCTATTTCTCGGCGCATCCGGTCGACCGCTATCGCCAGTTCGCCCGCGCCAAGGGTGTGCGCAGCTATGCCGAGCTGTGCGGCTCGACCGACGGACTGCGCGATGGCGAACGCAACGGCGCGATGATGGCCGGTCTCGTCGAGGAGTTGCGCTGGCGCGACACCAAGCGCGGCGCGCGATTCGTTTCCGCGACCTTCTCCGACAGCTCCGGCCAGTTCCAAGCAAGCTGCTTCGACGAGGAAGGCTGCAAGCTGCTCGCGCGGCTCCACGAGGACAATCAGTGCGCCCTGCTCACGGTCGAGCTCGACCGCCAGCCGGGCGAGGAAACGCCCCGCGTGACCGTACGCGGCGTCCAGTCCTTCGAGCAGATGGCCGGCAACGCGCGCATGCGCATGGTGATCTCGGTCGACGCACCCGAAGCCATCGCCCAGCTCCAGCCCATGCTCGCCGATCGCCACGGCGGCCGCTCCCGCATCGAGATCGCGGCATTGATGCCGGACGGCAGCCGCGCTCATGTCCTCCTCGGCGATCATTTCCAGCTCGACGAGGAGCTTGGCGAGCGCATCGAGAGCGTCCGCGGCGTGAGCGCCGTCGCGCTCGGCCCGCTGGGCCCGCCGGACCTCCGGGTCGTCGCGTCGCGCTGAGTCCACCGAGATGGTTCGCGTCGTCGCCATCGATCATATCGCCATCCGGGTCTCCGACCTTGCCCGGTCCAAGGCGTTCTACGGCGACCTGCTCGGCTTCATGGGCTTCGTGAAGGAATGGGAATTCGGCGAGGTCGTCGGCTGGAACAATTGGGAGGCGATGGTCTGGATCACCCAGGCCGATACCGAGGGCCTGCACCACCCCCATCACGAGGGCGGCATCGGCTATCACCACTATGCCTTCGAGCTGGAGAGCGCGGCGCAGGTAGACGAAGTCCATGCGCATCTGTGTTCGATGGGCGCCGAGATCGTCGATCCCCCGGCTGTCTATCCGAGCTACGGTGAAGGCTATTATGCCGTCTTCTTCCGCGATCCCGACGGCCTCAAGCTGGAGGCCATGCATTTCGTCGAGAAGGCGAAGCGCCGGGCGCGGCTCAGGGCAGGGGGTAAGCCATGAGCGATGAGAAGGCAGTGCCTCCTTCGCCAGGCTGGCCGCGCGTCGTCATCGCCTTCCTCTTTCTCTTTGCTGTGTATCAGGCGGCGGAGGGCATGCAGACGATCTTCGCGCCCCTGAGCCCACTTGGCCCAGCGCTCATGCTGCTCGCGCCGCTGCTTGCCTGGCCGCTGGGCCGGTGGCTTGGCTGGCGCGGCTATGATGCTTATGGGCTCGACCTGCGTCGCTCCTCCCTCGTCGTACTGATCGTAGGCCTGCTCGTCGCGGGCCTCGCTAAATTTGCGTCACTGGAAATTGGTATCGAGATCGGCGCGTACATGCCTTCGGCCGAGGTCACTCCGCTGACGCCGATTTTGTTGCCCGTCGTGTTTCTCTCGAGCTTCGTCCCGTCCGTCGCCGAGGACATCATCACGCGGGGCTTCCTTTTACGGACGATCCCCGTCAGGCTCGGTTTCTGGGTCTACGTGCTGGCAAGCGCCGCGCTCTACACGGCCAATCACATCTGGCGCTTCGGCTGGGGCCCGAGCGAGCAGTTGCGCCTGTTCTGTCTCGGCCTTGCCTATGCAGCCGCCGCTTGGCGCTGGCGAACACTCTGGGGCGCCGTCGCGCTCCACTGGGGCTGGAACTTCGCAAATGGTCTGGCTGCCGTCATCATGCCGGCCGAGGTCGTGAACGTTGTCGATGCCCGCCTCGTCGCCGCCGGTGCGCACCTCGTCCTGTTCGCCATCATCGCGCTGCTGCCGCTCAGCGCTGCCGCACCACCTGCGCGACCCAGGCCCTGAGCCCATCATCGTCATCCATGAAGCCAGGATAGTCGATCTCCGGCTTGTAAGGGCCGAAATCGCCTGAGCCCAATGAGAGTTTCTGCAGTACGGAGAAGGTGCGCAAGCCCGAAGGCAGGGTGATTTCGCGCACTTCCATATAGCGCGTCGAGCGATCTGTGACTTCTCCGACGTGCAGCGCACCGACCCGGCGGAACAGGTCGACGCCGATCAGGCAGCTGGAAAAGCAGGCGCGGTCGGTCACGATGACGAGCTTGCCCGCCATCTGTGTCGGCGGCAGCTTCGCAGGCATCGGATGTCCGATCGCTGCGCGGGTCGCGCAGGCCGGCAGTTCAGGCGCGAAGGGACGGCCCTTTTCGAGCGCGACCTGCATGTCGTCGATGAAGCGCTGGTAATAGGCGGCGGTCTCGGGCTCGCCCTTGTGTGCGTCGCGTGCGGCGACCAGCGTGCGGAGATTGTCCGGGCTGGCCCGCCAGTAGGAGCCGTTGCAGCCGTCGGGCGGGCCATAGGCGGCGTTCACGCGCGAGCGGCCGACCAGCGCTTCGGCGATGCGCCTGGGATAGTCGCTATTGCCGCCCCCATTGCCGCGCAGGTCGAGAACGACCATCGGCGCCGCGCGCAGCTCGGCCTGTCGCCGCTCGACCTCGGCCACGACCGGCTCCGCTTCGGTGCCGAGGGTCTGGAGCGCGATCCATTTCCCGCCTGCGAAATCGCTGATGCCCATGCCCGATCGGCCCGGCCGGAGGGCGCGGTTGATGAAGGGCTGGATCTGTGCCGGCGAGATGGCCCGCCAGTGCAGCTCGACGTCCATTGTCCTGCCGTCGTTTGTCTCGAAACGGCAGGATTTGAGGCGCGGATAGAAGGGCGCGTCGCTGCCGATGAAGAACTGATAGGCATTGTTCGCCATCGCCGCCTCGTTGTCGGCATTGGCGAAGAATCCGCCGATTCGCTCGCGCGCCAGAGCCTCTGCGGCGGTGCCGTCGCAGGCCAGCAGCCGCGCGCCGTTCAGGTCCGGGTCGCCGTCCGCCCGGTCCTGCGCCCCGATGATCCATTTGCCGCCGCGCCGCGCCAGCACCAGCCCGGCCCAGTTGCGCAGGCGCTGTTGCAGCAGCGCACTGGACCAGATGTGGCCGTCGCCGAAGCTGTTGGCGAGCCCCAGCATCAGCATCGAATAGCCCTCGTAGCTGCTGACTTGCGGCAGTCGCGCCTCGACTTGGGCGCGTGCTTTAGTGAGGCGATCGAGGAAATTCCGGTCGGCAAGCGCGGGCACGGCACCGGGATGATTGTCGTCGATGAGCCTGAGCGCCGCCTCTGCGTCGGTACGCGCGAGCTGCGCCCAGCCTGGTGCGGCGGTCTGCGCGCTGGTCGGGATGCCGCCAAGCAGCGCGGCAGCCGCTAGGCACCGAGTAGCGAACGTGAATTGCAAGACTGACCCCATCCCTGTTCCCCGCGCGCAGACTATGGCGCGCGCCGCGCGGGTCAATCCCGGCGATGTCAGAACAGTCGCCCCTGGTCGCTCGGCGGCACGAACAGGTCCTTGCGCAGGTTGATCCGGCCGCCTTCCAGCCCGAAGCGCTTCCTTGCCTTCTCGAACCGGGTCCGGATCAGCTGCGCGAACGCGCCTTGTCCCCGCATCCGGCTGCCGAAATTGGGATCGTTGTCGGCCCCGCCGCGAATGTCGCGGATCTGGTTCATCACCTTGGCGGCGCGATCGGGATAATGCGCGTCCAGCCATTCCTTGAACAGCGGCGCCACCTCGAAGGGCAGGCGCACCGGGATGTGCGACACCGATCGGGCGCCGGCCGCCGCCGCTGCCTCCACCAGCGCCTCCATCTCATGGTCGTTGATCGCCGGGATCATCGGCGAGAGCGAGGCATGGACATGGATGCCGGCCTCGCTCAGCGACTTGATCGCCGCGAGCCGCTTGGCCGGGCGCGGCGCGCGCGGCTCCAGCTTGCGATGCGTGACCGGATCGAGCGTCGTCACCGACAGCGCGATCGCCACCAGCCCCTGCGCCGCCATCGGCGCCAGCAGGTCGATGTCGCGCACGACCCGGTCCGACTTGGTGGTGATCATCATCGGATGACGGCATGCCGCCAGCACTTCGATGATCTGCCGCGTGATCTCCCACTTCTCCTCGATCGGCTGGTAGGGGTCGGTATTGGTCCCCATGGCGATGGTCTTGACGACATAGCCCGGCCTGGCCAGTTCCTTGCGCAGCAGCGCCGCCGCCTCGGGCTTCACGAACAGCTTGCTCTCGAAATCCAGCCCCGGCGAGAGGTCGAGCCGCGCATGGCTCGGCCGAGCGAAACAGTAGATGCAGCCATGCTCGCAACCCCGATAGGCGTTGATCGACTGGTCGAAGCCGACGTCCGGTGAATTGTTGCGCGTGATGATCGTCCGCGCCTTTTCCTGCGTCACCGTGGTGCGCAGCGGGGGCGGGGCGTCCTCGTCGTCGCCCAGCACATGATCCAGCCACTCGCCGTCGGCCTCCCGCTCGGGCAGGCTGAAGCGACTCGGTCGGGCATTGGAGGGCGCCCCGCGCCCCTTGATGGCAGACATGAGACGATAAGAACATAACAGGAACATATTGACAAGGGCGCTTGCCTCCCCGGCCATCCGCGGCTAGGTTCTCATTTCGTTCTCAACAGTTGCGCAGGTCATCATGTCGCCCGAGGCTCTCATCGCCATAGTCGTTGCCGCCCTGCTGGGCCTCGTGGCCGGCTGGCTGTTCCGCCAGCGCTTGGCAGCGCCGGCCGAGGCGGACCGCAAGGCCCTCGCCGAGCGCGTCGCGGCGCTGGAGGAGATGCGCAACGCCGCCTTGCGCGATCTTGCCGTTGCGACGGACCGGGCAGGGCAGGCCGACGATCTGCGCGCCAGGCTGGAGGCGACCGAGGCGGCGCGCGCGAGCGTCAACCTCGAGCTGGCCGCGCACAAGGCCGAGGCTGCAGCCCGCGCGGAAAGCTACGAAGCGCAGATTCGCACGATCAACGAGGCACGCGAGGCCTTGTCGCTGCAGTTCAGCAGCACGGCCAACAAGCTGCTCGCCGAGGCGGAGAAGCGCCTGACCGAGCAGTCGGGCGCGCAGATGCGGCAGGCGCACGAGAAGAGCGAGGCGAGCCTCAAGGCGCTGCTCCAGCCGGTCGAGAGCACGCTCAAGCGCTACGAGGAGGGCTTGAAGGGCGTCGAGAAAGAGCGCGTCGACAGCTATGCGGCGCTGCGCGAGGCGGTCGAGCAGGTGCGCACGGGGCAGGGCCAGGTGCGCGACGAGGCGGCCAAGCTGGTCAACGCGCT
>DASWYL010000073.1:0-6876 GCA_036404995.1 Sphingobium sp. | reverse complement strand
ACCTGTTCTCGACGAGCCTCTACACGATCGGCCGGTTCTCGATGGATTGCGCCGGTGCCGCCGGGCAGGTCCCCGGCTCGGCTTGCGCGGAGGCGTCGGCGTCGGGGCTGCGCTATGCGGTCATGACCTTTGCATCCTTTCATTTCGTCGCGGGCACGCTGCTCTATTTCGCGGCCCGCGCAGCCAACCCCAACAAGAGGAAATATTATGGCTAAGCCCATCGCGCTCACCCGCAAGTCCTGGCTGGCCCTCGCCGCGAGCGGCGCGGCATTGGCCATCGCAAGCCCCGCCGCGGCGAAGGATTGCGGCGAGGTGGCGAAACTCGCCCTCGACAAGGGCACGGTCACGGCGGCGACGCTTGTCGAGGCCGGCGCCTTCCAGGCCCCTGCGGGTTTCGGGCCGCCGCCGGGCATCGCCAACACCGCCTACAAGAACGTGCCCGCCTTCTGCCGCGTCCAGGCCACGCTGACGCCGACCGCCGATTCCGACATCAAGGTCGAGGTCTGGCTCCCGGCTTCGGGCTGGAACGGCAAGCTGGTCGGCATCGGCAATGGCGTCTGGGCGGGCTCGATCAGCTATTCGGAAATGGCGCCGACGCTGGCGCAAGGCTATGCCGTCGTCGCGACCGACACGGGCCACAAGGGCACGGGTCTCACCGCCGAATGGGCTGTCGGCCATCCCGAGAAGCTGGTCGATTTCGGCTATCGCGCCATTCACCTGATGACGGTCACCGCCAAGGCGGCGATCAAGGACTATTATGGCAACGGTCCGAAGCTGTCCCTGTGGAACAGCTGCTCGACCGGCGGCCGGCAGGGGCTGATGCTCGCGGCGCGCTTCCCGGACGATTATGACGCGATCTCGTCCAAGGCGCCGGCCAATCCGATGACCGACCTCATGACGCAGAGCATGTGGATGGCGACGGCGGCGAACATGGCCGGTTCGACGCGGCTCACGCCGGCGCTTCTCGGCATGGTGCACAAGGCTGTCGTGGCGAAGTGCGACGCGCTGGACGGCCTCAAGGACGGCCTGATCGGCAATCCGCAGGCGTGCACGTTCAAGGCTGCCTCGCTTGTCTGCAAGCCCGGCCAGGCCGAAGGCTGTCTCAATGCCGACCAGGCGAAGGCGGTCCAGGCCTTCTATGACGGCGTGACCGACAAGAACGGCAAGAAGATCCTGCCCGGATGGCCGGTCGGCTCGGAAACGCAGCTCGCGACGCTCATCATGGGCAAGGATCCCTTCCCGGTCGCCAACGACTATTTCCGCCTGCTCGTCCATGGCAACGACAAGGCCTGGGACTGGAAGACGATGGACTATGGCCAGGAGACGCAGATCGCCCGCGCCTATGGTGCCGAAATGCTCAATGTCGCGCCCGGCGACCTCAAGGCGTTCTTCGCGAAGGGCGGCAAGCTGCTGCTGAGCCACGGCTGGACCGATGGCCTCATCCCGGCGACCAACACGGTCCAGTTCTATGGCGGCCTGCAGAAGGTGACGCCGAAGACGGCACTCGAGAAGCAGGTCCGCCTGTTCATGGTGCCCGGCATGGATCATTGCGGCGGCGGCGAGGGTGCCTCGAACTACGATACGCTGGGCACGATCGACGCCTGGGCGAGCGGCGGTCCGGCGCCTGAGACGATCCTGGCGACGCGCGGCGGCGCTGGAGCGGGAGGTCCTCCCGGCGCGCCGGCACCGGCACGTGCTCCCATCTCGCGTCCGCTCTGCCCCTTCCCGAAGATCGCCACCTACAAGGGCAAGGGCGACGAAGCGGACGCGGCGAGCTTCAGCTGCGCGGCGCCGAAGAAATAGCAGCGGTGCAAGACGCCGCGGGCATTTTGCCAGCGTATCGCATCACAGCGGCGGCAGGCCCAGCACCAGCGCCGGATTGCGCTTGAACATCATGTCGAGCTGCGGCTCGGTGAACCCTGCCTCGCGCAGGATGCGTGCGGAGAGAACGAGCGCGTCGGCATGATTGGGCGTTCCGACGAGGCCGCTGTCGGTCGAGATGATGACATGCTCGGGGCCGACCGCCTTGATCAGCTCGATCTTCTTTGCCCGCGCCGCGCCATAGAGCTCGTTCGCCACCACCTCGGCGTAGCCGCCCATCGCCACCGCTTCCTTGAGCTGGTCGATGGTCGGGTCCGTATATTGCGGGCCGAGGCCGGGGTGAGTGATGATGATATGCTCGATCCCCCGCTTCTTCGCCTCGCGCACAATTGCCAGCATCTCGTCGGCGCGGACATGGCCCGTAGCCAGCGTGAGCTTGTATTTTGCGATGAGGTCCAGCACCTCGCCGACTTGAGGCAGCAGCTTGCCGTCCTTGGAGACGCGCACATAGGGCCGGGCCTGTTTCGTCGTCAGCACTTCGTTTTCAGAGTCATGGGTCGGCATCCACACGACCTTGGCGCGATGGCCGGCGATCTCGGCGAACATCCGCACAGCCATCGGGTTGATGCCGCCGACCGTGCTATTGAGCGAGAGCCCGCCGAACACCTCGAGATCGGGCGTCGCATATTTTCGGGTCATTTCGGCGAGCGTTGCCGATTCCGTCCAGTGGCTTTTGATGACAATGCCGCGCATTCCGCGCGCCTTGGCGATCCTGGCAATCTCGAACGGATCCCATTGCCGGTTGTAGACATCCGGTCCGTAGTGGGCGTGAATGTCGATGGCGCCCTTGAGGACGGGATCCTCGAGCTTCTGGTCGACGGAGGGCTTGGTCGGACTGTTGCGGAACGCGGCCCAGGCATTTTCGGTAAGCTGCGGCGTCGGATTGACAACCGAAGGGATCGCGTCGGGCGCCCAGTTCACTTGTGGTGCGGGCGCCTGCGCGAACGCCATGCCAGCAAGGGCGATACAGCCCGCCGCGATGAAGTGCCGTCTCGCCATCCCGTCCTCCCGCCATGTCACCTGGCAGCTTGTCTTAGCCGAGTGCGGCGGGATGCGGTCAAGCCGGCTTGGCGCCGGCCCCGCGCAAGACCTGACCAGAACGGCTCAATGATCAGACCTCGTCATAATGATAAGGCGCAATCACCGGCTCCGGATAGGCCTCATAAGCCATGGTCGGCGGACGGTCGGGCTGGAGACCGTCGATGGAGCGGAGCAGGGCAACGCCGCCCTTGTGCCAGCCCTGCTCATAGTCGGTGTAGATGTTCATGTAGCCGTGCAGCAGCGCGATGCGCCATTTCCCGTCCTCGATGCGATATTCGTTCTCGTAGGTCGCCTCGCCCCAGCGCGCCTCGGCGCCCAGCGCACCGACCATCATGAAGCTGCGCCAGCGGCCCTTCGCTGTGCCGGCCTCGCAATCGATATGGATGACGGGCTGCAGCTGCATGTGATTGTAGAGAATGCCCGGGCCATAAGGCGGCAGGTGGTGGAGATAGGCGCGCACGCGCTCGCGCCCGACATAGACGCCGCGGCCGGCCAGCTCGAGCGTCGCGTCCGATGCGAACAGGTCCGCCGCATCGTCCCAGCGGCCCTTGTCGACATAATAGCCATAGGCGGCCTGCAGGTTGCAGATCTCGACATAATGATCGGCCTTGGCGGCGCGGGCGGCCAGCGCCCGGACTTCGGCCCGCAGCTCTGCAATTTCGTCGGACATGTGCTTCTCCCTTGCGCCTTGCCTATCCGCCGCTCCGCGCCCGGACTTGTGCTCGCGCGCAATTGCAATATCGCCGCGATGCGCGGAAACAGGGCGCACTATGGCTTCGCTGCTTCCCAATTCCAGACTCTTCCGGTCCGTCGATCCGTTTCTCGTCCTGCTGATCGCAATGGTCGCGCTCGCGTCGCTGCTCCCGGCGCGTGGCGAGGCAGCAATATGGGTTGAATGGGCCGCGGACTTCGGGATCGCGCTGCTTTTCTTCCTGCATGGCGCGCGGCTGTCGCGGGCGGCCATCGCGCAGAGCATCGGCAACTGGCGGCTGCATGGCCTCGTCTTCGCGTCGACCTATGTGCTGTTCCCGATCGCCGGGCTGGCCGTTATGTGGCTGGCCGGCCCGTGGATCAATCCGCTGCTTCTCACTGGGCTCCTGTTCCTGACCCTGCTGCCCTCGACGGTGCAGTCGTCGATCGCGTTCACTGCAGTCGCAGGCGGCAATGTCGCGGCGGCAGTGACGAGTGCGTCGCTCTCCAACCTGATCGGCATCGTGCTGACGCCGCTGCTGGTCGGCCTGTTCATGAAGGCAGGGGGCGGTGGAGGGCTGTCCGGCTGGGCGTCGATCGAGAGCATCGTGCTGCAGCTGCTGGTGCCGTTCGCCGGCGGACATCTGTTGCGCCCGCTGATCGGGCCCTGGGTCGAGCGGAACAGGAAGATCCTGCAGCCGGTCGATCGCGGCTCGATCCTGCTCGTCGTCTATTCGGCGTTCAGCGCAGCGGTGGTGAACGGCATCTGGAGCCGTGTGGACGCGGTCGACCTGGTCGAGCTGCTCGTGCTGAGCAGTGCGATCCTCGCCTTCATCATGGGGGCCACGATGCTTGCAGCCAGGGTCTTCAACCTCCCGCGCGAGGATGGGATCGTGCTGCTGTTCTGTGGATCGAAGAAGAGTCTGGTTTCCGGGGTGCCGATGGCCGGCGCGTTGTTCGCTCCGGCACAGGTCGGCCTCGTCGTGCTACCGCTGATGATCTTTCACCAGCTCCAGCTCTTCGTCTGCGCCGTGCTCGCGGCACGATTTCGGAAGCAGATCGAGGCTGGGCGTTCGCCCGACTGACGGCGGGCTAAACGCTCGCCAACATCACTTCGTCGCGAATTGTCCTGGCTCGGCCTTGAAGGTCTCACGCGCGAAATTGCGCAGCGCCGTCGCCGTCTGGAAGACTTCGTCCTGCAGCTGCGCCGTGATCAGCGGATAGCCCTGGCTATTATACCGGGTCGACCGGACGGTGAGCCGGAAATGGCCTTCCTCGTCCTTGGTGATCAGGAAAGGGCGGATCGTTTCTCGGCTCATTTGGGCTCCTGGGTGAAATTGATCGATGGCGGCCGGGTGGGCCGTAAGATTCATGAGGATGAAGCACGGCTCTTTCGCGCCAGATAACGCGCATCGCGCTCCGCCTTGCGTTCGGCGTCGGTCGGGGCGGGCTTCTGGTCGGCCTTCTTGAGCGCCGCCAGATCGCGCGCGCTCTGCTTGGCTGCCTTGAGCTCGCTGGCAGCCTGTCGCGCGAGACGACGCTTTTCGTCGGTCGCGGCGTCCTTGATGGCCTGGCTGGCGGCGCGTGCCGTCATGTCGGCCTCGTCGACGGGCGGCTTTTCCCGCAGCTTCGCCAGCGCCTCGGCGCGCGCGCGCGCCGCAGCGTCAATGCGCTCCTGGAAAGCCGGTTCTCTATATCGTTTCATCGGCGATGTCCGTTCTTCCTGTCGTTCCGGGGCCGAAGAGCCGCCGGGCGACAATGCGCCCGGCAGCAATGTTCAGGCCGGCGCTCAGGCCGTCTGGAGATTGACCGCGGACGGCTTGCCGCGCTGGTCGTTCTCGAGTTCGTAGGAAATGCGCTGGTCCTTCTCGAGCGTGCGCATGCCGGCGCGCTCGACGGCCGAGATGTGGACGAAAGCGTCGTTGCCGCCGCCTTCCGGCGCAATGAAGCCATAGCCCTTGTCGGCATTGAAGAATTTGACTGTTCCGGTGATCATGTCGGGTATCCTTGTCCCAATGGTGAACGGGCACACGCAAAGGGTTCGCGCGTCCCGGCTTCGTGAGGTCAATGTTGGGACAAAGGGTGAGCCGTGGCGGCCCGTTATCCGTCAAATGCGACGTTCAGCTTCACCTATATAGCACCGACCGGCCCAAAAAGATAGGGCACGCCTCCGATTGGGGCATTTCGAGCGTGCGATCGTGGCCCTCAATGCAATTGCCCGGCCTCGTCTCTCTGCTTAAGCTCCGGCCATGACCGATCTCGACGCCTTCATCGTGGGCCTGCCCAAGGCCGAATTGCATCTCCATATCGAGGGCAGCCTCGAGCCCGAGCAGATGTTCGCCTTCGCGCAGCGAAACGGCGTCGAGATCCCGTTCAAGACGGTGGAGGAGGTCCGCGCGGCCTATGCTTTCTCCAACCTGCAGGACTTTCTCGACATCTATTATGCCGGGGCGAATGTCCTGCGCACGCAGCAGGATTTCCACGATCTCGCCATGGCCTATTTCGACCGGGCGGCTGCGGATGGCGTCGTCCATGCCGAGATCATGTTCGATCCCCAGACGCATACCGATCGCGGCATTCCTTTCGGCACGGTGATCAAGGGGCTGCTTTCGGCGCAGGCGGAAGCGGAGAGGAAGCACGGCCTCACGAGCAAACTCATCCTCTCCTTCCTTCGTCACCTGAGCGAGGAGGCAGCCTTCGAAACGCTCGCAATGGCCGAGCCCTGGCTGGACCGGATCGCGGCGGTCGGCCTCGACTCATCGGAAGTCGGCTTCCCGCCTGAACTGTTCGTGCGCGTCTATGCAGCAGCCCGGGCCAAGGGTCTCAAACTCGTGGCGCACGCCGGCGAGGAAGGGCCGCCCAGCTATATCTGGCAGGCGCTCGACCTGCTCGAGATCGACCGGATGGATCATGGCAATCGCAGCCTCGAGGACGACGCGCTCGTCGCGCGGCTGGCGAATGAAGGTATGACGCTGACCGTCTGCCCGCTCTCCAATGTGAAGCTCTGCGTGGTGGACGATATCGCGCACCACCCGATCGACAAGATGCTCGCGCTCGGGCTCAAGGCGACGGTGAATAGCGACGATCCCGCCTATTTCGGCGGCTATGTCGCCGACAATTATCGCGCGATTGCGGCCGGCCGGGGGCTCGGCAAGGTGGAGTTGGCGGCACTGGCGCGCAACAGCTTCATGGGGTCATTCCTATCGGACGCGGAGAAGGCGGCGCACCTTGCCAGGCTCGATGCCTATCTGGCGGCGCATGTTT
>DASWYL010000072.1:0-46722 GCA_036404995.1 Sphingobium sp. | reverse complement strand
GGTGCTCGTCGACGTGGCGATCGACCAGGGCGGCTGTTTCGAGACGAGCCATCCCACGACCCACGCCGAGCCGACCTATATCGTGGACGGGATCGTGCATTATTGCGTGGCGAACATGCCTGGCGCGGTGGCGCGGACGAGCACTTATGCCCTCAACAACGTGACCCTGCCTTACGCATTGAAAATAGCTGATTTTGGGTGGAAAGAAGCCATGAAAAACTCCCCAAATCTGCTCGATGGCCTCAATGTGTGGAATGGCCTGGTTACATGCTCCCCTGTGGCGCGGGCGCATGGCTATGAGGTTGTTCCTACCGATATAGCTTTAAGATAGGCGGAAGCGCGATCAAGGCACTGATTTTACGAAATAAATCAGCTTTCGTAGATGCGCTTGATCTCGACGGCATCGATGATGAGGCCGCCTACGACGAACGCCGCGAGGCAGCAGCACAGGAACAGGAGCTTGCCGCCGATACCGGGATAATCGCTGAGATAATGCACGCCCCGCGCGGTCGAGCCCATCGCAATCGCATAGATGGCGAGGAACGCCTCGAACTTCGTCTTGATGGTGAAGAGGCGTTTGATCCGGTCCATGATCATGACTACGCAATCCTCGTGCCAGCTACGGAATGGCTGGGCCTTGATGGTTAACGCGCTCGAAACTGTAAATCTTTCCGACGCTTTTACCATGGTTTCTAAGGATTTGCCAATCAGAGCAGTGGGCGGAACTCGTCCACGATCTTGCGATAGAGCGCGCGCTTGAAAGGCACGATCAGCTCGACGAGCTGGTCGGCGTCCACCCATTGCCAGGCAGCGAATTCGGGATGGTGGGTGTGGAGGTCCACGTCGCCGTCCTCGCCCTTGAAGCGCAGGAGGAACCAGCGCTGCGACTGGCCGCGATATTTGCCGCCCCAGATCCTCCCGACCAGCTCATCGGGCAGGTCATAGACAAGATAGTCGGCCGAGCGCGCGATGATGTCGACATGTTCGCGCTTGAGGCCGGTCTCTTCGCTGAGCTCGCGCAGAGCGGCGACCTCCTCGTCCTCGCCCGGATCGATCCCGCCTTGCGGCATCTGCCAGGCGTCCGGCTCGGCGACGCTCTGGTCGAGCCGCTTGCCGACGAAGACCCTGCCTTCGCGGTTGGCGAGCATGATGCCGACGCAGGGACGATAGGGCAGGGCGGACTTGTCGATTTCGGGCTTCATCGGGCTGAAACTCCGGCGAGCGCGATAGAGTTGCAATTTGTCATGGTCATGCGACTGGCCGATGACAAGTCGCGTCGCAAAAGGCAACGCTTTGGGTGGGGCGCAGCTTTTCTACTTTGAAGTCTGGTGCGCGAGGGACTAGTTGGGCGCCATCCAATTTCCCATTTGAGTATTGCCATGGCCACTGCCGCCACCACCCAATTCCCCAGCGCGACCGCCGAGACCGCGCCCGAGGCCGTCGTTGTCCGCTTTGCGGGCGACAGCGGCGACGGCATGCAGCTGACCGGCGGCCAGTTCACGCTTTCGACCGCGCTTGCCGGCAACGACCTGGCGACCTTTCCCGACTTCCCCGCCGAAATCCGCGCGCCGCAGGGCACATTGTTCGGCGTCTCGGCCTTCCAGATCAATTTCGGTTCGACCGACATCACGACTGCGGGCGATGCGCCGGACATCCTGATCGCGATGAACCCGGCGGCACTCAAGACCAACGTCACGGATCTCAAACCGGGCGGCCTCATCATCGCCGACACCGGCGAGTTCACCGAGCGCAATCTCGCCAAGGCCAAATATGAGGCCAATCCGCTCGAGGACAATTCGCTCGGCCGCTGGCAGGTGCTGGCCTTCGATATCAGCGCGCTCACCATGGAGAGCGTCAAGCCGTTCGGCCTTGGCAACAAGGAAGCGCTGCGCTGCAAGAACATGTGGACGCTGGGCCTCGCGCTCTGGCTGTTCGACCGCAGCCGCCAGCCGATCGTCGACTGGCTCAATGCCAAGTTCGCCAAGAACCCGCAGCTGGCCGAAGCCAATATCGCGGCGCTGAATGCCGGCCATGCCTATGGCGAGACCGCCGAACTGGCCGTGCCGATGAAGCAGCTGCACGTCGCGCCGGCGCCGCAGGCGGAGGGACTCTATCGCACGGTGACGGGAGCCGAGTCGATCTCGCTCGGCCTCGTCGCGGGCGCCCAGCTTGCCGGGCTGCCGATGTTCTTCGGCGGCTATCCGATCACGCCGGCCAGCGCGATCCTGCATCATCTCTCGCGCCTCAAGGAATATGGCGTCACGACCTTCCAGGCCGAGGACGAGATCGCGGCCATCGCCTCGGCGATCGGCGCGTCCTATGCCGGACAGCTTGGCGTCACGTCGTCGTCCGGCCCGGGCATTGCGCTCAAGGGCGAGGCCATGGGCCTGGCGATCATGACCGAGCTGCCGCTGGTGATCGTGAACTCGCAGCGCGGCGGGCCTTCGACAGGCCTGCCGACCAAGACCGAGCAGAGCGACCTCTATCAGGCGGTCTATGGCCGCAATGGCGACGCGCCGCTGGCCGTCATAGCCGCGCGCAGCCCCGCCGACGCCTTCGATTGCGCCATCGAGGCCTGCCGGATCGCGACCCAGTATATGGTCCCCGTGATCCTGCTGACCGACGGATATATCGCCAATGCAGCCGAGCCCTGGCGCGTGCCCGACATGGCGAGCTACAAGTCGTTCCCGGCGCAGTTCATGACCGAAGCGCAGGACGGCGGGCTCAAGCCCTATGCGCGCGACGAGAAGCTCAAGCGCCCGTGGATCAAGCCTGGTACGCCTGGCCTCATGCACCGGATCGGCGGCATCGAGAAGGAAGTGAACACCGGCCACATCAACTATGCGGCCGCCAACCACCAGGCGATGACCGAGATTCGCCGCGACAAGGTCTTGGGCATCGCCAAGGGCATCCGCCAGGAGGTCTGCGTCGGCAACGAAACCGGCAAGCTCGCCGTGGTGGGCTGGGGCTCGACTTTCGGCCCGATCCACCAGGCGGTGAAGCGCGCGCGGGCCAAGGGCCACGATGTCGCCCATATCCATGTCCGTCACATCTGGCCGCTGCCGGAAAATCTTGGCGAACTTCTCGAGGGTTATGAGAAGATACTCATACCGGAAATGAACACCGGCCAGTTCAAGACCGTGCTGCGCGACCAATATCTGGTTGACGCCAAGCCGCTCAACAAAATCTCGGGCCAGCCCTTCCGCATCGCGGAGATCGAGGCAGCCATCGAGGGGATGCTCGCATGAACGACATGACCACTCTCGCGAAGACCCGGGTCGAAACGACTGTGAAGGACTGGGAGACGGACCAGGAGGTTCGCTGGTGCCCCGGTTGCGGCGACTACGCGATCCTCAAGGCCGTGCAACGCACGCTGGCCGAGGTCGGCGCGGACCCGAAGAACACGGCGTTCGTCAGCGGCATCGGCTGTTCGTCGCGCTTTCCCTATTATATCGAGAGCTACGGCTTCCACACGATCCACGGTCGCGCGCCGGCGGTGGCAACGGGCGTGAAGCTGGCCAATCCCGAGCTCGACGTCTGGATCATCACGGGTGATGGCGACGGCCTGTCGATCGGCGGCAACCACACGATGCACATCCTGCGTCGCAATCTCGACTGCCAGATCCTGCTGTTCAACAACGAGATCTACGGCCTGACCAAGGGTCAATATTCGCCCACCAGCCGTGAGGGCACCAAGTCGCCTTCGACCCCCTTCGGTTCGGTCGATCATCCCGCCAAGCCGGCCGCGTTCGCGCTGGGCAGCGGAGCGCGTTTCGTCGGCCGCGGGTTCGACGTCTCGAAGAACCTGCCCGACGTGCTGAAGGCGGCCTATGCCCACAAGGGCGCGGCGTTCGTGGAAATCTTCCAGAATTGCATCGTCTACAACAAGGACGTGTTCAACGACTTCGCCGCGCCCAAGGGCGCCGAGGACCGCCAGCTCTGGCTGAAGGACGGCGAACCTATGCTGTTCGGCTCGGAGAAGAGCGGCGGCGTGAAGGGTATCGCGCTCGACCGTGAGGCGCTTACGCTCAAGGTCGTCGACGTTGCCGATGGCGACTGGCAGGCCGCGGGCGTCATCGTGCACGATGTGACCAACCGCTCGGTTGCGCATATGCTGGTCGAGATGCCGTTCGGCGACTTCCCGATGGCGCTGGGTGTGCTCTATGACGATCCGCGCCCGAGCTTCGAACAGGCCGTGATCGAGCAGAATGCCAAGCTCGCCGCCGGCAAGGTGGCCGATCTGCAGAAGCTGGTCAGCAAGGGCGAAACCTGGACGGTTTCGGCCAAGGTGCAGACCGATGCAGCGGAAGCCGGCGCCGCCGGGAGCGGGCCGGAGCTTTAGACGTCCGCATTCCAGCTTCAGTCGTCATTCCCGCGAAAGCGGGAATCCAGACCGCGAGCACGGTTTCATCTCGCCCCTGATTTCCCGCTTTCGCGGGAATGACGATGTTTGCATTCGCAAAGCTTAGCTCGATCGCTTGACGCCACCGTCATCGGCACGCCATCAGTTGGCGAATGGACAATTTCACCCATGGCCTGGCCGGATGGGCGCTTGGCCAGGCGGGGCTCAAGACGAAAAGCCGCAAGGGCCTTGCCGCGCTGATCCTGGGCGCGAACATGCCGGACATCGATGTGTTTTTCGGATGGGTGCCCTGGGGACCGCTGGCGACGCATCGCGGATTCACGCACGGGATCGGCGGTATCCTGCTCATGCCGCCATTGCTGGCCGGGCTGCTGTGGCTGCTCGACCGGTGGCATGTCTCGCGCGGCAAGCCCTTTCCCAGCGGGCTGGCGATGCATGTGCCCTGGCTGGTGGCGCTCTGCTATATAGGGGCGCTGACGCATCCCTTGCTCGACCTGCAGACGACTTATTCGGTGCAGCTGCTCTCGCCATTCAGCAATCTCTGGTTCCACACCGAGACGCTGTTCATCATCGATGTGTGGATCTGGTCGGCACTGGCTTTTGCGATCTGGATGTCGCGGCGGCGGCACTGGCGAGGCGAGGCGAACTGGATCAGGCCGGCCATGGTCGGGCTGGCCGCCGCTGGGACCTATGTGGCCGTCAATGGCGCGATCAGCCTGGGCGCGCGGGCGGCCCTGCTCGGCGCGCTGCCGTCCGGACGCGCGCCCGATGTCGTCATCGCGAGCGAGCAGCCGGTCCTGTTCTGGAAGCGGGACCTGATCTGGCGCGAAAAGGGCGCATTTGGCCGGGCCAGCTATGATCCCTTCAGGTCCCTCGGCCATGTCACCGCCATGCAGCCGCTGGTGCCCGACAATATGGGCGATCCGCTGGTGCGGCGCGCGGTGCGGACCGATCCAGGGATCGCGGCGTTCATGCGCTGGTCGTTCATGCCTTATGCGGTGATCAGGCGGGACGGATGCAAGGCCGAAGTCTCGGTCGGCGACGCGCGTTTCGGCGTGGATGTGGGGCGCGGGCCGTTGCGCCGAGTGGTCACGCTGCCGCTCGACGGGCCGGGCTGCGAGGGGACTCCGGCGAAGCGATAGGCGCCGCATATTCGACCCATTGTGCTCGGGCGCCGGACACCCCAATATGGCATCATGAACGTCCACAGTTCCACCAGCGGCTTCAGGCGGGCAAAGGCGCAGCGCGCGGTGCGGCGCTATGGCGGCGCGCTGTGGGCCAGGCTGCCGGCGCGGCTTTTCCTGCCCATTCTGGACCGCATCGACCGGGGACTGATCTGTGGCTCGCTGGAGCTCCACCTGCCCGACGGATCGGTCCGCATGATGGGCGGGCGCGAGCAGGGCTTCACGGCGATCGTGCATCTCGACAGCTATCGAGCGCTGCTGAGGCTGGCGACAGCTGGTTCGGTGGGCTGGTTCCGGGCCTGGGAAGAAGGCGAGTGGTCGAGCCCCGATCCCGTGATGCTCTTTGCCCTGTTCATGGCCAATGCCCGCTCACTGGGCACGGCGGCCCGGGCTCGGGGCATCGCACGGCTGTTCGGGCGCTTGCGCCATGCCTGGCGGCGCAACAGCCGCAGAGGGGCGCGGCGGAACATCGCCGACCATTATGACCTGGGGAATGATTTCTACGCACTCTGGCTCGACGAAACCCTGACCTACAGTTGCGCGCGGCCGGCCTTTGCGGCCGAGCCGCTGGCCGATGCGCAGCGGCGCAAGATCGACGAGCTGCTTGCGAGGCTTGATCTAAAAGATGGCGATCAACTTCTTGAAATCGGGTGTGGATGGGGCGCGCTCGCCGAGCGGGCACTGAAGCGCGCCCAGATCGGATATACAGGGCTGACCCTGTCGGAGGAACAGCGCGCAGAGGTGTTGGCGCTGCCTGCCATTATCGAGGGCGATGCACAGGTTCTCCTACAAGATTATAGGGATACGACCGGTTGCTATGACGCAATCGCAAGCGTCGAGATGGCCGAAGCCGTGGGCAAGGAATATTGGCCGGTCTATCTCAAGACGATCCACCGGCTGCTGAAGTCGGGCGGCAAGGCGGCGATCCAGTTCATCAGCATCGACGACGCGATCTTCCCGGCCTATGCGCGGCGCGCCGATTTCATCCAGCGCTACATCTTCCCCGGCGGCTGCCTGATCTCGGAGCGGCGCTTCCGGGCGCTGGCAGAGGCTCAGGGCCTGGAATGGACCGACCAGAGCCGCTTCGGCCTCGATTATGCATGGACATTGCGGCAATGGCGCGAGCGGTTCGACGCGGTCGTCGATGCCGGGCTGCTGCCGCCGCGCTTCGACGTCCATTTCGTCGATATGTGGCGCTATTATCTGATGTATTGCGAGGGCGGCTTTGCCGGACGCGGCATCGATGTGGCGCAGGTTACGCTGGTGAAGCCGGCGCAGGCGGAATAGCCGCATCGATCTCATCGCGCAGGCTCGCGATGAGGCTGGCGACGGCCGGCAATCGCGCAACTTCCTCGTCGAGAATCGCGTGAAAAATGGCGCGTTTCCATTGGTTGCGCCGCGCGACCGAGGTCATGGCCACGTCGCCGACGGTGGAGAGCAGGATGTCGATCATGCGCTCGGCACCGTGCAGGCGCCCCCAGAGATAATCGTTCTCGCGATAGGCGCGGCTGAAAAAGGCGCCGAAGCTGTTGAACTCGATGCCGCGTAGGGTCGCGGCGGCGCCGCCCTTGCGAATGGCTGTGGCGTCGTCCGGCGAAATGCGGTCGACCTTGATCGGGTCATATTCATCAAGGCCTTCTCCCTGGAGGAGAGGCAGGGTGGCGATGTCATAATATGGGAAGCCGAGATAGGCGCGGAGCAGCACGCGGCGCTCGTCGGCGGCGAGCGCCATGAGCGCGGCCGGGAAGCGCTCGTCGAAACGATCGTCCAGCCCGCGCAGGTCGCGCAGCCGCCCGATCGCGTCCATCGCGGCCAGAGGGTCATCGGCCGCCTTGCGCGCGGCGAAGCGGCAATCGGCGTCGAAATGGCTGGCGCGCTGCGTGTCGGCGTAGGCGCCGATGCTGTCATAGATGAGGTCGCGCAGGGCTTCGCGCGCCGGTTCGGTGGAGGCGCCCCCCTTGCTGTCGGCGAGCGGGATCAACTGGCGCGCCAGGAAGCGCAGCCGCCGCAACCGGAAATCGACATCATGGCTGCGCAGAAAGGCAATGAGAGCGGGGCTGGCGCCGTCGCGCGTGCCAGAGCCGCAACGGTCGATGCCGGCTGCGGTCAAAGCCTCGTGCAGGCTCTTGCGGAGCGCCTCCCGCCCGGCGGGCGACGGATCACCGGCAAGGTCGCCCAACAACCCGCCAAGACTGTCGACGATCCCCGACAGCTTGAGTTGCGCGTATGCCGGATAGGCGAAGCCGGCGGCGCGGGCGGCCTTGGCCTGCATGCGCGCGCGCCATTGGGCGAGGCGGCTGCGGGTCGGGCGGACGAGGAACAGGGTCCGGCCGACGGTCGTCTCGACGACCCGCTCGATATCCGTGCGCATGGCTTCGACAATCTCGCGCATGCGCCGGATACGGCGGCTGCGCTCCGCAATGGCATCAAGATTGTCGCGGATCGGCTGTTCGCGGGGCAAGTCGCTCAGCGCGCCGAAAATCGTGCGGAAGAAACCGGGCAGGCGAGCGTGGCCGCTCTTGTCGCGGGGGCCGGGCGATGTCAGCCGGAAGCGGCCATGACCTGGCGAGGGCTGGATATAGACGAAGCGCCGGTCGACAAGGCGACGCGCAGGCCGATCCCGGAGCGCACCGATGGCTTGGGCGAACGGCGCGTTGGAGAGCACCGATCCGTCGATCAGCACGGCATCGTCCGCGGTCCCGGCGGCATCGTGGCGCGGCAAGATGCGTTGCAGGAACGCGTTGCGGCCCGGCCAAGGCACTTGCCGGCTGCCCAAGACCGCATCGAGCTCGCGCACAGTGAACGGAGGAAAGGCGCCGGGAAAGCTCGCGGTTGCGCGGGCGGCGAAGACCAGTTCGGCCGGTTCGGCGAGCTGCCGGGGCCGAGCGCCATGTGCCGAAAAACTGATCGACAGACGATGCTCGGTTTCGCTGATCTCCGGCGGGCTGTTGAGGAGCAGGCGCTCCTCATGCCCGGAAAAGTCGGTGGCCGTCACGAACAGGTCGAGAGGGTGACCGTCCGGGAGCAGTGGCGCCGTGGTCTCGCTGGCGGCCATGGCGTCAAAGGCATCGAGCAACAGGCTGGAAAAGCCGGCGCCGCCAAAAGGCGGGGCGAACCAGCGTGCCCGGACGAAATTGTTGAGCTTGCGCCGGACTTCCTTGCGGGTTTCAGGCGCGACGGTCCGGTCGACCGTGTCGCCGCGCCGTCTCAGCATGAGCCAAAGGACCGGTCGTGCCCAGAATTTGGTGAAGCGCGACAGGGGACGGGCATCGGGATCGATCAGCACGTCGGCATCCGCGTCGCGGAGCCACAGGTCGGTGAGCGGATCGATCGACTGGCCCGTTTCCAGCGCATGGGCGAGGAAGACCCCATTGATGCCGCCCGCACTGGCGCCCGAGATGATGTCCGGCACGACGCGAAGGCGCAGGTCCGCCTCCTGCAGAGCCGTTTCCAGGATGTCGCGATAGACGGCCTGGCTCGGGCTGTTGTCGGAGCCGGGCTTCTTGCTGGACGTGAAATCACGGCTCGCCCGGGCAAGATGCCAGATCTCCTTGGTGACGCCATGCATATAAACGGCAAGGCTGACGCCGCCGTAGCAGACCAGCGCCAGTCGCAGTTCCTTCTCTCCCATGACGGCAAGATGGCGCGTGGGGGGACGCTTGTCGACCGCTAGTGTTGGCAGGCCCGCAGCAATTTTTCTCCGCTCATCATGTCCCGGCGACTTCCCCTGGGTCCTTGACGTCGAGCGGCTTTGGCCACGGGACTGCCTATCGCAAACGTCGTTTTCCGCTTCCTCGGGAATGATGAAGAGGAGGTCAGGTGCGGGCGAATCTCGCCCAGATCGGCAGATGGTCGGAGGCGCGGCGGGCGGCCGCCGAGTGATGGACCCCGCTTTCGGCAAGTTCGAGCGATCCGCGCCAGAGGATGCGGTCGAGTGCCGCCACTGGCCTGGTGGCATGGTAGCTGCGCCCACATGACGCCAAGTGATAATGGCGGGTGAAGTCGACCAGGCATCCGCGCCCGGCGGTCCACTCGTTGAGATCTCCCATCATGATCGTCGCATCGACGGGGTGGTGTTGGGGCATGTCGAGCCAGTGGACCAACGACGACGCCTGCCGACGCCGCCAGAGCCCCGACAGGTCGAGATGCATGCCGACGACTCGCAGCGTCCCGTCTCCGACTCGCAGCGTGGCCGTGACCGCCCCCCGGGGCTCAAGGCAGGGCAGGTGAATGAGGTCATGGCAGATCAGATCGAACTCGCGCCGAACGAGCAGGGCATTGCCATGCCAGCCCATGCTTTCCGTCCGAACACCGAGCGGCACCGCGCGATAGGGCGTGTGATGCTCGATCATGAAGTCCGAAAGCACCGCCTTGCGCTTGCCGAAACGGCGGTCGGCCTCCTGGAGCGCGACGATGTCGGCGCCGATCTCGTTCAGCACCTCGATGATGCGATCCGGGCTGCGCCGCCTGTCGGTCCCGATGGCCTTGCGAATATTATAACTGGCGACCTTGATCATCGTCATGTTCATCCGGCGCGAACGCGAGCATGACAAGCCCATTCATCCATGATCAGGCAACCGACGGGCATTGCCGCTCGTTCCTGGCATGAAAGGAGATGTGCGATGAGGATCGATCATGACGCGCTGGTGATGGTGGTGGATGGCGGCAAGATGCTGCTGTTCCGCAACGAGGGCGATGCGGACTATCCCAATTTGCGGGTGGAGCAGGCCATTGAAAATGCCAACCCCAAGGACCTTGAGCAGCGGACTGATGCACCGGGGCGTGCTTTTGCCTCGGTCGGCGGCGCGCGCAGTGCCATGGGCGAGACCGATTTCCATGATCAGCAGGAAGATCGCTTCGCGGCGGACGCGGTGGACCTGCTGAACAGGCGCGCCCTGGCAAACGAGTATGAGCGGCTGATCATCGTGGCGCCGCCGGCGATGCTCGGCGAAATGCGCAAGCACTATAACAAGGCGCTCGGGGCGCGGCTTGTCGGCGAAATCGCGAAAGACCTGACCGGTCATCATCCGCCGGACATCGAGCAGGCAATCAGCGCCTCCTGATTTCATGCTTTCGTTCCCTCTTCGTTCTGATATGAGGGGGCATGGTCAAGCTGAAACGCCGCTTCGTCTGCCAGTCCTGCGGGACGGTTTCGCCCCGATGGCAGGGACAATGCGAGGATTGCGGCGAGTGGAACAGCCTGGTCGAGGAAGCGGCGCCAACCACCTTCTCGGCCAAGCATGACCTGCAGGGCGGTGGGCGTCCCGTTACCCTGATCGGACTCGACAGCGATGTCGCGCTGCCGCGGCGGACGGGCACCGGCCTCGCGGAGTTCGATCGTGCTTTGGGCGGAGGGCTGGTGCCCGGCTCGGCGACGCTGATCGGCGGCGATCCCGGCATCGGCAAATCGACCCTGCTCCTGCAGGTTTCGGCTGCGCTCGCACGAAGCGGGCGCGATGTAGTCTATGTGAGTGGCGAGGAGGCCGCCGACCAGGTCCGGCTGCGCGCCCGGCGGCTTGGTCTGGGCGATGCGCCGGTGAAGCTGGCCAGCGCGACATCGGTGCGCGATATCCTGACGACACTCACCAGCGGACCTGCCCCGGCGCTGCTCATCATCGATTCGATCCAGACCATGCACTCGGATCTGATCGAAGGCGCCCCCGGGACGGTCAGCCAGGTGCGTGCCTCTGCGCAGGAACTGATCCGCTTCGCCAAGCAGGGCAGCACGGCACTCGTGCTGGTCGGCCATGTCACCAAGGACGGCAGCCTCGCCGGGCCGCGCGTGCTCGAGCATATGGTCGACACAGTGCTCGCCTTCGAGGGCGAGCGCAGCCACCAGTATCGAATCCTGCGGGCCATCAAGAACCGCTTCGGCGGGACGGACGAGATCGGCGTCTTTGCGATGGTCGAGGAAGGCCTGACCGAGGTCGCCAATCCTTCGGCCCTGTTCCTGACCCAGCGCGACGAACGGGTGCCGGGTGCAACGGTCTTTCCGGCGCTCGAAGGCACGCGGCCGGTACTGGTCGAGATCCAGGCGCTGACGGTGCGGCTCGCGAGTGGTGCGACGCCGCGGCGGGCGGTCGTGGGCTGGGACAGCGGGCGGCTTGCGATGATCTTGGCCGTGCTGGAAGCCCGCTGTGGGCTCAGCTTCGCGGCCTGCGAGGTCTATCTGAATGTCGCGGGCGGCTATCGGTTGTCCGATCCGGCGGCGGACCTGGCCGTGGCGGGCGCCCTGATCTCTGCGTTGACCGAGCGGCCCGTGCCGCATGACAGCGTGATGCTCGGCGAGATTGCGCTTTCAGGCGAGATTCGCCCGGTCGCGCACTTGCCGATGCGGTTGCGTGAATCGGCCAAGCTGGGCTTCAACGAGGCGTTTTTGCCTCGAAGCGGGAGCGATGGTGTTTCCGGCATTAAGGCCCGCGCCTTTACACGCCTGAGCGATCTGGTTGACCAGATGCTTGAGCGACACTAGCTCAGCACTCATGGCCCTGTTCGACATCGTCGTTTTGCTGGTGGTTGGCGCGTTCGGTGCGCGCGGCCTGATGAAGGGCTTTGTCAAGGAAGTGCTTGCGCTCTGTGCGGTCGTGGCGGGCATCATCGCGGTCCGCCTGCTGCACGGCCAGGTCACCAATTGGGCCGCGCCGCATCTCGGCAGCGAATATGTCGCCGCCTTGCTTGCCCTCGTGATGATCTTCGGATCGGTCTTTCTTGCTTCCAAACTGCTCGCCAGCACGATTTCCAGCCAGATCCGCAATGCCGGGCTCGGGTTTTTCGATCGCGTGCTCGGCTTCGGCTTCGGCGCGATCAAGGGGCTGCTGATCATCACGGTCTGCTATGTCGCCTTCATTTTCGTCTATCACGCATTGTACGGGCAGACCTCGGTCAAGCCGGACTGGCTGCGGCTGTCGCGGAGCGATCCGTTGCTCAATGCGAGCAGCGAGGCGATGAGCAGCTGGGCGGCGCAGAACAGCCGCGACGGCGGCCTGACCAGCTTCGGCGAAGACAAAGCCAGGCCAGACGGCCCGGCAATCCCGATCAACAAGGCGGAGCCCTGAGAGGCCAGATTTGAGCGGCGCACTCTACAGTATCGATGTGCTGCGCATGGCGGCCCGCGTCGCGGAATTCCCGCCGCTGGCCGATGCCGTGTTGCGCGAGGAACGGCGCTCGCCGACCTGCGGCAGTCGGATGGCAGTGACCTTGCGCCTTGCGGCCGACAGCACGATCGCGGCGATCGGCCTCGATGCAAAAGCCTGTGCGCTGGGACAGGCGGCTGCGGCGATCATGGCCTTGGGCGCGATCGGACGTGACGCTGCGGAGGTTGCCGCGGCAAGCGAAGCATGGCGGGCCTATCTGGCCGGTGAGGCCGAGACTTTACCGGACTGGCCCGAGATCGGCCTGCTGGCGGCGGGCAAGGACTATCCGGCTCGCCATCCATCGATGCGGCTTGCCTTCGAGGCAGCGAGTGCGGCCCTGGCGCGGGCGGGTGTCGATGGCTGAAGGGCGGGCCCTCATGACGCTGGCGGCGCTGAGCGCGGCTATGGCGATTGCTGCCGGCGCATTCGGCGCTCATGCGGCCTACTCGCCGCGCACAGCCGAGCTGCTTCGCACAGGTGCGAGTTACCAGCTGGTCCACGCCGTTGCCGTGCTGGCGCTGTCCGGCCGTCCCGGGCTGAAACGCCCCAGTGTTGTGCTTTTCGCCGGCAGCCTCATTTTTGCGGTCAGCCTCTATCTGCTGGCGATCGGGAAACCGTCCTGGCTTGGCGCCATCACGCCGATTGGCGGTATGCTGATGATAGCAGGCTGGCTCTGGGCCGCCTTGAGCTTCTTCCGGGGCCGGGCCTAGCCGCGGCTTTCGTCGAGGAAGGCGGCGACGTCCGCCAGGTCGACATTTTTGGCGAGATAGGTCTGGCCGATGCCGCGCGCGAGCAGGAAGGGCAGGGTTCCGCCCGCCATCTTCTTGTCGTGGAGCATGTGGCCGACCAGCGTTTCACCGCTCGCGGAGACGCCCGCTTCGGCAAGGCTGACGGGCAGGCCGACGGTGCGCAGATGCCCGGCGACACGGCCAGCATCCTGCCCCGAGCATTCCCCGCGCCGTGCCGAATAAGCAAACGCGAGGGCCATGCCCGCTGCCACCGCTTCGCCGTGGAGCAGCTTGTCGGAAAAGCCGGTCTCGGCCTCGAGTGCGTGGCCGAACGTATGGCCGAGATTGAGGAGGGCGCGACGGCCCGTGGTCTCGCGCTCATCCTCCGAAACGATCGCGGCCTTGGCGGCGACGCTCCTGGCAATGGCGGTTTCACGCGCCGCGCCGCTGCCGTCGAGCAGGGCCGTGCCGTTCGCCTCGCACCACTCGAAGAAGCGAGCGTCGTCGATCAGGCCATATTTGACGACCTCTGCGTAGCCCGCACGGGTTTCGCGCAGGGGCAGCGTATCGAGCGTGTCGGGGTCGATGAGCACCAGGGCGGGCTGGTGGAAGGCGCCGATCAGGTTCTTGCCCGCGCGGCTGTTGATCGCGGTCTTGCCGCCGACCGAGCTGTCCACCTGGGCGAGCAGGGTCGTCGGGATCTGGATGAAATTGCACCCGCGCTTCACGACGGAGGCCGCGAAGCCGACCAGATCGCCGATGACGCCCCCGCCAAGCGCGATGACATGATCGCTCCTTTCGGTGCCGAGTTCGATCAGCTGGTCGGTCAGCGCCTCGAGTTGCGGCCAGCTCTTGGTGCCTTCCCCAGCCGGCAGCTTGACGACCTGCGGAGCGGGGCCAACGGACGACAGCGAATTGTAGAGCGTCCAGAAGAAGGGCTGGGCGGCGACATTCTCGTCCGTCACGATGACGAAGGGCCGCTTGCCGGCATATGGCTCCAGCACCTCGCCGGCGCGCTCGAGCAAGCCGGGTTCGATGCGGACCTCGTAGCTCCGCGCGCCAAGGGAAACGGGGACGGTGATCATTGCCGAATGGCCTCCACGATTGCCTCGACGGTTGCGTCATGAGGCGAGTCGGTGCTGCGGACGCGGATCGGCGCCTGTGCGTAATAGGGGCCGCGCTCCTCGGCGAGGCGTAACAGCACTTCCCGCGCGTCCTTGCCCTTGAGCAGCGGACGCCCGTCGCGGCGCGAAACCCGGCCGACGAGGATATCGATGTCGGCGTCGAGCCAGATCGCCGTCGCCTTCTCGAGAATGAGTTTGCGCGTCTGCTCATTGACGAATGCGCCGCCGCCGGTCGCAATCACCTTGGGTGAGCCGTCGATGAGGCGCGCGATCACGCGCCGCTCGCCGTCGCGGAAGGCAGCCTCCCCGTGGCGGTCGAAAATGTCCTGGATGCTCATGCCGGCCGCGCGCTCGATTTCTTCGTCGGCATCGACGAACGGCAGGTGAAGGCGCGCGGCGAGCCGACGGCCGATGGTCGACTTGCCGACACCCATCAGCCCGACGAGGACCAGCGATGCTTTGACGCCCCCTTCGGCACTTTTATCGTTTCGCAGCATGACGAGCGCGGCTATACAGCCGCCTGCGCGTGTGGCAACGCCGTTCCGACCGCGCTCACGCCGCTCAGGGCCATTGCAGCCGGTTGAAGAAGGACCATGAAGATCAGCCGCTACGAACCCGTCCGCCGCCGCCGCAGTCCGTTCCCGCTCCTGCTGATCCTCGCTGCCGTCATCGTTATCGGTGTGCTCGTGGCAGCATGGATGAAGGGCGGATCGCAGCCGCAGCAGCACATCGAAATCGCCATTCCGCCCGAGCAGCTCGGGCGCTGAAGCCATGGCCGTACGATTCAAGCGATGGCATGCGCTGATCGGCGCCGGCGCCGTGGCGCTCGCGCTGCCGGTGCTTGCACAAGGCCCCGAATCGATCCTGCCCGAAGGCTTCGGCACTCCCCAGCCAGCGCCACGCCAGCCGGCCCAACCGGCACCGCAGCCTAGCCCGACGCCCACGCCAACGCCGCCGCCGCCATCGGGCAGCCTTTCGGATCAGGTGTCCGACGCGCTGCCCGGCGCGCCCGGCGAGGGTGGCCTTCTCAACGAAGCCCAGGGCGAAACGATCGTGGAGGGCGGCGTCGACCTGCCGCCTGCGGCACGCCACTCACTCGACCGCATCGGCCCGCTCACGCCGGACCTTGGCGGTCTGGGCGGCGACGCCTTCGGTCATTCCGCCGGCCTCGACAAGGCGCGCATCATGGCCGCGACGCGCGCCCCGATCGCGTCGCGCTGGGCGAGCATCCTGCTCCGCCGCGCCCTGCTTTCCCAGAGCGACACGCCCGCCGGTATCGGCGGCGCAGACTGGGTTGCCGAGCGGGGCTGGCTGCTCCTGCGGATGGGTGAGGCAGACAATGCGCGGCTGCTCATCCAAGGCGTCGACAATGACCGCTACACGCGGCGGCTCTACGCGATCGCCATGCAGTCCCTGCTCGCTTCGGCCGATCCGGCGGGCATGTGCCCGCTTCTACCGCGCGCGCGCGACTTTTCCAATGAGCCGAGCTGGTTCATGGCGCAGGCCATCTGTGCGTCCTTCTCGGGCGACCAGAACAGCGCCACCGCTATCCTCAGCCAGGCCGAACGGCGCGGCGTAGCGCGTGGCATCGACTATCGCCTGGCCGAAAAGACGGTGGGTGCAGGACCTGCCAGCCGCCGCTCGGTCAAGATCGAATGGGATGGCGTGGCGCGGCTCACCACCTGGCGCTTCGGTCTCGCGACGGCGACCAATGTCGCGATCCCCGACGAGCTTTATGCGACAGTCGGTCAGCAAGTGCGCGCCTGGGAAGCCCGTGCGCCGATGCTGACAGCGCTGCAGAGACTGCCCGGTACCGTAACCGCCACGCGGCTTGGAGTCTTCTCGGGCACGGCGGCGCGCGGATTCTACGATTCCTGGGCAAGCGATCCCGAGGCGGAAGGGCCGGCGCAGGACATCGCCGACTTGCTTCGTACGGCCTATGCCGGAGAAGCCAGCGAAGAACGCATCGGCGCAATGCGCGACTTCTGGAGCCGTGCGCGTGCGGACAATGGTCCCGTGGGGCCAGGCGGCGTCGATTATGCGGCGCTACCCGTGATTGCGCGGGCGGCGGCGACCGTGAAGGCCGAGAATATCGCAGGCGACGACACGCCCTGGCTGATCGCGGCGATGCTGTCCTCGGGCTATGACCGCAATGCCGCACGCTGGTCCGACGTTGCCGAGGGTCTGCAGGGTGATGCCCGCCAGCGCTCATGGGCGATGCTGGCCACCGGCACACCGCAGCCGCGCGTGCCTCTGAGCGCGGCGCGTATTCGCGATTTCGTGCGTGCGGACGAGAGCAAGGATGGCCGCATCGGCCAAATGCTGGTGGCTGCGCTCGCTGGGCTTGACCGGCTGCCGGTAGCCGACCGGGCCGAGATACTTCGGGACAGGGGCATCAATCCCGCGCCGAGCGGCAAATGGGCGCGCGCAATCATGGCGGCCGCCAGCCGCGGCGAGAAGGGCACGGTCGCGCTGCTCGTGGCCGTGGGCATGCAGACCAGTGATTGGAGCGCCGTCCCCGCGCGCCATCTCTATTTCATTACCGCAGCACTGAAACAGGTCGGCCTCGACCCCTATGCGCGGATGATCGCCGCCGAGGCCATGGCGCGGGCAGGATGACGGAGGCGGCCGAGGCGCGGCCGGTCGGCCGGGCCGATTCGGCCATGATCGACCGCTATCTGGCCATGCTGGCGGCGGAACGGGGCGCGGCACGCAATACCTTGCTCGCTTATCGCAACGACCTCGAGGATGCGGCTGCACGGATCGGCGACCTGACGGCGGCGGACAGCGCAACGCTTGGACGCCTTGCGCAGGGCTGGGCGTCGCTATCGGCATCGAGCCTCGCGCGGAAATCCTCGACATTGCGGGGCTTCTACGGATTTCTCGAGGCGGAAGGCATTCGCGTCGACAATCCATCGGCCGCCCTTCCGCGGCCGACGACGCGCCGGCCGCTTCCCAAGATATTGAGCCACGGCGACGTCGATGCGCTGTTCGGCGCGATCCAGGCGCGTCTCGATCGCACGCCGCCAGATCCACGCGACCTGCGCCTCGCGGCCCTGATCGAACTGCTTTACGGATCGGGCCTGCGCGCCTCGGAACTGGTCTCGTTGCCACTGCGGGCCATCTCGACCGACCGGCCCTACCTCATCCTGCGCGGCAAGGGCGGGCGCGAGCGGCTCGTGCCAATCTCGGACCGCGCGCGAGCGGCCATCGCGACATGGCGCGTCCATGTGCCGGACGGCGGACTTTGGCTGTTTCCGTCCGGAGCCAGCCATCTCTCGCGCGTCCGCCTGTTCCAGCTCGTCCGCGCACTGGCGGCCGAGGCTGGCATCGATCCCACGCGGGTCAGCCCGCACGTCCTGCGCCACGCCTTCGCGACGCACCTGCTCGAAGGGGGCGCGGACCTGCGTGCCCTGCAGGCGATGCTGGGCCATGCCGACATCGCGACAACGCAGATTTACACCCATGTCGACGCGAGCCGGCTCGTTGCGCTGGTGAATGCGCGCCATCCGCTCGTTGACCTCAAGCGCCCCGGCGCTTAACGAGCGCGGGATGATTTCTTACCTCGACTTTGAGAAGCCCGTGGCCGCGCTCCAGGCCCGTATCGACGAACTGCGCGAGACGGCCGACAGTGGCTCGATCGACATCGACAGCGAGATCGAGAAGCTGCAGCAGCGCTCGACCACGATGCTGGCCGAGCTCTATGCCAAGCTGACGCCCTGGCAGAAGACGCAGGTCGCGCGCCATCCGCAGCGCCCGCATTTTCGCGATTTCGTCGCCGCCATGTGCTCGGACTTCGTGCCGCTTGCCGGCGACCGCGCTTTTGGCGACGACCAGGCTATCCTCGGCGGCTTTGCAACGATCGGCGGGCGCCGGGTCATGCTGATCGGCCATGAACGCGGGAACGACACCGCGAGCCGGGTGAAGCACAATTTCGGCATGGGCATGCCCGAAGGCTATCGGAAGGCGATCCGCCTGATGGAGCTGGCCGACCGGTTCGGTCTGCCGGTGGTGACATTGGTCGATACGTCGGGCGCTTTCCCGGGCGTGCAGGCCGAGGAGCGGGGCCAGGCCGAAGCGATCGCGCGCGGGACCGAAGCCTGCCTCGCGCTCGGCGTTCCGTTGATCGCGGTCATCGTGGGCGAGGGCGGGTCGGGCGGCGCAGTGGCGCTGGCGGCGGGCAATCGCGTGCTGATGTTCGAGCATGCCATCTATTCGGTGATTTCGCCGGAGGGCTGCGCGTCGATCCTCTGGCGCACGGCCGACAAGGCGGCGGACGCGGCGCAGGCGATGCAGGTCTCCGCCCAGCAGCTTGCCGCGCTGGACGTGATCGACCGGATCGTGCCGGAGCCGGTCGGCGGTGCGCATCGCGAACCCACCGTGGCGATCGAAGCCCTTCGCAAGGCCATCGTGGCTGAGTTGCGCGAGCTCGAAGGTCTCAAGCCCGACCAACTGCGCAAGCAGCGCGCCGACAAATTCCTCGCGATGGGCGGCTGACACGCCAAGGTCCGGCGTTGCAATCGGACCGCTTCGGACTATCCTCAGCCACGTCCGGGGAGAACGAACGATGAAACGATCCTTGATAGGCTGGGGCGCTGCCCTGCTCGTGACGGCCGGCGGCGCTGCGCTGTTCGCACCGCAAAGCGGTGCCCAGTCCTCCAAGCCGATCCAGACCGTCAGCTCGATGAGCGCGTCGGAAAAGGCCGAGGGCGCCAAGGCGCATCCCGAACTGCTCAAGCAATTCGGCGGGCTCTACGAAGGGCCGCAGGCGGCCTATGTCATCCAGGTCGGACGCAAGATCGCGGTCCAGTCCAGCCTCTCCAACCAGCAGGGCGACTTCACGATCAGCCTGCTCAATTCGCCGGTGAACAACGCCTTCGCGATCCCCGGTGGCTATGTCTACGTGACGCGCCAGCTCATGGGGCTGATGAACGACGAGGCGGAACTGGCGGGCGTGCTCGGGCACGAGATCGGCCATGTCGCCGCCCAGCACGGCAAGAAGCGCCAGAGCGCGGCGACTCGCAACACGATCCTCGGCGTGCTCGGCCAGGTGCTGATCGGCCAGGTTGCGGGTGACGGAGCGATCGGCGGCCTGCTCCAGAAAGGCGTGGGGACAGGGGTTCAGCTGCTGACGCTTAAATATTCACGTACGCAGGAATATGAAGCCGACGACCTGGGTGTCCAGTATCTCGCCAAGGCCGGGTACGATCCGGCGGCGCTGTCGACCATGCTGTCTTCACTGGCGGCGCAGACCGCCCTCGACGGGCAAGTCAGCGGGACGCCGAGCAGCATTCCCGAATGGGCGAGCACGCACCCCGATCCCGGCGCGCGCGTCGCACGGGCCTTGCAGGCGGCGCGCTCGACCGGATCGAGGGCGACGTTGCGCAACAAGGCGCTGTTCATCAGCAATCTCGAGGGGCTGCTCTATGGTGACGACGCGACGCAGGGTATCGTCGTCGGCCGGCAGTTCTTGCACCCCGGCCTCAAGCTCAAGTTCACCGTTCCCGAGGGTTATACGGTCGACAATCAGTCGGATTTCGTGACCATCGCAAGCCAGTCAGGCAAGGCGCAGTTCGGCGGCGGGCGTTATGAGGGCAACCTTGACGACTATGTGCAGGGGCTTTTCCAGCAATTGGCAGGGCAGGGGAGCCAGATCGGCGCGATTCCCCTGCAGCGCACCACGATCAACGGAATCGCAGCTTCCTATGGCAGTGCGAACATGTCGAATTCCCAGGGCACGCGCCTGACCGTGACGATCATAGGCTATGCCTATTCGCCGAACACGGCCTATCAGTTGATGATTGTGACGCCGCAGGGACAAAGCATGGGCGGACTCGTGACCACCGTGAACTCGATGGCGAGGATGACGGACCAGGAGGCGGCCGGCGTCAAGTCACGCAAGATTCATCTGGTGCGGGTCAGAGCAGGGGACACGCCTGCCAGTCTCGCCAAGCAAATGGCCTATGGCGATCACCAGCTCGAGCGTTTCCAGGTGCTGAACGGACTCAAGGCGGGCGCGACCCTGGCTCCGGGCACGACCGTCAAACTGGTCGTTTTCTAGAGATTGGTCCTAGAATCCGAGAGGCGGGCGCACTCTCATGCGACCGCCTCCAGAGAATAGGGACGAAACAACCCCGATTTTCAGTTCAGGTTGTTCGCAACGCCATTGAACGTTGTGGTCAGCTTGCCGCCCAGGGTGCTCATGGCACCAATGGCAGCGACAGCGATGAGGGCAGCGATGAGGCCATATTCGATGGCCGTGGCGCCCTTGCTGTTCTTGACCAGTTTCCGCACGAAGGACATGGGGGACCTCCTCGACTTTGATCAGCAAACACCCGACCCAGATGTTGAGCCAGTGTTCACAAAGCTACGCTGAGTTCCTTAACGAAATCCTAAATTGGAAGGATGCCGTAACGTCAAGTCTGGTTAATGGCGCGCCAGCCATGCTGTCGCAAAAGAGAGCGTCCTTCGCTGTGGCGGAGCAGGGCGTGCAAGTCCCTGAAAACCAAAAGGCGACCGCACTGAGGTGCGGCCGCCCTTATGGATCTGTTACGGAAACCGAACTGGATTAGTTCAGGTTGTTCGCAACGCCGTTGAAGGTCGTCTTCAGCTTGCCACCGAGCGAGCTCATGGCGCCGATGGCGGCGACGGCGATAAGGGCTGCGATCAGGCCATACTCGATGGCGGTGGCACCCTTGCTGTTCTTGATCAGCTTACGAAAAAAGGTCATGCGAGGTCTCCTCAAACATATTCAGCAAACACCCGGCCCTGGATATAGCCAGCGACCGACACCCTACGTCCCCAATTCTTGATAAAGTCCTAACATCTTCAAGAGCATGTAAAGAATACATGGTTAACTGTTGGTAACTTCATTTGCGACATTGCCCCACATACCGTTGGTTTTCGTGGCGACATTTGTCAGCGCGGCGAGCATCGCGAGAACGATCATCGCGATAATCAGCCCGTATTCGACTGCCGTTGCGCCTTTGTCCGACGCCAGAAGTCTGCGAAGAGTACGGATCACGGTCTAATTCCCCTGCTTCGGGCTGTTGACCGGATTGTAAAAAGGGAACGCTTAACAAAGTGTGGAATGAGAACATCTCGAATGGCTTAACCGTCATAACCGTGGTTGCAGCGGCACTTGTGGACGATCAGTCGCGCGTTTTCGTGCAGCTGCGCCCCCCCGAAAAGCCCATGGGCGGCTTGTGGGAATTCCCCGGCGGCAAGATCGAGCCCGGCGAGGCGCCCGAGACTGCGCTCATTCGCGAACTGCGCGAAGAACTGCTGATCGACACGGAGGTCGCCTGCCTTGCGCCTGCGACATTCTCGACCGGCATGATCGGCGACCGGCCGCTCCTGCTGCTGCTTTATGTCTGCCGGAAATGGCGCGGCATCGTGACGCCGCAGGAAGCGCCGCAATCCAAATGGGTCGCGACACGGGACCTGTTTGCACTCGACATGCCGCCTGCGGATCGTCCGCTGGTCGCGATTCTCGACGCGCTGCTCTAGCCCTTCGGCTTGAGAGCCTCGGCAAGTGAAACCGTTCCGCTGCCACGTCGCGCGGGCCGCGCCTGGGTCGGCGCCGGATGCCAGCCAGAGCCATGCAGGATCACGAAGCGCTCGCCGGTACGGCCATCGATATCGGCCATATTGGCGAATGTCTCCGTGGCGCGCGCCAGTCCAGCGCGCGTCAGCGGTGGCGGCGCCGAGGCGAGACATTGCGCGGCGCCCATGCCCCTCAGGTCGGCCAGCAGCCTGAACAGCGATCGATAGCGCACGTCCAGCGTCTCCGAATCCGCGACGGGCATGGCGAAGCCGGCGCGGTGCAGCAGGTCGCCAAGCGCACGGACATCAACCTGGGGATGGAGGCGCTGGGCGGCACGGTCGCCGTCGGCCGCGATCAGCGCGGCTCTGAGTTTCGAGAGCGAGCCGGCGCCGATGAAACTCACCAGCATCAAACCATCCGGCTCCAAAAGGCGATTCATGCCGATGAGCGCGCCGGGCAAGTCGTTGACACTCTCGAGCGTGCCACAGCACAGGACGAGATCGAAGCTCCCGGGCGCGTAAGGCAGAGCATCCTCGCGAACGGCGTCGCCGCCTGCGGCTCTGGCAAAAGCCGGCCCCGGATCGGCGCAGGTCACGGCCACACCCTTGTTACGCAGCGCGGCCGCAAGCCGGTCGTCCGGGCAACCGATGACAAGCGCCCTCTTGAAGTTGCGCGTCACATCGCCGAGGCGCTCGAGCATCTGTTCGGCCATGGCCGCGTAGAGGAAGTCATATTCGGCGAAGCTGCGCGCCGCCCGATCACGCCGCATGGCCCGGCGGGACTCATCGAAAATGGACGGAACGGCGGTGGGATCGCTCATGGGCCGGGCTTGTGCCGCGCTCGGCCACATGGAACAAGCAAGATATGACGTGGATCGCGCGGGCCCGGTCTGTTGCAAAGCCTCTGCTCGGGCCAGTGCTCGATTATGCGCTGCCGCCGCGCTGCCCCGCTTGCGGCGATATCGTCAGTGCGTCAGGAGCTTTCTGCGCGCCGTGCTGGCAGTCGATCGACTATATCGCCGATCCCTTGTGCCGGACATGCGGCGTCGAGTTGCCCTCGCAGGCGATGGGTGACGAGGCGCAATGCGGCGCCTGCCTTGCCGACCCGCCGCCGTTTGAACGGGCCCGGGCGTTGATGCGCTACGGCGAGGTCGGACGCACGCTGGCGCACAAGCTCAAATATAGCCGGCGCGTCAGCCTTGCACGCGTCATGGCCATGCAGATGCAACGGATTCTGGTCATGCCTGACGATGCCGACGCTATCCTTGTGCCGGTCCCGCTGCATCGTTGGAGGATCTGGTCGCGCGGCTTCAACCAGGCCGCACTCATTGGGCGCCAGCTGTCGCGCAGTACCGGCCTGCCGCTTGAGACCGGGCTGCTTCGGCGGACGAAGAACACGCCGCCGCTTCACTCGCTCGCGCCACGTGCGCGGCAGAAGGCTGTCAAGGGCGCCTTTTCGCTGGCGCCAGAGGCTAAAGCGCGAATAGCAGGCAAGACCGTCATCCTGATCGACGATATCTGGACGACCGGCGCGACCGCCTCGGCCTGTGCGCGCATGCTCAAAAGCGGCGGTGCGGCACGGGTCGAGATCATCTGCTGGACGCGAGCGGGGGAAGCGGGCGATTGACTTTGGCTCCATCGAACCCGACATGAATCGCATGAAAATGAAACCGAAGAGCTGGTGCGATGGCGCGGGTTGAGATTTATACCAAGGACTGGTGCGGATATTGCGCCCGCGCAAAGGGTCTGCTCAGCGAGAAGGGCGTCGAATTCGAGGAATATGACATCAGCCTCGGTGGCCCCCGGCGGGTCGAGATGATCGACCGGTCCGGCGGGCGGTCGACGGTGCCGCAGGTCTTTATCAATGGAGCCCACATCGGCGGGAGCGACGATCTCGCGGCGCTGGAGCGCGCCGGAAAGCTGGACGCACTGCTGGAGGCGCCGAGCGTTTGACCAGCATGCGTGCCGCGCTCCTGCAGATGACCGCCGGGATTGATCCGGCCACCAACGCCGCGATCCTGGTTTCCGCCATATCGGATGCCAAGGCGGCCGGAGCGAACATGCTCTTCACGCCCGAGATGTCGGGCTGCCTCGACATGGACCGCGCCCGGTCTGCCGCGGTGATCCGGCCTGAGGAGGCAGACCCGGTGCTTGCAGCGGTTCGTGAGGCCGCCTGCGCGCAGGGTATCTGGGTGCAGCTTGGCTCGCTCGCCATTGCCGATCCGGCGAGCGGCAAGCGCCGGAACCGAGCCTATCTCATCGACGACCAGGGCGAGATCCGCGCCCGATATGACAAGATGCACCTGTTCGATGTCGACCTGCCAAGCGGCGAAAGCTGGCGTGAATCGAGCAGCTATGTGGGCGGAGAGGGGGCGGTCGTTGCGGACACACCCTGGGGAAGGCTCGGCCTGACCATCTGTTATGACCTGCGCTTTCCCGCCCTCTACCAGACGGTGTCCGAGGCCGGTGCGGTCATGGCTGCCATTCCGGCTGCCTTCACCGTGCCGACCGGAGAGGCGCACTGGCATGTGCTGATGCGGGCGCGTGCGATCGAGAATGCCATGTTCGTGATCGCGGCTGCGCAGGTCGGCCAGCACGAAGACGGACGGTTGACCTATGGCCATAGCCTTGTGGTCGATCCCTGGGGCGACGTGTTGCTGGATGCAGGCGATCGGCCCGGCATCCATCTCATCGATCTGCCGCTCGCCGGGATCGATGATGTGCGCACCCGCATTCCCGTCTTGCGTCACCGCCGGTCGATCGCGAAAATGGACGCCACATGATCAGCTTCGACCTCAAATGCGTCCACGGCCACGTCTTCGAAGGCTGGTTTCGCTCAAGCCGCGACTATGAAGACCAGCGCGGCAAGCGGCAGGTCGCTTGTCCGATTTGCGGCAATGCCGATATCGCCAAGGCCGTGATGGCGCCAGCCGTCGCCGCCAAAGGCAATCAACGCGGCACGGCCGAAACCCCGGCGCCGGTCTCGATGTCGAATGGCACGCCCAGTGAGGCGCAGTTCAAGGAAATGCTCGGCGCTCTTGCGCAGGCCCAGGCCCAAATGCTTGAAAAGTCGGTCTGGGTCGGTGACAAGTTCGCCGAACGGGCGCGCTCCATGCATTATGGCGAAGCCGATCATGCGCTGATCCACGGGACGACCAGTGCGCGCGAAGCTCGCGCCATGATGGAGGAAGGCCTACCCGTAACGCCGCTCATCGTGCCGGTTGCGCCGCCAGAGAGCACGCATTAGAGCCAGCGCAGCGTGCACCCATAGCTCAGCAGGATAGAGCGTCGGATTCCTAATCCGAAGGCCACAGGTTCGAATCCTGTTGGGTGCACCATCTGGAAAAGGCCGAGAAGCCCGTCCGGTCCATATTCTTATTTAACATAATATATATTATCGGACTTAGCGATGGATGAGCAGGCGGCCGATATCTCTCTCCCCGACATTTCCCCTCTCGTCGAGATCATGGCCCGATTGCGCGACCGCGAGACAGGCTGTCCCTGGGATGTCGAGCAGGACTTCGCGTCGATCGCCCCTTACACGATCGAGGAAGCCTATGAGGTTGCCGACGCGATCGAACGCAATGACATGGCATCGCTCAAGGATGAACTTGGCGACCTGCTGCTCCAGGTCGTGTTCCACAGCCGCATGGCGGAGGAAACCGGAACGTTTTCGCTTTCCGACGTGATTACAGCGATTTGTGACAAGATGATCCGACGGCATCCGCATGTCTTTGGTGATGGCGATGCATCGCCGGGTTGGGAGCAGATCAAGGCAGAAGAACGGGCGGAAAAGGCGGATGGCGATGAATCGGCACTAGCCGGCGTGGCAATCGGATTGCCCGCGCTGGCGCGAGCGGAAAAGCTTCAGAAACGCGCTGCGCGCGTCGGATTCGATTGGAATGACGTCTCAGCAGTGCAAGACAAGTTGATGGAAGAACTGGAGGAATTGTCTTCCGCCGCGACGCCGGAGCATGTCGCTGAAGAGATTGGTGACCTGCTCTTTGTGGCCGCCAATCTTGCCCGTCATCACAAGGTCGATCCCGAGGCAGCACTGCGGGCCGCCAACCTCAAGTTCGAACGCCGCTTCCGCGCAATGGAGGCCATGGCCGGCCCCGTGCCCTTCCCGGACCTGGCGCTCGACGAGCAGGAAGCGCTGTGGCAGGCAGTGAAGGCGGCCGAACGCGTGGCTTCTTCTACCTGAACTGCCGCGAAAAACGCTCCCAATCCGCCGGATCGAGCCGCACGGACATGAGGATCGTGCCGTCTTCGGCGACATCCCGGTCGACAACCTCGCCATGGGCATGCAGCCAGGCGAGCGCAGCACCGTTGGCGGGATCGACGGAAATTTCATAGCGCCGATGGCCCTCCCCCAGCAGATCGGCCATGGCGCGCTGGAGATCGCTCACGCCCGCGCCGCTCAGAGCTGAAACGACAATGACATTGTCTTCGCGCGCGGCCCGCTCCTCGATCGCCGCGCGATGTTCGGGATCGGCGACGAGATCGGCCTTGTTCCAGACTTCGATGACAGCCGGACCGGCTTCGTTGCCATCGACTCCGGCGGGTAGCGCGCCAAGTTCGCCGAGTACATCGAGAACGTCGGCTTTCTGTGCCTCGGTGTCGGGATGGGCGATGTCGCGGACGTGCAGGATGAGATCGGCGGAGAGCACTTCTTCGAGCGTGGCGCGAAAGGCGGCGATGAGCTGGTGCGGCAGGTCCGAAACGAAACCGACCGTGTCGGACAGGATAGCCTTGTCGATGCCGGGTAGAGAAATCTGCCGCATGGTGGGATCGAGCGTCGCGAAGAGCATGTCCTGCGCCAGGACCCCCGCCCCTGTCAGCCGGTTGAACAGCGTCGACTTGCCGGCATTGGTATAGCCGACCAGCGCGATCACCGGCCAGGGTGCGCGCTGGCGGCGGGCGCGATGCAAGCCGCGGGTGCGCGTCACTTGCTCCAGTTCGCGGCGGATTTTCGACATGCGATCGCGGATCATGCGTCGGTCGGCCTCGATCTGCGTCTCGCCGGGGCCGCCGAGGAAGCCGAAGCCGCCGCGTTGCCGCTCAAGGTGGGTCCAGCTACGGACGAGACGGCCGGCCTGGTAATCGAGATGGGCCAACTCGACCTGCAAACGCCCCTCCGCGGTCGCGGCACGCTCACCGAAGATTTCGAGGATGAGGCCCGTGCGGTCGATGACCTTGGCGTTCCAGGCCTTTTCGAGATTGCTCTGCTGGACCGGCGTCAGGCTGTTGTCGACGACGACGAGATCGGCCTGCTCCATCGCGACGTGGGCCGCGACCTGCTCGACCTGTCCCGCGCCGAACAAGGTGGCAGGACGCGATTGGCGCACGCGAAAGCCATGGGTTTCCCGGACGTCGAGGCCGATGGCGAGGGCGAGCCCCCTCGCCTCCTCGAGCCGCGCCGCAACGTCGCGCCGCTGTCGACCACCCAGTTCTGCATGGACGACCACAGCGCGCGCGCCGCGCGAAACCTCTTCCCTTTCGGTAAAATGTGCGATGGCTCAGGTCCCGTTGCTGCTCAATCCAGCTCGGGATCCTCCCCTTCGGTCGAGAGGTCAAGGGGATGGGTCGGCTGAACCGTCGAGATGGCGTGCTTGTAGACCAGCTGGACGATGCCGTCGCGCTGCAGAAGCATGCAGAACAGGTCGAAGGCCGAAATGTCGCCCTGGAGCATGACGCCGTTCACGAGGAACATGGTGACCGGATTGTTCGTTTTGTGCACCGCAGAAAGAAAGATCTCCTGAAGGAGCTTCGGCTTGCGGTCATTGGCGGAGAATGCCGACTCGATCTTCGCAAGATCGATCGGATGAGCGGGCATCACGGTCGAGATGGCGTGCTTGTAGACGAGTTGTGTTTGTCCATCCCGGCGAAGAAGCACAGAGAAATTGTCGAACCAGGTCACGATCCCCTGAAGCTTAACGCCCTTGACCAGGAACATGGTCACCGGAGTTTTGCTCTTACGGAGGCTGTTCAGGAAGATATCCTGCAGGTTATTGAGCTTTTCTGCCATTTGTTACTCCGTTTATTGGCGGGTCGCTGCCCGCATTGCGTCATGACTTGACGTCTCAAATCATTGCCGCCACCCGCGGCAACACCAAGGTTAATAGGTTTCTCCGGCAAAATCCACAGACTTTGTCGCAACGCACAATTATCTCCTAAAGCACCCGTTCAGTTGTCGCGCGTGTCGCCGAGCCCCAATGACTTGAGCTTCCGGTGCAGCGCGGAGCGTTCCATGCCGATGAAGGCTGCCGTGCGAGAAATATTGCCCGAGAAGCGCTTGATCTGGATCTTGAGATATTCACGCTCGAAATTTTCGCGAGCCTCGCGCAGCGGCGCGCCCATGATCGCGCTGGAGAGACCGACATCATCGCCCCCGCCCGACGCCTCGGCGGGGAGCATGTCCAACTCGATCGCCCCTTCATGCTGGGCGGGCGCCAGAATTATCGTGCGCTCGACGACATTGCGCAGCTGCCGGACATTGCCCGGCCACTCGCCGGCTTGAAGCGCGGCCATGGCATTGGCGGCCATGCGCGGCGGCGGGAGGCCGCGCTCGGCAGCGAAGCGCGCAAGATAATGCTCCACCAGCGCCGGGATGTCGTCGCGGCGCTCGGCGAGCGGCGGAATGCCGAGCGGCACCACATTGAGGCGATAATAGAGATCCTCGCGGAAGCGCCGTGCCTCGATCTCTTCCTTGAGATTGCGCGCAGTCGCCGAGATCACGCGGATGTCGACCTTGACCTGCCGCTGCCCGCCGATGCGGGTGAAGCTCTGGTCGGTCAATACGCGCAGGATCTTGCCCTGTGTCGTCATCGGCATGTCCGCGATCTCGTCGAGGAACAGCGTGCCGCCATGGGCCTGTTCGAGCAGCCCGGGCCGGACGACGCCATCCTCGCTCTCTATGCCGAACATTTCCTCTTCGGCCCGCTCCGGCTCCATGCGCGCGGCGGTGACGATGATGAAGGGGCCATCGGCCCTGCCCGACCAGTTGTGGAGCATGCGCGCGGCGACTTCCTTGCCGACGCCGGCCGGCCCGGTGATGAGCACGCGGCTGCCGGTGCCGGCAACCTTCTTGATCGTGGCGCGCACGCCATTGATCGCGTTGCTCGTCCCGGTCAGTTCCTCTTCCTGGCCGAAACGCGCGCGCAGGACCTGATTTTCGCGCCGCAGCCGCTCGGTCTCGGTCGCCCGGCCGACGACATGAAGCAGATGGTTCGATTCGAACGGCTTTTCGAGGAAATCGACGGCGCCCTTGCGGATCGCCGCGACGGCCGTGTCGATATTGCCATGGCCCGAGATCATCAGCACCGGAATGCTGGCGTCGCGGCGCTTGATCTCCTCGAGCAGTTCCAGGCCATCGAGCCGCGAGCCCTGCAGCCAGACGTCGAGCAATACAAGGGACGGCCGCCGGGCCGCGAGCGCCTCAAGGGCCTCATCGCTACCGCCCGCGAGGCGCGTCTCGAAGCCCTCATCCTCCAGCACGCCAGCCACCAGTTCCCGGATATCGGCTTCATCGTCAACGATCAGAACATCAAGCGCCATGCGAACTCTCTCTCACTACGTCATCCTGGCCATCGCCGCTCCCCTCGGCGAGTCTGGCCAACCGTTCCATGTCGAAGCGCAGGCTCACGACCGTGCCGCCGCCCTCCGCATCCGCAAAACTCATCGTGCCGAAATGGTCCTCGACAATCTTCCTGACGATCGCGAGGCCAAGGCCCGTCCCTTTAGCGCGTGTCGTCATATAGGGTTCTGCGATCTTGTCGCGGTCTGCCGGCAGGCCAATACCATCGTCGGCAACCGCAAGCAGCAGTTCGTGTTCGGTCCGGGCAAGCGACATGACGACGTGGCCGACCGGTGATTCCTGCGAACTCTCGGCAGCGTCAGGCGCCGTCTGTGCCAGGTGGCGCTGCTCGATGGCTTCGACCGCGTTCTTCACGATATTGGTCAGAGCCTGCGCAATCTGCCGGCGGTCGCAGATCATAGCGATATCGTCCTCGTCCGACTGGAAACGGAACGCGATCGTGGGATGCGCGACTTCGTGCAGGAACATGGAATGCCGGGCGATGTCGATCATCGCCTCGGACCTGAAGACCGGCTTGGGCATGCGCGCAAAGCTGTTGAATTCATCGACGATGCGCCGGAGGTCGCTGACCTGGCGGATGATCGTATCAGTGAGGCGGCGGAAGGTCCCGGGATCCGAGGTGATTTCCTTGGCATAGCGCCGCTCGAGCCGCTCCGCTGCGAGCTGGATCGGCGTCAGCGGGTTCTTGATCTCATGCGCGATTCGCCGCGCCACGTCGGCCCAGGTCGCCCGGCGCTGGTCGAGAAGCTGCTGTGTGATGTCGTCGAAGGTCATCACGCGGTTGCCGGCATCCGCCACCACCTTGACCGCCAGCGTGCGGATTTCGGGCCCGACGCGAATCTGGATGATGTCGTTGTCCTTGCCCGACGCCATGAACTCGGCCAGCTCGGGCGAGAGTTCAGTGAGCGGCCGTCCGACGGGCTGCACGCCGGGTTTGGCGAGCAGGTCGGTGGCCGAGACATTGAGCAGTTGCACGACGCCATTCTGGTCGACCGAAAGAATACCGGCGCTGACGCCCGAGAGCACCGCCTCGATGAAGGCACGGCGATTGGCGAGCTGGTTGTTGGCTGAAACGAGCGCGCTGGTCTGAGCCTCGAGCCGTTGCGTCATGCGGTTGAAGGCGCTCGCCATCGTACCGATCTCGTCGCGCGTGTGAGGATCGGTGACCCGGGCGGAGAGATCGCCGGCGGTGACCCGCCTTGCCGCATCGACCAGCTCGCCGACCGGACGCACGAGGCGATCGGCCACGACCAACGCAATCCAGACCGCGATGCCCACGAGCATCAGTGCGCCCAGGAACAAAGCGATGTTGAACGTGAGCTGGAGTTGGCGGGATTGTGAGGTGAAGTCCTCATAATTGGCCAGCACCTGCTGGGCCAAGGTCATCTGTCGGAACGCCGACGCCTTGGAATTGCGGGCCACGTAAAGATAGGTCTGCGAATTCGGATAGAATTGCACCACGGCCTGGATCTGGTCGGGCTTGGGCTCGACCACGACGGATTCACCCGCAGCCAGCCGCTTGATGACATCCTTGGTGATCACATCCGCTGCTGTGCGTTTGTCCGGGTCGACTGTTGCTGCCGTGCGGGCGACGCCATCCTTGCCGATCTCGATAATCGCCGAGCGGTTCAGCTTCCGGGTCGCGACCTGATAGACATAGCCCTCGGCGAAGGCCTGGCTCGTGATTTTCGATTCCGTCAGATAGTCGCGCAGATCGCTGGCCATCGTGATGGTCTCGTCACCCACTTCGCGCAGATTGTCCTGATAGTAACCGCGCGCGAGGTCGCTCGCATTTTCCAGCATCGAGCGCGCATCGGACGAAAACCAGAAGCCAACGCCATACTGGAACAGCAACGACGCGAAAATCACCACGAGCAGCACCGGCACGCTGGCGATCACGGAGAAGATCGCGACCAGGCGAACATGCAGACGACCGTCGCCGCCGACGAGGCTTCGGGCGGCGCGATAACGGGCGATACGCTGGCCGACGAGAACCAGCAACGCGAGCGCCGGCAAGAGATTGAGAACGAGCAGCAGCGCAACGATAGGCGCGCTGAGCAACGTCTGATGCTGGTTGGGTTGTTCGACGAACCACCAGGTCAGGCCGGCGGTGAGCAGAAGCAAAAGCAGCACTAGCGGCTCGGCAAGCTTGCCGAGTCGACGCAATATATTCGGCCCCTCGCCCTCTGTCTGGGCAGAGCCTTTCAGGCCTGTAACCTGATCCATCGTGACATGCTTACAACATGTCAGTGTTGCTGAAAACACGCGTAGTTCAACAATTATGTGAACTCGAATTCACCTTAGCGGCACAAGATTATCCGCGAAGGGGCGCCGCCGGATCAATGTCATAATGAGTCAGCTTCTTGCGCAAGGTGTTGCGGTTCATCCCCAACGTGGCCGCAGCGCGAATCTGGTTGCCATCGAGCGCCGACAAGGTCTCACGAAGCAACACAGGCTCGACTACCGCAAGCAACTGCTCGTGGAGATCGTCGGCAAATGCGGCCCCGCCACCTACGGCTAGCTGGTCGCGCGCCCAGCGGCTCACAGCGTCACGCAGGTCGCTGGTCCCGGCGGCGCGGGCACCTGGCGCCGCGGCGCCCGTGATCGCCAGCATCTCGCGAACATGATCGACGCCGATCTCCTTGTCGCGTGTGAGTACGGTGAGGCGCTGCATGAGATTTTGCAGCTCGCGCACATTGCCGGGCCAGTCGTGCAGTTCGAGCAGCGCTGCCGCCTCGTCCGAAAGCGATTTGCGCGGCAGGCCATTCTGGGCGGCCAGTTCCAGGAAATGGCGGGCGAGCAATGGTACGTCGCCAGTGCGTTCGCGCAGCGCTGGCAAGCGGATCGGCACGACGTTCAGGCGATAGAACAGGTCCTCACGGAATCGACCTTCCACGATCAGCGCGGGCAGATCCTTATTGGTGGCGGCAATGATGCGGACATTGACGCGCACCGGCCGCGTGCCGCCAACCGTCGTGACTTCGCCGGACTGGAGCACGCGTAACAGGCGCGTCTGTGCTTCCATCGGCATGTCGCCGATCTCGTCAAGAAAGAGCGTGCCGCCTTCAGCCTGCTCGAACTTGCCCGCCGACCGGGCCAGCGCTCCGGTGAACGCGCCCTTTTCATAGCCAAACAGTTCCGCCTCGATCAGCTCGCGCGGGATCGCGGCCATGTTGATCGCGACGAAGGGGAAGCTGCGACGCGGTCCCAGATTATGGATCGCCTCGGCGACAAGTTCCTTCCCGGTGCCGGATTCACCGAGCACGAGGATGTTGAGATCGTTGCCGACCACGCGTGCGATCGTGCGGTAAACCTCCTGCATCGGCGGCGAGCGCCCATGCAGGGGCATTTCCTCTCCGACCGTGCCGGTATCCGTTTCGGCTGCGCTGCCGCTGGCGCGAATGCTGAGCGCCTCGGCGACGGCGCGCGTCAGCTCGTTGAGGTCGAAAGGCTTGGGAAGATATTCGAAGGCGCCCTGCCCTGTCGCACGCACGGCCGTGTTGAGCGTGTTCTGGGCCGAGAGGATGATGACCTTGAGCTGCGGGTCGGCCTTGATCAGTTCGCTGACATCGTCGAGCCCATCGCCGTCGGGCAGCATCACGTCGGTAACGAGCAGGTCCGGCTTGAAGGCGGCGAGCGCAGCACGGCGCTCGGCGATCGAGCCGACCGTGCGGACAACATGACCCTGGCGCTTGAGCGCCTCGGCGATCACGACGCAGATCGCGGGATCGTCGTCCACTACGAGAACCTTCCCGGTGAGCCGCGACATCAGCTTCCCTCCATCCGCAGCAGAACCCGGAAAATCGTGCGGCCGCCGGCCGTATCGCGCTCATATTGCACCAGGCCGTTCATGTCCCTGACGAGCTTGTCGACCAGCGCGAGCCCGAGTCCCTGTCCGCTGCGCTTGTTGGATATGAACGGATTGAACAGCACGTCACGTATGCTCTCCGGCACGCCGGGGCCATTGTCGATGACCTGGATCTCGATCTGCAGTGGCGCCGTGCCTTTGCCGCGCGTGCTCATGACCGAAAGACCATGTCGATAGGCGGTCGCGACCTGCACCTTGCCGCCCTCGATGCCGTCGACGGCCTCCACGGCATTCTTGACGAGATTCAGCATGATCTGGACGAAGGCATCGCCATTGACCAAGGCATAAGGCAGCGAGGGATCGAAGTTGCGCGCAATCGGGCAATTGCGGGCAAAGCCAGCCTCGGCAATTTCCAGCGTCCGGTCGAGCAGCGGATAGATATTCGCGGCCCGGCATTCGAGAGGCAGGTTGCTCGTGAAATGCTGCATACGGTCGATGAGGGCCGCGATCCGATCGACCTCGTCGACGATGAGTTTGGTGAGCGGGCGCAGCGCCTTCTTGGTGTCGCCCTCCAGCAACTGTGCTGCGCCGCGAATGCCGGAAAGCGGGTTCTTGATCTCATGGGCCAGCATGGCGGCGGCGCCAGTCGCGGATCGCGCGCCCATCGACGAGCGGCGGATGCCGATGGCGCGGCTCTGGCCATGGACATGCAGCGCCACCACGCGCCAGCGATCGTCGTCGGACAAGGGATTGATGAGCACGTCCATGTCGACCGCCTCGTTGCGGCCCGCATGGACGCGGATGTCGTAGGCCGAGAGCGGCTTGTCGGTGGTCCAGATCGCGCTGTCCATCTGAGGGTCGTCGATGCGCAGGACGTGGCTGATTGCGCTGCCAAGCAGGGCTGAGCGCGCCATGTTGAGCAGCGACTCCGCCCGGGCATTGGCGACTGCGATGCGACCATCGCCGTCGATGAGCAAAGTGGCCACCGGATGGGCGGAGATGAGGTCGAGCGCGTTCTTGGGCAATTCGCCCGGTTGAGACCGCGCCGTAAGGCCGGCCGTCAGGTGGCTCTCAGGCGGCATTCCGTACAGGTTCGACGGACGTCTCGCCCCGCGCAATCAGCGGCTCGTAGAAGCGCGCGAGCATGTCGAGCACCGTCGCGGCATCCGGAACTTGGTTCACGGCATTGCGGAATTCGGCCGAGCCATGCAGACCCTTGGTATACCAGCCGAGATGCTTGCGGGCCATGTTAACGCCGGTCTGCTCGCCATAATGGGCCATCATCGCGTGATAGTGGCCGACGATGAGGGCATATTGTTCGGCAAGATCAGGATCGGACCGCGTCTCGCCCGTTTTCAGCCAATGCATGACCTGCCCAAGCAGCCACGGCTTGCCGTAGGCGCCACGCCCGATCATCACGCCATCTGCGCCGCTCTGTTCGAGCGCTATCTCCACATCCGCGATCGAGCAGATGTCGCCGTTGACGATGACCGGGAGCTTTACGGCGTCCTTGACCTTGCGGACGAAGGCCCAGTCCGCCTCGCCACGATACATCTGGTTGCGGGTGCGGCCGTGGACCGTGATCATCTTCGCGCCGAGATCCTCGGCGATATGGGCAAGCTCGGGCGCGTTGAGGCTTTCGTGACACCAGCCCATGCGCATCTTGACGGTGACCGGGACATCGACCGCCTCGACCGTCGCCTTGATGAGGCTGGCGGCGAGCGGGAGGTCGCGCATCAGCGCCGAGCCGGCGTCGCCATTGACCACCTTCTTGACCGGGCAACCCATGTTGATGTCGATGATTGCGGCACCGCGATCGGCATTGAGCTTGGCGGCCTCAGCCATTTCGGAGGGCTGGCAGCCGGCGAGCTGGAGCGAAACCGGCTCCTCGACCGCATCCCAGGCCGCCTTCTGAAGCGACTGGCGCGTCTCGCGGATCATCGCCGGCGATGCGATCATCTCGGTCACGTTGAGGCCCGAGCCATAGCGCCGCACCAACGTTCGGAACGGCATGTCCGTCACGCCGGTCATGGGCGCGAGGACAACCGGCGATTCGATGGTCACCGGGCCGATCTGGATGGGGGCGAGCTTGGTCATCGGTTCAATATAGCGATCGATTGCCTAAAAAACAGGCAGCGCCCTTAGCGCGAAAGCCGCTGGTCGGCAAGCAAGGGCTCGGCTATGCGGCGCGCGATGAGCACCGCCCCTCGCATCACCGCGATTATCCTGGCTGCCGGCAGCGGCTCGCGCAGCGGTGGAAATGCGCCCAAGCAATATCGGTTGCTTGGCGGCAAGAGCGTGCTGGCGCACTCGGTTGGAGCCTTTCTCGCGCATCGCCGGATCGATGATGTGCTACTGGTCGTTGCACCGGACGGTGAGGTCGCGGCGCGTGAGGCACTGGGTGGGCTTGCGGACAAGATCCGCTTCACGGTGGGCGGCGCGGCGCGTCGGGACTCTGTTGCCAGGGCGCTCGCCTTCCTCGCTGGAGATGCCAACACGCCGGGCCGCGTCCTCGTGCATGACAGCGCCCGCCCCGGCCTTGCCGCGGATGTGATCGACCGACTCCTTGACGCACTGGACAGCGGCGCATCGGCTGCCATGCCGGTCTTGCCGGTGGTTGATACGCTGATCGAGATGGCCGGCAATGTCGTCGATCGCTCGACCTTGCGGCGCGTGCAGACTCCGCAAGCCTTTGACTTCGAGACGCTGTTCGCCGCTCATTCGGCGTGGACCGCTCCCGATGAACCGACCGATGACGCACAGATGGTCCGCGCGATCGGAAACGAGGTCGCGCTGGTCGCAGGCGATGCGCGGCTTGAGAAGATCACGCTTCCCGGCGATCATGAGCGCATGGAGCGCCTGTTGTCACAGAATCTCGTTACGCGCACCGGCATGGGATTCGACGTGCATCGGCTCGAGGCAGGCGAAGAGCTCTGGCTCGGCGGCATCCTCGTGCCCCACAGTCATGGCCTCTCCGGCCATAGCGACGCCGATGTCGCCATCCATGCCCTGGTGGATGCGATTCTGGGCGCGCTGGGCGAAGGCGATATCGGCAGCCACTTCCCGCCCTCGGATCCGCAATGGCGCGGCGCCAGTTCGGACAAGTTCCTCGCCTTCGCTGCAGCCCGCGTCGCGGCGCGGGGCGGCATTATCGATCATGTCGATCTCACGATCATCTGCGAGGCACCCAAGATCGGCCCGCATCGCGAGGCTATGCGGGCCCGGCTTGCCGGGATCATGGGTGTTGTTGTCGATCATGTGAGCGTCAAGGCGACCACCACCGAACGGCTCGGCCTCACTGGTCGCCGCGAAGGAATCGCGGCCCAGGCCGTGGCAACCGTTCGCTTGCCCGGGAACGCCTGATGCGAAACATCGTAAATGGTCTTGGCTTTTCCGGAGTGATTGGAGCAAGTTGCCGTGATGCCTGAAAATGCGGAGTCACCCCAGACGCTCCTACCCGAAATCCTCGTGTCGCTGGCGCGCAGGGTGATCGAAGGAAACAAGGCGCTGAACCGCAGGATCGCTGTCGCCGAGAGCTGCACCGGCGGCCTTGTGTCCGCTGCGCTCACCGAGATTGCCGGTTCCTCGGAGGTGTTCGAAGCCGGTTTCGTTACCTATTCCAACACGCTCAAGCACGACATACTCGGGGTCAGCGACGACGTCCTCGATACATTCGGTTCAGTCTCGATCGCGACAGCCTGGGCCATGGCCCAAGGCGCGCTGGCCAAGAGCGGCGCGGATATCGCGGTTTCGATCACGGGGATTGCCGGACCGGGCGGCGGCAGCGAGATGAAGCCAGTCGGTACAGTGGTCTTTGCGCGGGCCGAAAAGGGCAATGACAGCGAGAACGTGGTGGCCGACCTACGCCGCTTCCCCGATGAGGGCCGTGCCTCAATCCGCCTTCAGGCAGCGCTTTGCGCGCTCGAATTGCTGCTGCCCGAGCCGGACGGCGCGGCATAAAGCTCGGCCGCGCGCGCCTCGAACGCGCTCGTCATTTTCCTGAGCGCCCGATCGAACATCTGCCCGGCGATCATCTCGAACAGCCGGTTCTTGAACCCGAAATCGACGCTGAAATGGACCAGGCAACCGCCCTGCCCGTCATTCTCGAAACGCCAGTCATTGCTGAGATGTTTCAGCGGCCCGTCGATATAATCGACATGGACATGGCCGGGGCGCTCCTTGACGACGCGCGAGGTGAAGGTCTCCCTGAGGCTCTTGAAGCCCACAATCATGTCCGCAAGCATCTCGGTCTCACTGCTGGAGCGAATACGGATCGCGCTCACCCATGGCAGGAACTGCGGGTAGGAGGCGACGTCCGACACGAGGTCGAACATCTGCTCAGCGGTATAGGGCAGCACCCTTACCTCTTCATGCCGGGGCATTGCGCGCCTTCTTCGCCAGCAGGGCCTCGCGTGCCGCGCGCATCTGCGCAAAGTCATCGCCGGCATGGTAGCTTGACCGCGTGAGCGGGCTGGAAGCGACCTGCAGGAAGCCCTTGGCCCTGGCAATCGAACCATAGGCCTTGAATCCGTCCGGGGTTACGAACTCGATGACCTCGGCATGTTTCGGCGTCGGGCGCAGATATTGGCCCATGGTGAGAAAATCGACGTCGGCCGAGCGCATGTCGTCCATGACCTGGTGCACTTCGAGCCGCTCTTCGCCCAGTCCCAGCATGATGCCGGACTTGGTGAAGATCGACGGATCCAGCCGCTTCACCATTTCGAGGAGGCGCAGCGAAGCATAATAGCGCGCGCCCGGCCGGATGGTCGGATAGAGGCGCGGGACGGTCTCGAGATTGTGATTGTAGACGTCCGGCCGCGCTGCGACGATCGCCTCGACCGCGGCCTCGTGCTTGTTGCGGAAGTCGGGCGTCAGGATCTCGATCGTGGTATTCGGCGTCGTGCGGCGCAGCGCCTCGATGACCTTCACGAACTGCCCCGCCCCGCCGTCGGCGAGATCGTCACGATCGACCGATGTCACCACGATATGCTCAAGGCCCATCTCGGCGCACGCATCGGCGAGGTTCTGCGGTTCGAGCGGATTGACCGGCAGCGGCATGCCCGTCTTCACGTTGCAGAAGGCACAGGCCCGCGTGCAGGTGTCGCCCAGAATCATCACGGTCGCGTGCTTCTTTGTCCAGCACTCGCCGATATTCGGGCAGGCCGCTTCCTCGCAGACAGTTGCGAGGCCCTTGGCGCGCATGAGATCGCGCGTTGCCTGATAGCCGGCGCTCACCGGCGCCTTGACGCGGATCCAGTCCGGCTTGCGCGGCTTCAATCCCTGCGGATCGGAGGAGAGATCGTTCATGCCGCCCAGATAGCGACCCTGCCTTGCGCTTGCCAGTCCCGATCTTCTGCGGCAGAGACTTCACCATGGTAACGTTCGTGGACATGCTGGAAGGCTATCGCCGGTTCAGGGCGACGGGCTGGTCGAATCAACGCGCGCGCTGGGAGGAACTCAAGGATGGGCAGAGCCCGCGTGTCCTGGTCATTGCTTGCTCGGACAGCCGCGTCGACCCCACCGAGATTTTCGACACCAGTCCGGGCGAGATCTTCGTGGTGCGCAATGTCGCCGCACTGGTGCCGCCGTTCGAGACCAGCCCGGGCCGCCATGGCGTTTCGGCGGCGGTCGAATTCGCGGTGCAGATCCTGGGCGTACAGGAAGTGCTGGTCATGGGTCACGGCCTATGCGGCGGATGCAACGCGGCGCTGACGCAGGACCTGCACGGCGCTCCTCCTGGCGAGGGTGGTTTCATCGCGAGCTGGATTTCGATGCTTGACGATGCACGAGCTCGAGTTGTGGCGGTTCATGGCGATGATCGCGGCCGCGTTGCAGGCCGGGCGATGGAACAGGAAGCGGTCAAGGTCAGCCTTGCGAACCTGCGTACGTTCCCGTGGATCGCCGAGAAGGAAAAGACCGGCAGCCTTGCGCTCAAAGGCGCCTTCTTCGCCATTTCCGACGGCGTGCTCCATATTCTCGACGAGACCAGCGGCACCTTCGCGCCGTATGAGTGAGCGGTTCCGGCTGTTCGTGTACGGCCATCTGCGCCGCGGACAGGTCGGTTACGAACGATTGGGGCTGGCGCAGAGCACCCAGTGGCTCGGTGAAGGGCAAATTCACGGCCGGCTCTACGATCTAGGCGACTATCCCGGATTGATGCTCGGCGGTGAGAACATCGTCCATGGCGAATTGATTGCCTTCGATGATTCCCGGCTCTGGGCGCTGCTCGACCAATATGAAGACTGTGACCCGGGCAATCCCGAAGCGTCTGAATATCAACGAACCGAAATCGACCTGATCGGTGGCGGACGGGCATGGACCTATGTCTACACCCGGCCGGTCGGCGACCTGACCCTGATCGCGAGCGGTCGCTGGTTCGCGTCTAGCTGATCTTCCTGAACAGCAGCATCTCGCGCAGCTGCCAGGTGGAGCCTTCATGGAAGCCGTTCTCCCCGTCCCACTCCCGCGGATTCTTGAACGTGCCGAAGATCATGTCCGGCAGGGGGATATCGCCATAATTATAGGCGTGAACGCCGCGCTGGTGGTGGATGAGATGGCTCTCCGGCCGCTGCAGGATGTAGCCGAGCCAGTGCGGCGTCCTGAAGTTGGCGTGCTGGAACATGCCCGGAATGGTCGCCAGCACCGCGACGATCAGGGTCGCTCCAGGCGTCAGGCCCACGATCCAGACGAGGCAAAGCGAACTCAACAGCGCCCAGCCGGCCATATCGACGGGATGGAAATAATAGGCGCCCCAGATGTCCATGCGCTCGGCCGAGTGATGTATCTGGTGTGTCAGGCGCCAGACCGGGTCAAAGGCATGCATCGTGCGATGCCAGAAATAGATGCCGAACTCGACGACAAGGAACCCCACGACGACCTGCGCCCAGAACGGCAGGCTACTGCCGTCGAACATTTGGTGCCCGCCGAGGAAGCCGTCCCAGACGAAAGGCGCGAAGGTGCCGATGGCGAAGTAAAGGACGAACGATGTGATGCCCATCAGGCGCCAGTAGCGCACATCGGGAAAGACGGTCCGCTTGCCGAGATGGTCGGCAATGATGAACGCCACGAATAGGCCCAACACGATATAATGATAGATGGTCATCCCCTTGCCCCCGCAAGCAATTGCCGCCGGGACTCAAGCTAACAAACTGAGTTCGCGGGGTCCACAAGCAGCGCTCAGCGTTGTTCGGACGGAAAATCCTGCCAGGCGTCATTGGGCCAGAGGAAGTTGGTGCAGGTTATCATCACGCTGAAGTCGAGGCTACGCACCTGGTGCCACCAGCCGACGGGGATGAACAGCATGTCGCCCGGTTCGAGCGTCACCACATAGGGGCGCACGTCCTTCGCCTGGGGCTGGCGGGCCATGCAGGCAGGATCCTCGAGATCGTGGACGTCGCTGAATACATGGCGGCGATTGGCCATGAGCCTGGTCTGGTTGGGCGAGACCAGCATTACGCGCTTGCGGCCGGTGATCTGGATGAGGAGATTGTTGGTCAGATCGAAGTGGAGCGGCGTGAACGTGCCGGCAGGGCCAACCCAGAGCATCCCGTCGCCCGGTCCGAGCAGGCTTGGAATGGGCCGGATATCCGACATAAGCGGCGCAAAGGCGGCCTGGTTCGCGGCGCTGTTATAGGCGGTCACATAGGCATCGTTGCCCGGATTGTTCTCGATCAGGTCGAGATAGGCGCCGAATGGCGCAACGCGCTTGTGGCGATCCTTGGCAAGCTCGAAGTCGCCGGCCTCGTCGCGGCCACCCTGGAATTCAACGGGCGCGTCGCCGACAGTCTTACGGAGATAGTCCGGTGTCCATCTGGCCAAGGCAGGCCAATCCGCGATGGCGCCTGCGATCACGCAGGGGCGGCTCGTTGCATAGAAATGGTCGCGGAACTGCTCGCTGGAGAGATCCTCGCAACGCATCAGCGCCGCGGCGACCGGGGAGACTTGCCGCTGGCGCTCCATCGCACCGAGAATCCAGTCACGCCGCGCCAGGGCGATCGCCGTCTCTGTGCTGCTCGGCCCGCCGGTGAAGCTGCTCGCCGCAATCGGCGGCGCGGTCGATGTCCGCGCCCCGTCGAAGCCGGTATTGCGCAGTGCCATGTCGAAGCGTTCGTCCTGCGCTCCCGTTCGAATGACGAAAGGCGAGGCGGGATTGGATTTCTGGCTCACGCTTGTCCTCCCGTCGTTCCCGTCCCGTTCGACTTATCGCGTCAGCTTCTTGTATGCGAGGCGGGTCGGGCGGTCGGCGGCGTCGCCCAGGCGACGGCGCTTGTCTTCCTCATACATCTGGAAATTGCCCTCGAACCATTCGACATGGCTGTCGCCCTCGAAGGCGAGGATATGCGTGGCGAGACGGTCGAGGAAGAAGCGGTCGTGGCTGATGACCACGGCGCAGCCCGCGAAATTCTCCAGTGCATCCTCGAGCGCGCGGAGCGTCTCGACGTCAAGGTCGTTGGTCGGCTCGTCGAGCAGGAGGACATTGCCGCCCTCCTTGAGCATCTTGGCAATGTGGACGCGGTTGCGTTCGCCGCCCGAGAGCTGGCCCACCTTCTTCTGCTGATCCACGCCCTTGAAGTTGTAGGCACCGACATAGGCGCGCGTCTGGATCTCGTGCTTGCCGATGGTCATGAGATCATGGCCGCCCGAGATTTCCTCCCAGACATTCTTGTTGGGGTCCAGATCGTCGCGACTCTGGTCGACAAAGCCCAGCTTCACCGTCTCGCCGATCTCGATCGTACCGCTATCTGGCTTCTCGACTCCGGTGATGAGCTTGAAGAGAGTCGATTTGCCTGCGCCGTTCGGGCCGATCACGCCAACGATGCCACCCGGCGGAAGCAGGAAGCTCAGATTCTCGAAAAGCAGCTTGTCTCCATAGGATTTGCTGATGCCATTAGCCTCGATGACCTTGCTGCCCAGGCGCGCTGGGGTCTGGATGACGATCTGCGACTTGCTCGGTGCACGGTTTTCCTGCTTCTCGACCAGCTCGTCGAAAGCGCGGATACGGGCCTTGCTCTTGGTCTGGCGGGCCTTGGGGCTTTGCCGGATCCACTCCAGCTCTTCCTTGATCGCCTTCTGGCGCCCCGCATCCTCGCGCTCCTCGAGCTCCAGGCGCTTGGCCTTGGCTTCGAGCCAGTTGGAATAGTTGCCTTCATAGGGAATGCCGCGGCCGCGATCGAGCTCAAGTACCCAGCCCACGACATTGTCGAGGAAGTAGCGGTCGTGGGTGACGAGGATCACATTGCCCGGATAGTCGACCAGATGCTTCTCCAGCCACTGGACGCTCTCCGCGTCGAGGTGGTTGGTCGGCTCGTCGAGCAGCAGGCGGCAGAGCGCGATGCGGCGCTTTTCACCGCCCGAGAGATTCTCGACCGACCAGTCGCCCGGCGGGCAACGCAACGCCTCCATGGCGATCTCGAGCTGGTTATCGAGCGTCCAGCCGTCGACCGCATCGATCTTTTCCTGCAACTCGCCCATTTCCGTCATGAGCGCGTCGAAATCGGCATCTTCCGGCGGATCGCCCATGATCTCGCTGATCTTGTTGAAGCGCTCGACCAGGTCGGCGACATCCCGCACGCCGTCCTTCACATTCTCGATGACATTCTTTTTGGGGTTCAGCTGTGGTTCCTGCGGCAGATAGCCGACGGTGACACCTTCGGCCGCCCAGGCTTCACCCTGATATTCCGTGTCGATACCGGCCATCACCTTCATCAGCGTTGACTTGCCCGCGCCGTTGACGCCGATCACGGCGATCTTGGTGCCCGGCAGGAATTGCAGGTGGATGTTGTTGAAGACGGGCTTCTGCGCGCCGGGGAAGGTCTTTGTCAGACCCTTCATGACGAAGCTGTACTGGACGGCCATGGAAAATCGGTCCTCTTGGGATGCTGAACGATGTGAGAGAATCCGCGCCCGGTTAGCCGAGGCGGCGGGTCTTGGCAAATGTCGGCTGAAGCTCTCGGACCCCAGTTTAAAGGGCGAGATTGCCAAGTTGTTTGGTTGATATAGCCCTTGATTTCGCTGTTGCACACGTTAAAGGGCGCGAGACGTGCACCCAAAAGGGCACGCGAAAATGCTATGGGAGCCCAAATAATGAAGAAGTTTGCTGTTGCCTGCGCTGCTGCTGCGCTGATGAGCCTGGCCGCGTGCGGCGAGAAGCCGGCCGCCGAAGCCAACAACGCTTCGAACGAAGCCACCAACGCAGTCGAGAACAGCGCCAACGCGATCGACAACGCTGCGAACGCCACGAACGCGGCTGCCAACGCCACGAACGCTGCGACCAACGCTGCCAAGTAATCCTCTTCCGGCCCTTGAGGCCGGTTGATGCAAGCAGGGGCTGCGCGGAAACGTGCGGCCCCTCTTTTCATGACAGCCCGCCTTGTCTAAGCGGGCCCACGTCGGGGAGTAGCGCAGCCTGGTAGCGCATCTGCTTTGGGAGCAGAGGGTCGCAGGTTCGAATCCTGTCTCCCCGACCATGATTCTAAGAGAGCCTGCAACGAAGGACCGGATGCGTTGAAAGTTGCCGTCCTCCTGCCCTGCTACAACGAGGAAGGCGCGATCGGCGAGACGGTACGGGCTTTCCGCGCGGCGCTGCCGGACGCCACCGTCTACGTCTACGACAATAACAGCACCGACAAGACCTGCCTCGTCGCCGCGGCGGAAGGTGCGGTCGTCCGGACCGAACGCATGCAGGGCAAGGGCAATGTCGTCCGCCGCATGTTCGCGGATATCGAGGCGGACATCTATGTGCTGGCAGATGGCGACGCGACCTATGACGCCACCGTGGCGCCCAGGCTTATCGAGATGCTGATCGCCGACCGGCTCGATATGGTCGTGGGTGCGCGCAAGTCCGAGGTCGAGGCCGCTTATCGCCGGGGCCACCGGCTGGGCAATGTTTTGCTGACCGGCATATTGGCACAGATTTTCGGTCGGACCTTCACGGATATCCTCTCCGGTTACCGCATCTTCTCGCGGCGCTTCGTGAAAAGCTTTCCCATCCTCTCGACCGGCTTCGAGATCGAGACCGAGATGAGCGTCCACGCACTGGAACTGCGCATGCCGGTCGGGGAGATGGTCACCGCCTATGCCGCGCGGCCAGAGGGATCAGTGTCGAAGCTCTCCACCTACCGCGACGGCTGGCGCATCCTCAACATGATCATCCGCCTCTCCCGGATCGAGCGGCCAATCCAGTTTTTCGGCCTGCTCGGCGCGATGCTCGCCCTGCTGGGCATCATTCTCGCAATCCCGCTGGTCATGACCTATTTGCAGACCGGGCTCGTGCCGCGCTTCCCGACTGCAATCCTTGCGACCGGCCTTGTCATCCTCGCTTCGCTCTGCATGTTCACCGGCCTTATCCTCGACACGGTCGTGCGCGGCAGGATCGAGGTGCGGCGGCTCGCCTATCTCGCACTGCCTGCCCCTGGAGAGCACTGAAGCCCCACCTTATGGACTTCGCAAGGTCGCGGCCCTACATGCCCGGCCATGGACTATCCGTTCGCCAAGATGCACGGGCTCGGAAACGACTTTGTCGTGATCGACGAGCGTGACGGACCGGTCGCGATGACCGGCGCGCTCGCGCGCGCCATCGCCGATCGCAGGACCGGCATCGGCTGCGACCAGCTCATCCTGATCGGTGCGTCGGACAAGGCGGATGTCGCGATGCGCATCTTCAACCAGGACGGCAGCGAAGTCGAAGCCTGTGGCAATGCAACGCGCTGCGTTCCGTTGTTCGTCGGCAGCGACGTGAAGATCGAGACCAAGGCGGGTATTCTCGATGCACGGACCCGGGATGGCATGGTCAGCGTTGACATGGGCGAGCCCGGGTTCGACTGGCAGGCAATCCCGCTGGCTTATGCGATGGATACGCTGAACATGCCGGTGAGCTGGGACAATCTTCCCGCCCCGTCCGCCGCCAATATCGGCAATCCGCATGTCGTATTCTTCTGCGACGATCTCGGTGCGATCGACATGGCGACGCTCGGCCCGCAGATCGAACATGATCCGCTCTTTCCGGCGCGGGTGAACGTCAATTTCGCGCAGGTTATCGGCTCCAACCATATTCGTCTGACGGTCTGGGAGCGCGGCGCCGGCTTCACCCGGGCTTGCGGCACCGGCGCATGTGCGACGGCTGTCTGCGCGATCCGCCGCAAGCTTTGCGATGGACCGGTCCGCGTCAGCCTTGAGGGCGGCGACCTGGTCATCGACTGGACACCGGGTGGACGCATCACGATGACGGGCCCGGCAACCCACGTCTACGACGGCACCATCGATTTCGAGGCGCTGGCGCCGCTTCCGGCATGACCGGTCCGGAAATCATCACGCTCGGTTGCCGGCTCAACATCGCCGACAGCGAAGCCATTCGGCAGCAGCTGGGATCGCGGGACGATCTGGTCGTGGTCAATAGCTGCGCGGTGACCGGCGAGGCCGTGCGCCAGACGCGCCAGGCGATCCGGCGCGCGCATCGGCTGCGGCCGGACGCGCGGATCGTCGTGACGGGGTGCGCAGCCCAGACGGATCCGGCGATGTTTTCCGCCATGCCCGAGGTCTCGTTGGTGCTCGGCAACCATGAAAAGGCGGATTTCGCAAAGCACGTCCCGCTCGAAGCGAACGGATCGGGTGAAGAGAAATCCCGAGTCAGTGACGTCATGGCGGTCCGCGAGCAGGCGCCGCAGCTTCTCGCGGCCTTTGCCGACCGCGTCCGCGCCTTCATCACGGTGCAGAATGGCTGCGATCATCGCTGCACCTTCTGCATCATCCCCTTTGGGCGTGGGCCGAGCCGCTCGGTTCCGGCCGGCGCGGTGGTCGATCAGGTCAAGCGCCTAGTCGACGAAGGGGTGCAGGAAGTCGTGCTGACCGGCGTGGACGTCACCAGCTACGGTCCCGACCTGCCCGGCGAGCAAACCCTCGGCCAGCTCGTGGAGCGTATCCTCAAGGGGGTGCCCGCCCTGCCCCGCCTGCGTCTATCCTCGCTCGACGGCGTGGAAATCGATGATCGGCTGTTCGAACTGATCGTGGGAGACGCGCGCCTCATGCCGCATGTCCATCTTTCGCTGCAGGCCGGCGACGACATGATCCTCAAGCGCATGAAGCGCCGCCATCTGCGCGACCAGTCGATCCGCTTCTGCGAAGATGTCCGCCGGCTGCGCCCCGACATGGTGTTCGGTGCGGACCTGATCGCCGGCTTCCCGACGGAAAGCGACGAGATGTTCGCCAACACGCTGGCGCTGGTCGCGGAGTGCGAACTGACCTA